>CBAAAE010000159.1:0-6802 GCA_964658845.1 uncultured Novosphingobium sp. | reverse complement strand
AGGTCATCGCGCCAGACCATCCAGGTGTGCATGCCGGGGGTGTCGCGGACCTGGACGTTGCCTTTGATGTTCGTCTTGGCCCAGGTTTCGAAACCGTGGTTGACCGTAATCAGCGCGTCTTCCGTGCCGCAGGAGATCCACAGGAGCTTGACCGGCGCCTGTGTGGACGCGTGCGGCAGCGCGCCCTTGAAGGCGGTGTCATAGGTGGCGGCGTCCACGTTCTTCCCGCGAATGTCGGCTGAGCCAGAGTTGATGCCGGCGGAGAACATGCCGACGTAGCTGAAGACCTCCGGGTGGTTCAGGCCGGTGTACATGCTGTGTCCGCCGCCCATCGAAAGGCCGGCCATGGCGCGGTGCGCCGGGTCTTTCGCGATGTTGTAGCGAGCCTCCATCATGGGCAGGATCTCGTGCAGCATCTGGTCTGAGAAGGTCTCCTGGTTCTTGATGCCGAGCGCTGGTGGACGCGGGGCTTTCGAGTCGATCATCTCCATCGTGCCGTAGCCGCGCGGCATCACGACCACCATGGGCTTGATCCTGCCGTCGTGAAGCAGTGAATCGAAGATCAGGTTGGCCTGCCCCGCCTCGACCCACCCGTTGGCTGCATCGGAAAAGCCGTGGATCAGGTACAGCACCGGATAGGCTTCTTTGCGCTTGGCGTCATAGCCCGGCGGTGTGTAGACCCAGATGTCGCGGTCGGCCGCCCACTTGTCGGCGCTCGCCAGCTTGGATTGATAGATGTGGTGGCTCACCTCGCCGTGAGGAATGTCGGTGATGTCCCACGGCTGCGGTGTCGGCGCGGGCACATAGAGGACGGTCGTCGGGCTTAGCAGGTTGGGCCGCACGTTCGGGTTGTGCGGGTCCAACTCGCGCTTGCCGTCCACGGAAAAGCTGTAGCCGTAGTATTCGGGAGCCTTCGGGCCGGTGGTCGCCTCCCAGACGCCGCTCGCGTTCTTTTCGAGCGGGATCGGCCTGGCGTCGCCTTCGATGCTCACCGTGACCTTCTGCGCGTTGGGCGCGTCCAGCCGCAGTGTCACCGACCCGTCCGGATGCACTTCCGGCGAGATGACGGGAGCGGCGGCCGGCGTCGTTGGTGCGATACCGGTGGCAGCCGGTGCGGTTGATCCGGGCGTGGGCGTGGTGGGCGCCTGCGCAAAGGCGCACGGCGCGACTATCAGGGCGACGAGCATGGCAACAAGGGATCGCATGGCTGCCAAGTGTAGCAAGCTGAAAAGCAAAAGGGCAGCCGAGTGGGCTGCCCTTGTTTACGCGAATGCTTCAAGCCTGATGGTTCGAGCCTAGAAGGGATTGATCTTCTTCAAACCCTTCTTCTTCTTGTGGGTGCTTGACGACTCATCATCCTTGTCGTAGTCGGCCTTGGTTTTCTTGATATTGCCCTTCTTGTCCAGCACGGGAGCCTGGGCGACCGGCGTCTTCTGCCCGGAAACGTCGTTCACTGCGTCTGGCGCATCTGCTGCCTTCACGATTGGCGGCAGGGCCGTTGTATTTGCAGGTCCAACAGCGTTCAGGCCGTTGCCCAGAGGCGTGCTGGACGATGCGCCGGGAGACAGGATCGTGACACCAACGCTGTTGGTTCCACTAGGGCTGAGCGGTGCGACACCCGGCGGCGTCGCCGTGAAGCCGGTGCCTGCGGGAGCCGAGTTCGAGGGAGCAGAGTCCGCGGCGGGGATGTCCTGCAGGCCAAGCGGCGCACCACTGGCTGCAGGCGTGTTACCCGCTGCTGCGTTCGCACCGGCGGCATCTGAGGCCGGCTGTCCTGCAGCGTTCAGCGGTGTTCTGGCCGGTGCGGAGCCCGGATCCACGGCAGCCTTGTAGGCGGCTTCGCTCTGCCTCGCGATTGCGGGCGCTACCGTTGCCTTCGGATCGGCCATGGCAGGTTCGCCGATGCGCGCGGACTGCACGGTGTCGGGCCCACGCAAGAGAAGACCCTTGGCGCGGTTGGTCAGCGTGTAGGTCTGACGGCTGTCTTCAAGAGCCTGGCTGGCAGCAACCTGCTCAGCACTGGGTTCCGGTATGGGAGCGTTCATTGCCTCCAGGCGGTCTCGCGCGTCCTCCATGTGAGCAGACGCGGCGTATTGCGCCACCACGCGGCTGTACGCGGCGATCGCCTGTCCGTCATAGGTGCGTAGAAGGCGTGCACGCGCATCTTCCGGCAGCTTCAGCGTGCGAATGAAGCGTGACTGCGCGGCATACGCGTCGCCCAGACCGATGAGCGTCTGGTCGATGTGGCTGTACAGGGGGTATGTGTCCACAACCGTCTGATAGCGCGCGATGGCGGCGTTCCAGTTCTCATGCCCAAAGTAGAAGTCACCGATCTGGCTCTCGCGCTGCGCCATCACTTCCTGCACTTCGCGCAGCTTCTGCTTTGCCTCCGGAATCAGTTTTGAGTCCGGATACTGATTGATCATGTTGCGGTACTCTTCCTGCGCGTGGATCACCTTGGTGTAATCGCGGTCAGGACGGTCCATCTGCTTGAAGTAGATGTCACCGATGCGCATCTGCGCCTCGGCGGCTTCCGGCGCGTTCGGGAAGAAGATGATGAAGTCGTGGTACTCGGTTTCAGCCTGCGCCAGTGGGCCGGTGCCGCCCTCGCGATACCAGGTGTCGGCGAACGCCAGCTTGGCGCGCATCTGGTATTCGGAGTCGGGATAGGTCGACAGCAACGTCTGCAGGTCTAGACGCGCGACTTCGTAGCGACCCTTGTTGATGGCGATTTGCGCCTTGTCGTAGAGCTGCTTATCCGGCTGGTCAGACTTCACATTCCCCAGCGGATTTATCTTCATCTGGCGCTTCTGCGCCTTCTCTTCCTTGACGGTGTCTTTGGTCTGCTTGAGCTTTCCGTCGTCGTCTCCGCTCTTGCGGGTTCGGCCGCGCTTTGGCGGCGTGTTGCTGATGACTGACGTGGGCACCTGGTCGTTCGGCGTTGCGGATGTGGTGCCAGGCGGCTGATCTGTCGGGGTAGCCGCCGGAGCGGTCTGCTGCGGGGCTGGCGCTGCCTGTGCGAAGAGGGCCGGGGCGGCAAAGCTGCCCGCAAGCAGTACGACTGCGATACCGCGGCGTGTGAAAAACGAACGCTGCGTTACGGCAGTCCGGGAGAAGTGTAAAACCATGCCTGAAACCCTCGGTCCTGGCGCCGCTCCTGCAAGAGCAGAACGGTTCCGGATGACGTTCCTCATATTCTAAGCCGCGCAGGCCAGACTGTCTTCGCCTGCGAGGTGTGTTGTTCCTCTTTTTGACGGTACATGCCTGCGGAAGTCGCTAGGCCATCACTTCGGTTGCCGCCCGTGCGCGCCGCAGGAACTCGCGCGCGTTACCGACGGTCGTCTCGGGCTTGCCGGGACCCGCGAAGATTGCCGATCCAGCCACCAGCAGATCCGCTCCTGCACGCACCGCATCGGCGACGGTTTCGTTGGCGATGCCTCCATCGACCTCGATGCGGAAATTGAGCCCCAATTCCGTGCGGAGGCTGCTCAGGTGTTCGACCTTTGCGAGGCAGCGGGGGATGAAACTTTGGCCGCCAAAGCCGGGGTTCACCGTCATGACCAGCACATGGTGGACCAATGGCAGAACTTCGATGAGCGTCTCCACCGGCGTCGCAGGATTGATCACCACGGCGGGCTGCATGCCGTGCTCGCGGATCGAGGTGAGGGTGCGGTGAAGATGGCGGCAGACCTCCTGGTGCACCAGCAGCCAGTCCGCTCCGGCCTTCGCAAAGTCGGCGATAAAGCGATCAGGGTCTTCGATCATCAGGTGAACGTCGAGCGGCAGCTTCGTCACGCGCCGCACCGCCGCGACGACCGGCGGACCGAAGGTGATGTTCGGCACAAAGTGCCCGTCCATCACGTCAACATGGCAGACAGTGCCGCCGCCGCGCTCGGCTGTCGCAATCTCATCTGCGAGATGCGCGAAGTCGGCGGCCAGGATAGAAAATGCAAGGTCAATCACAGTGGCAGTCTACCAAGCGGCGAGCGGTACGATGGAGAAGGGAGAACGTTCTTGCCTGCTGAAGCCCTTGCACTGCCGGTTGGCGACTTTCACGCCTACCTTTTCGATCTGGATGGAACCGTGGCCGACACCATGCCGCAGCACTTCATCGCCTGGACCGAGGCGGTGGCGGTGTACGGCGGCAGCTTCCCGGAGACCCTGTTCTACCAGTTGGGCGGTGTGCCTCCGCTGCGCGTGGCCGAGTTGCTGAACGAGCGCTTCGGCTACCGCTTCGATCCTGCCGTCCTGGTGGCGGACAAGGAGGCGCGGTTCCTGGCCGGCATCGCCGACGTGAAGCCGATTGCGTCGGTGTTGGCGCACGTCGTGGAGGCGTATGGACGCATCCCGCTGGCCATCGTTTCGGGCTCACCACGGGACAACGTGGAGCGTACGCTGGCGGCGCTGGGTTTGAGCGATCGCTTCGATGTCACGGTCTGCGCAGAGGATTACACCCAGGGGAAGCCGCACCCCGAGCCCTTCCTGAAGGCCGCCGCACTGTTGAACGTGGCGCCGGAGGATTGCCTGGTTTTTGAGGACGCGGAGGCGGGCATCGCCGCCGCAGATGCGGCAGGCATGCAGTGGGTTCGCGTTCCGCAAACGACGCCAGTCTAGCTATCGCGCTCGCTTACGCCGCCATGCGAGCACGCCGAAGCCATAGCCGAGGACCGGCGAGATGATTGCCGTAATCAGCAGCAGTAGGGGCAATCCACGCAGCGACGCGCCGCGAGCATGCAGGCGCGCGATGTGCAGCAGGTTGAAGACAAGGAAGATGCCGCCCCCATAGCCAAGCACGCCGAAGCGCAGGATGAAACGCGCACGCGGAGTCATGGAGTGACTTCTACGTGCGGGGCCTCGCTGGTGGTTGGCACGGGCGTCTCGGTTGCAGGCGGTGGCGCAGCCAGCTTTGCCGCTGCCCGGACCATGCGGCGCACAGGCCATGCATCGCGTTCGCGAAAGAAGGCGGCACCCTCACGCTGCTTTTCGGGCCGGTAGTACCAGCGGCGCAGCATGGCCAGGTAGTCGCCGAGTTCCGTTGTGTCACCCGCAGCACCGCCATCTTCCAGGCGCGCGATGGCTGCCAGCAGGCGCTCCTCCGCACTCTCCGCAATGGTCGCGGACGCGGTGCCTGGCTCCGCTTCCAAAGGCACGGCGGAGATCATCATGGGCTGCGCAAACAGCGACGAGCCGACCTCGTTCTGCTCCTTTGCAAGACGCACGCCGAGCAGTGAAACGATCTCCGGCCCACGCAGGCAGCCTTCCGCAAACAGGAAGACCTGGACCCGCGGTTCGTCGGCGCGGCTGTCTGCGTGAGGCACCAGCAGCACCATCCGAAGCTCGTCAAGCGAACGCACCAGGTCGTCCGCCAGTGCAGCGACTGACTTTACTTTCAGGATGCGTGCATGCGCCGCAGCGGCGTCTTCAAACAGCATGTCCGCCGACGCGGTGTCGCGTTCCGCTTCCAGTTCGCGGATGCGCGATGCTCCATTCGTCTTTAGAAACTGCAGGGCTCGCTCGGCTTCGGTGCCGTACTCTTCATCGGTACACCGGGCCTGGCATGGCGCCATGCACTTGTGCATCTCGCCGTAGATGCAGCCGGGATCATCCGGCGAAGGAGCCAGTTCCATGAAGCAACGCCGAATGACGAAAAGCTCCTCCACGGCTTCGCGATAGCGTTCCGCTGAAAGTCGTGAGGCGAAGGGGCCGAACGTGGTGTGCAGCGATCGCCGGCGCAGGTGATTCGTCACGTAGATACGGGGGAAACGGTTCTCCACCGCATACCGGACCGTGAATGGGGGAGACAGGCGCATGCGTTTGCGCGCGTCGTCTGCACCGAAGACGAGCGTGGTGGCGCGATGCAGCAGCAGCAGCGATTGCAACTCGGAATGCGTGGTACGCCACGCGATGCGGGCTACGCGATTGCGCAGGTTCAGGCGCTTTGTCTGGCCTTCGGTCGGTTCCAGCAGCCGCTGCAGGCGTCGCCGCAGGTTGGCAGACTGCATCAGGAAAGGACGATCGTTGGCGGAGTGGCCAAACAGCGCAGCAACGCCCGCGGCTGCCGGCACGCCCCGCAACACCTCGGCAGCGCGTTCCGGTTCGAACGAGATCTCATGCTCGAAGATGGGCTCGGCTGGCACGGGTTGATTCTACCGTTGTGTTCGTAGCGCGTGACCGCCTTGTAACATCATGTAGCTGCATCACCCGGAGCATCCGATCGCGGCAATACCCTTCACAGAGGCTTGAACAATGAAACTCGGCATCATCAACAGTGCCTTTGATCAGGCCGGCGTCGATACGGTGACTGGTCTGGAGCACATCTCTCGCATCGGCTTCGACACGGTCGACATCTTTACCGAAGCGACGACGCTATCAGCGGGAGACGCGCGTGTTATCGCGGACACCTGCGAGCGGCTGAACCTGCCCATCGTCTCGCTGCCGGTGGTCGCACTGGGACTCGTCGATTTCAACGATCCGGTGCGTGCTTTTCACATCGAGCGTTGTAAGCGTTACATCGATCTCGCGGCTGATTTCCGGGCAAGTAACATCCTCCTGGTGCTGGGCGAATATATTTGGCAACGCGAAGTCATACCCGCTGCAGACCAGTGGCGCTGGGCGCTCGAGAGCTGCCGTATCCTCGGGGATTACGCCGGGTCCAAGAATATCGACATCGCGCTTGAGCTTGAGCCATTCCGCCTGAGCCTGCTGCATAACGTCAGCGAGATGGTGCGCTTTCTTAAGGAGTGTGCGCACCCGCGCGTCCGCGCCAACATCGACATCAGTCATCTTGTGCTCGCGGATTGCG
>CBAAAE010000158.1:0-6802 GCA_964658845.1 uncultured Novosphingobium sp. | reverse complement strand
AGCGCGGCTACAAGTCCGGGCGCTTCTCGTTCAACGTGCAGGGCGGACGTTGCGAGGCGTGCCAGGGCGACGGTCAACGCCGCATCGAAATGAATTTTCTGCCGGATGTCTACGTGTTGTGCGACGTGTGCAACGGCCGCCGCTACAACCAGGAGACGCTGGCCGTAAAGCTGAACGGCTACAGCATTGCCGACGTGCTGGACCTGCCCATCGCCGACGCGCTGGCCGTGCTAGGCGACCTGCCGAATATCAAGCAGAAGCTGCAGACACTGGTCGATGTGGGTTTGGGCTACATCCATCTTGGCCAGTCGGCAACGACGCTCAGCGGCGGCGAGGCACAGCGGATGAAGCTGGCGAAAGAGCTGAGCAAGCGCCAGACCGGGCGCACGCTCTACCTGCTGGACGAGCCGACGACGGGCCTGCACTTCGACGACGTGCGCAAGCTGCTGGAAGTACTGCAGCGGCTGGTTGGCCTCGGCAATTCAGTGCTGATCATCGAGCACAATCTCGACGTGATTCGCAACGCTGACTGGATCATCGACATGGGTCCGGAGGGCGGCGCGGGCGGCGGCACCATCGTCGCGCAGGGCACGCCAGAGCAGGTAGCGAAAGTGTCCGCATCGTACACCGGTGCGTTCCTCGCGAAGCTTTACGCGCAGCGCCCCGGCAGCGAGCGCGCGCCCGCCCCGGCCTATGTCGCTCCTGTGGTGGTGAAGATGGAAGTGACCAACGCAACCAAGTTCGCGCCCAGCGTGGAAGAGCGCAGCGCGCGCCGCAAGGCTGCAGCCAAAAAGTCCGCAGCCAAGGCCAAGGCGAAGAAATCCGCGAGGTTGCAGCCGGCATGAGCGACGAATTCCGGCCCGAAATCTACATGCCGCGCATTCGGCAGCCATTGCCTGTGCCAATAGAGGGCTCAGTGGCCGCTGAACTCGAGGCGGGTCAGCGGCAGCCACATCTCGGCTACACTCTGCTGCTGTTGCTGATTGGCTTTGTTGTGCTGCTGGTGATCTCATCCGTGGTCATCGCCGCGGGCATGTCGCTCCACATGCTGCCGCACAGCATGCCCGCAGTTTCACGCGGATATCCCAAGACCAGCATCCTGATCGAGGCATTAACGTTCGCCTCGACGCTTGCCTTCGCATTGCTGGTCTTCCCCCGCATGTGGCACCGCAACTTCGGCGACACCATCCAGTGGCATCGGCATACAGCGGTG
This sequence comes from uncultured Novosphingobium sp., assembly GCA_964658845.1. GTDB lineage: Bacteria > Acidobacteriota > Terriglobia > Terriglobales > Acidobacteriaceae > Terriglobus. Next base: position 5,589 of record CBAAAE010000158.1, on the reverse strand, counting down.
CAGTTCGCGGGCAGATTGGCGCTCGGCGGCGTCGCTCTGAGCGTCGTTGCCCAGCTGCTGGAGAGCCAGTTGAATCTGCAGAAAGACATGCCCGTTGACGACTTCTTCCGGCATCCCGCCGACGTCTGGGTAGTGGCCCTGTTCGGCACGCTGGTCGCGCCGATCTGCGAAGAGATCTTCTTTCGCGGCTTCCTGCTGCGCGGACTTGCCATCGCGTGGGACTGGATCGCCACGCCAAAGACCGAGGCAGGCCGCCTGCGATGGGATGAAGGCCAGCCACTCAGCCGGACCGCGTGGATCGTCGGCGGCTTCATCAGCAGTGGCTTGTTTGCGGCCATGCACGCAGCCCAGTTAGGCTTTGCGTGGAGCGCCGTGGGCGTGCTCTGGATCGTCGGTGGCGCACTCACGGTAGTACGCATTCGATTGAAGTCTGTGGCCGCCAGCGCCGTGGTGCATGCTGTCTACAACGGCTGGATCTTCGTCATCATCTTCTTCGTGACCGGCGGCTTCCGCCATCTGGACAAGGTCACGTCGCACTAACTCGGACGCTGTCATTCTGAGCACAGCGAAGGATCCCTACACAGTCAGGCCGGGCGCGACTATTCCAACCTTTCTGGTGAGAACTCCTGCGGCTTCATGCAGACCGTTGAACCTCCGGGGATCCTTCGCTTCGCTCAGGATGACGGCTGCACATCTCGGGAAGAGGGCAGGATCAGCTTCTGCATACAATCGGACGCATGGACCTAACCACTGCCCTGCAGGCGGACCGCGCTGCCCTACTCTCACTGATTGCGAAATTGTCGTTCCGTCTTGGCGATTTCACCCTTGCCTCCGGTGCGAAGAGCGACTACTACATCGATTGCCGCACCACCACACTCGACGCCGAAGGCGGACGACTGAGCGGCCTGATCTTCGCCGAGTTGATCCGGCAGTACGCCCCTCAGGCAGAGGCCATCGGCGGCCTGACGATGGGTGCAGACCCGCTCGTTTCCAACACCGCGTCCGCCAGCGCATGGTGGCGACGAGCCCATCCGGACGCACGCGAAATCCATGGCTTCCTTGTCCGCAAAGCGATGAAGGCGCACGGCACAGGGCGGCAGATCGAAGGCTACGTGCGTGAGGGTGCGCAGGTTGTCGTGGTCGACGATGTCTGCACGACGGGCGCGTCCACCATCACGGCGATTGAGGCGGTGCAGGCTGCGGGCATGAAGGTTGCAGCGGTACTCTGCCTCGTGGATCGGGAACAGGGGGGCCGAGCGAACATCGAAGCCGCCGTTCGGGACGCGCCCTTCGTCACCGTCTTCACCGCGTCCGACGTGCGCGCGGAGAAGGTACGCCAGGGCTAGCATTTTCGCTTCCTCTTCGCCTAAAATGAGGCGTGGCTGCACGGACCCAACTCGAAGCTGCGCCTGCAACAAGCGCATCGGCTATCCGGCGGGACATCAGCGCGCGCAATCTCGCGCGTGCCACGGCGTTCGAGCATGATCTGACCTACGGCAGTACGGCATCGGTCATCTATCGCGAAGACGAGGACGGCGTCCACGGAAACTTCTTCCCTGCTTCGTACCGCCGCATTTGCGCGCGGCCGCAGTGGGCTCGAAGGCTCGATAAGGCCTACACCGCGTCGCGCCGGATCGCGAGCGGCAACGAACGGCAGCGGGCCGAACTGGATTGCGCAAACAGCTCCGACGCCCTGCTGATGAACGCTTTTTGCGCTCCCGCAACGATGCGGTCGCGTTTGCTCTGCGGCCTGCTTGGGATCGAGCCTGGACTGCAGCCAGAGTTTGGCGTGCGGGTCTACACACCGCTGCGTGGCGGCTACGACGACCGGACCGAAGTCGACATGCGCGTCGCAGACCTGCTGGTGGAAGCGAAGCTGGGCGAGAGCGGCTTCCAGACGGCACGGGCTGACCTGATGGCTCGTTACGAACACTTTGAAACGACCTTCGATACTGATCGACTGCACCGGACTCGCGGACACTTTCGCTCGTACCAGTTGCTGCGGGGTGTCCTCGCCGCCGTGCACCACGAGTCCCGTTTCGCGGTATTCTGCGACCGTCGCCGCACTGACCTGCAGGAGGACTGGTTCACCGTCGTTGCCGCGGCGCGCTCCTCCGCTCTGCGTAGCCGGCTGCTGCTGATCACCTGGCAGGAAATTGCTGCATGCCTATCGCGCCCCCTGCAAAGTTTTCTGCGGATGAAGTACGGCATCGTGGCCGAAGGGCGCCTCGCGCAGAAGCGGTAAACTTAGAAGGATGATTCCGACACTCGAATGGACGCGCGAAGGCGTCCGCTTTCTTGACCAGACCAAGCTTCCCCTTGAAGAGGTTTACGTTCTCGCCACTGGCTACCAGGATGTAGCCACCGTCATACGCGACATGATCGTGCGCGGGGCGCCGGCAATTGGCGTTTCAGCGGGCATGGGCATGGCGCTGGGTATTCAGAACTCCACAGCCAGCACCGTTGCGCAACTTGCAGCCGAGGTCGACGTGATGGCCGGCGTGCTTGCCAGCACACGCCCCACCGCGGTCAACCTGTTCTGGGGCATCGAACGCATTCGAACCCTCTTCCGCAAGCTTGTCGCAGCGCAGCCCGCTGGTCTTAATGAAGCCGATAAACTTGCGGCCATTCGCACGGAGGTCGTTGCCGATGCGAACCGCATGTATGACGAAGATATTGCGGCCTGCAAGACCATGGGCCAGTTCGGCGCGGACCTGCTGCCGAAGAAAGGCACGGTCCTCACCCACTGTAACGCGGGTGCGCTTGCGACGTGCGGCTATGGGTCGGCGCTGGGCGTGATTCGCGCGGCGATTGAACGCGGAGCCGACATCGACGTACTCGCCGATGAGACGCGACCCTTTCTGCAGGGCGCTCGCCTGACTGCGTGGGAGCTGATGAAAGACAACATCAAGACTTCAGTCTTATGCGACAACATGAGCGGCGCGCTCATGCGCAAGGGCCGGATCCAGGCCGTCATTGTGGGCGCGGATCGCATTGCGGCGAATGGCGATGTGGCCAACAAGATCGGCACCTACTCGGTCGCCGTGCTGGCAAAGGAGCATGGCATCCCCTTCTATGTGGCCGCGCCCTGGGCCACGGTCGACATGGCAACGTCGACCGGCGACGACATACCCATCGAAGAGCGCAGTGCCTACGAGGTTACGCACTCGAACGGCAAGCAGATGACTCCGGATGGCGTCGGCATTGAGAATCCTGCCTTCGACGTCACGCCGGCGAAGTTTGTCACCGCCATCATCACCGAGCGCGGCCTGTTGCGAGCTCCCTACACCGAGAGCATGCTGGCCATGCAGGCCGGCGCGGATGTCATCGCAGTTTAGAGCCGTGATCGACTGGCGCCAGCACTCGCTGGTGCGCGCGAATCTGCTGGTAGGTGGCGGCCTCCTGCTCGCGTTTCGCCTTTCGGACTTCCCCCATAATCGCCAGTCGTTCTGGATCGTTATACCGTTGCTGATGGCCGTCGCGGGTACGCTTGATACGCTGCGTTGCATGCGGACGCGATGGGACTGGTATCACGGCGGCGTGATCCTTTGCGCCTACATGGACCTCATGGTACTTTGCATGATTCTCTTCTTCCTCGTTTACCCTTTATGGCTGTAAGCTGACGACACTCCAGGAAGGTGGCTCCATGCTTAAGGGATTTCGCGATTTTATTCTGCGCGGTAACGTGGTCGATCTTGCGGTAGCCGTTATCATCGGCGCGGCGTTCGCCACGATCACTGCTTCACTTACAGCGGATGTGATTACGCCCTTCATCTCAGCGCTGGTGGGTGCGCCCGATTTTTCGAGCATGGTGATTCACATGCCGGTGCTGCACGCGGTGGCTCCGCCCAACCCCTTGCCGGCAAACTACATCCCGCCGGGAGACATTCACATCGGCAAATTCCTGAACGCGGCGATCAATTTCCTGATCAATGCGGCGGCCATTTACCTGTTGATTGTGGTGCCGATGAAAAGTCTCATGGCACGCTTCACAAAGCCGGCCGAAGTTACAACGCGTGTGTGTCCGCAGTGCCTGTCGGACGTACCGGTAGCTGCTACGCGATGCAAGTTCTGTACTGAGCCGCTGCCGGCTATTTAGGGACGTTTGTCCTAGCGTAACGAAGGGATCTGCTTCTCTGCCAATTCGGGCAAACAAGCAGATCCCTTCACTGCGTTACGGGATGACAAGGTAGTAGCAGTTTCCGACTTAGTTTCGTAGCGCCAACTGTTCGGTCATGATCTGCATCAATTCCGGCTTCTTCAGGCCGTGTACTTCCTCGTTGTACTTATCCACCTTGCTTGACCAGTTCATGCTGCAGAACTTCGGGCCGCACATGCTGCAAAAAGCCGCTTCCTTGTAGTAGTCATCGGGTAAAGTCTCATCGTGCATGCCGCGTGCGGTCTCGGGGTCGAGCGAGAGATCGAACTGTGCATCCCAATCGAAGGTGTAGCGGGCGTGTGAGATGGCGTCGTCGCGATCGCGTGCGCCGGGACGGTGACGTGCGATATCAGCCGCGTGCGCTGCGATCTTGTAGGCGATGATGCCGTCTTTAACATCCTTCTCGTTGGGCAGGCCGAGGTGTTCTTTCGGCGTGACGTAGCAGAGCATTGCCGCGCCATGCCAGCCGATCATGGCCGCGCCGATCGCGCTGGTGATGTGGTCGTAACCCGGTGCAATATCGGTGACGAGCGGGCCGAGAACGTAGAACGGAGCGCCGTCACATAGCTCGACTTCCTTGTCGACCTGCTCCTTGATCTTGTCCATCGGCACGTGGCCGGGGCCCTCGATCATGACCTGGACATCGTCCTTCCAGGCCTGGCGGGTGAGCTCTCCGAGGGTCTTCAGCTCGGCGAACTGTGCTTCGTCCGAGGCGTCCGCGACGCAACCCGGGCGCAGACCGTCGCCCAGCGAGTAACTCACGTCATATTTCGCCATGATCTTGGTAATGCGATCGAAATTCTCATACAGAAAGTTCTGCTTATGGTTCGCGGTCATCCACTGCGCAAGGATGGCACCACCGCGGCTAACGATACCTGTAATCCGCTTCGACACCATCGGGACGTACTGAATGAGAACGCCGGCGTGAATCGTGAAGTAATCAACGCCCTGCTGCGCCTGCTCCTCAATGACTTCGAGATACAGATCAATATTCAGATCTTCGACGCGCTTCACTCGCGACAGCGCCTCGTACAGCGGAACTGTGCCGATTGGTACGGGCGAGTGGCGCAGAATAGACTCGCGAATCATCGGGATGTCGCCGCCTGTGGAGAGATCCATCACCGTGTCCGCGCCGAAGTGAACCGCTGTATGCAGCTTGCGCAGTTCCTCTTCCACGTTGCTGCTAAGCGCGCTGTTGCCGATGTTCGCATTGATCTTGCACAGCGAACCGACGCCGATTGCCATGGGCTCCAGCTCAGGATGGCAGATGTTGGCAGGGATAATCATCGTGCCCTTGGCGATCTCAGACCGGACAAACTCGGCGGCGATCTTCTCCTTGTGGGCAACATAAGCCATTTCTTCCGTGATCATGCCCTTGCGCGCGAAATGCATCTGGCTCATGTTCGTGTCGCCAGTGCGTGCGGCCTCCT
>CBAAAE010000157.1:0-6915 GCA_964658845.1 uncultured Novosphingobium sp. | reverse complement strand
TGCGCAGGGTTTCGGCGGACAGGTGGCACCGCCCTTTAACCGCCTGTACAGCGGCGGCGAACAGGAGCTGCGCGGCTTCGACGTGCGCTCCGGCACCCCGTACACCTTCATCCCGACGCGGGTGAATTTCAACCTGACAAACCCGGACGGATCCACCGTTCCGCGCGACCCGACCAACTCAAATCTCGGCAACATCCAGATTCCCCTGCCGGTCTACCGGCTGGTCACGATCGGCGGCGACACCTCGTTCACGGGGAACCTGGAATATCGCATCCCGATCATTTCGCAGGTCGCGTTCGCCTTCTTCACGGACTTCAACATCACCACAAACCTGCTGCAATCCCAGACGCAACAAAGCGCTCTTGGAACGTCTTCGTTATCGAGTCCGCTGTATGGCTGCCCGGTCTTCACCAACGGCGCCTGCTCGGGCGGCACGCAGGTTCTCTTCCCGCGGCAGTTGAACACGGCGCCGGGCACCAACTTCGTGCCGCGTATGTCGAACGGCGCGGAACTGCAGGTGATCCTGCCGATCGTCAACGCGCCCTTCCGGCTGTTCTACGCCTACAACCCGCTCCGCCTGTATGAGACGCTGCCGCAGCAGCTTGCCGTGGACAGCAAGACGTTCAGCGGCTTCTTCCCGAACTCGGGCGCGGGCCGCTACAGCTATGCACAGGCCCTGCAGTTCTATGGCGCAGACTACATCCTGCGCGAGCCACGCAAGACCATCCGGCTGTCGGTCAGCACCACCTTCTAAGGACATCCACAAGGCAAACGAAAAGGGGCAAGCTTCACGCTTGCCCCTGTCTACTTTTCAAGACGAGCTTTCGCGGCTTCAGCATCCGATCGTCACGTTAAAGCCCTCTTCGGCCGAGGGCATCTGAAACCATTGGCAGATTGCCCGGAAATCTTCTTCGGTTGTCGTAGCGAAGTAAAGGCCCTCGGGTTTGCGCTCATTCCGTTCTATAAGCCGCTTAAGGCATTCCTCTTCAGAAGTCTGCAGAAGGTGGAGCGCGTGGGACGCCTCAGCTTCTTCAAAAAGCGACCTAACCCACCTGCGCTCTTCGGCCCGATTGCCAGCAAAATCCAGGACGACGGATGCGCCGGCTCTTAGGATGTCGACAATGACGGGCCCCATCACAACGCGGCAGCGACGAGACCACTTAAGATAATCCTCGAAACTGGTGATGCCATCGCTTAGCTTCGAAAGCCATACATCTTCGCAAAAGAGGACGGCACGGTGACGCTGCACCAACTCCCGTGCCAGCGTCGTCTTTCCCGAAGCAAGGCGGCCTGCGATGAAGTGGAGTGTACCGACGGAAGGTGCCATCACGACCTCTGCGTGAGCCTGGAACAATGTCTTGGAGTGTTGTTCTTCGCGAGACCCTAGTACTCGCGCGGATACATGCGCGATATGCGATCGTGCCAGCCCAGGCCTTCTTCGTCCATGCAGGCCCACACCAGTCCCAGGCCCAGCGGCATACCGGCCAGCAGCAGCGCGAACATGCGGCGGCGCATGCTCCCGCGTGTCGGGTTCTCGTCAGAAAACGTGCACAGACCGATGCGGGCGTAGCGCATGCCCGGCGTGGCGTCGCCCAACGAGAAGAACAGAAGGTAGTACAGCAGGCCGAAGACGAACAGCGTGATACCCGCGGAAACCGCTGCCTGCAAGCCCGTGGGCAGGTCAGGCGACGCGTGCGACGCAACCACAACCGCGCCCAGAAAGGCAGCCAGCACGCAGCAGCCGTCCACCGCAACCGCCATCAACCGCAGCGACATAGGAGCCACGTGCACCGGCAGCGCAAACGACATCTGCGCGTCGAGAGGCTCGGCGGTACGCGCGCTCTCATGCGCATCCAGGCGGATGCTGTGCCACTCCGGCAGAACGTTTTCCATGGACGGCTCGGTCGAAACAGAGCTCGCCTCGACCTCGAAGATCCGGAGCTGCGCACGCTCGGGCGAGGCATCCGCCTCTTCCCGCAGCGGGCCCTCAGCCAAACGAGGACGCGCACGCCGGGCGGCGATCAGTTGCCGCGGAAACTCGATCAGGTTGGCGGGCAGGGGCACCGCGGGCTCCGCCGGCTCGACGGGCATTTCGAGCAGCTCGGCCACGGCAAAGACCGGCGCTTTCGCCGATAGGGGGGGCGCCAATGTGGGGGGCGCAAGGAGCGCGGAAGGCTGTTCCCTGTTCCCTGTTGCCTGAACCGCACCCGCTGCTTTGTTCAGCACCTCCGGGGCAGGTTCCTCCACGTTCCAGTGCTCGATCTCCGCCAGCATCTGCTGCTGCGCGGCGCACACCGCATCGGCATTGCGCCGCGCGACCTGGGCTGCAGCCTCGGCCTGCCGAACCGACGCTTCCGCCTCGCCCTGCAGGAAGTCGCGATACGAGACAGTCCCGGCGAATCGAGCGGCTACGGAATCCGCCACACGACGGCTGTGCGGAGCCTGCATGCGCTCCAGCGGCAGCGCGGTCTGGGCTTCCACGGCGCGCGGACGCCGCTGCCTGTGCTCGGCCAGCCGGCTTGCCACCTGCTGCTTCAGCGCATGTGCTTCTGCCTGCGAAACGGTAGGTGGAGGCAATGGCTGTAGAGGAAGTGGACTCGCGGTGCTCAAAGTGGGCTCGCTTTCGTAGAATGGAAACGGCAGTGGCAGAAAAACTAATCTTCGAGCAATGGGAACGGATGCCGCACCTGCATTTGTCGCGTCCGGCACTGCACTCTATTTGCTGGTGTATCACGCTTGCGGTGGCGGTTGGCACGCCGAGCCGCGCGCAGCAGGTAACGACTAAGGCACCCACCGCCACAACGCCCGGCAGCAGCGCGCCCGGCAGCCCGGCCACGCCGCTTGACCCATCCAGCGCACAGGTGCCCGCGGACCTGCCCGACTCGCCATCGGCCGATCGCTATCCCTACGCCGTTCCGGTGCCGGAAGCCGCGGAACGCAAGGTCGTCCTCGAGAGCGACCGGCAGAGCCGCAGCGGCGATCGCATCGTCCTCGAAGGCACCGTCCGTATCCAGTACGGCGACTATCGCGTGGACGCCGACCGCATCGAGTACAACGATGCCACCGGCGATGTCGAGGCCAGGGGACACGTGCACATCAACGGCGCCAGCAACACGGAAACGCTTGATGCCGAACGCGCCTCGCTGAACATCCACTCCGAGACGGGCCATTTTTACGATGTGCGTGGATCAGTCGGCGTGAAGACTACCACCCACGGCAACGTCTACACCACCGATAACCCGTTCCTGTTCACCGGCCGTATGGTGGTCAAGAACGGCCCCGAGCAGTTCGACATCTACGACGGCACCGTGACCAGTTGCCAGCTGCCGAAACCCGACTGGCAGCTTGTCTCGCGTCATTTCTCCGTCTCGGACGGCAAGGCACGCGCCTCGAAGACCACTTTTCGCCTGTTCAACCTGCCGCTGTTTTTCCTGCCTTATGCCACGCACCCCACCAAGGAAGGCGAGCGCCAGAGCGGTTTCCTCATTCCGATCATCGGCAACTCGTCCACGAAGGGCATTGTGTTGGGCGAGCAGATCTACATGGTGCTTGGCCGGTCGGCCGAACTGACGGTCGGTGCGGAGTACTTCTCAAAGCGCGGCTGGCAGCAGGCCGCTACCTTCCGCCTGCGCGGCAATGGCATGGACTTCATCAACGCACATTACGCGGGCCTGCTCGACCGCGGCTTCAACCAGGCCACGACTACAACCAACGCGGCGGGAGTCACCACCAGCACGAACGTGTACACCAACCAGGGCGGCGAAGATGCTACCTTCAGCGGGCGCAAGGATTTCGGCCCATCCACGCGGATCGCCGCAAACGTCGAGTACCTCAGCAGCTACATCTATCGCGAGGCCTTCACCGACAACTTCAACCAGGCCGTCTCGTCCGACATCACCTCCTACGCCTATGGCACGCACGCGCAGAACGGCTACGTGGCATCGCTTGAGGCGGACCGATACCAGGGCCTGAAGATCGTCAGTACCGGCGAGCAGATCCGCATCTTCCACGCGCCGCGGCTGCAGGGCGAGGTGCTGGAGCAACGCCTGGGCAACACGCCCCTGCGGTGGAGCGCAACCACCGAGTATGCCGCGCTGAAGCGCACGCAGGGCACGCCCGTGGCGCAAACCGGCTTCGCATCCGACTTCGTCAATCGGCTTGATCTGCATCCGCGGCTGTCGCTGCCGTTCTCGTTCGGCGGCCTGCATTTCCGCCCGGAGGTCGGTTTGCGCGATACCTACTACCAGCACTCGCGCGCGGCCACGAACCTGCCCGGACCACCGCCCACGGAACGCGCCGCCAGCTTGAATCGCCTGCTGACCGAAGCGGAACTGGAAGTGCGTGGGCCCGTCCTGGAACGCACCTTTAACACCGGCATCTTCTCGCGCTTCCTTGGGCTGCAGGCGAAACACACGATCGAACCAGAACTGCACTACCGTTACGCCAGCGGCGTCAGCGACTTCAACCGCACGCTGCGTTTTGACGACACCGACGTCGTCAGCAACAAGAACGAGCTGGAGTACGGGTTTGTCCAGCGCCTGTTCATGCGCCCTACCAAGACCCGCGATTGCGAGACCGGCGAGACTCCCAGCGAAACCGACGGCACCTGCGGCGGCGTACGCGAAACCCTGCGCTGGAAGCTGGTACAGCGCACGTATTTCGATAACAGCTTCGGCGGCATTATTGTGAATGGCAGCCGCAATGTACTGGATACCACGCTGGACCTGAGCGGCGTCGCCTTCCTCACGTCAATCCGCTCTGTATCGCCGATCGTCTCGGAGATGAAGCTGAGCGCGACCGACCACATTGACGTGGAATGGGACATGAACTACGACACTGTTGCGGGCAAGTTCACCCAGAGCAATACGTTTCTCGACTTCCACAGGGGCCCCGTCTTCGGCGGCCTGAGCCACGCGCGCCTGAATGCGCCCGGTCGCTTCTCCACCGGCACCGGCACCGGCACGGACACGGTGACGTCTCGCACCTCAGACTTTTCCCAACTGCGCTTTCTCATCGGCTATGGCACGCCCACCAAGCCCGGCCTGAGCATCGCCGCGAACATGGGCCTCGACCTCAGCGCGGTGCAGCCGCAGTCCACTGCCGCACACATCATCCGTGCCGTGCAGACGCAGTACGCCGCCGCACAGTTCGCCTATAACTGGAACTGCTGCGGCTTTGCCGTGGAATACCGCAAGTACGAGTTGGGCAGCGTCCGCAACGAAAACGCCTACCGCTTCAACTTCACCCTGGCCAACATCGGCACCGCCGGCAACATCCGCCGCGCCGAGCGCTTGTTCTAGGATTAGGACTTTAGCCACCGAGACAGCTGAAAAAGCGCTCTTTGGGACGTGGCTTTTAGCCACCGGGATGGCCATCTCAGCGGCTGAAGCCAATCGCTATCCTTCCCGTTCCTATCTCGGCGGCTGAAGCCGCAAAGAGGGGCGACGGAGTCTAGTCTGCGAGCACCATCTCTCGCTCATCGACGGGCTGACGGAGCCAGCCGTAGAGCGGAAACTCCTCGGCCATGGCGGAGACCCGGCGGTGGATCGCATGCAGCCGTGACTCGTCGGCGCGGTGTTCGAGCGCTTCCGCGATCCAGCCTGCGATCTGCCGCATCTGCGGCTCGCGCATGCCGCGCGTGGTCAGCGCGGGCGTGCCGAAGCGGACGCCGCTCGGCTTCAGCGGCGGATTGGTGTCGTACGGAATGGCGTTTTTGTTCACGGTAATGCCGGCCTTGCCCAGCGCCACCTCGGCCTCAGACCCGAGCATGCCCTTCGCGAAGACGTCGACCAGCATCAGGTGCGTGTCCGTGCCACCGGAGATGATGCGGTAGCCCTCGCCCGCCAGCGCCGCCGCAAGCTCTTTCGCGTTGGCGACGGTCTGCGCGGCGTAGGCGGCGAACTCCGGCTGCAACGCCTCGCGGAAGGCCACGGCCTTGGCCGCGACCACGTGCATCAGCGGTCCACCCTGCTGTCCGGGGAAAACCGAGCGGTCGAGCCCGGCTGCCAGCTCCGCCGTACACAGCACCAGTCCGGAACGCGGTCCCCGCAGCGTCTTGTGCGTGGTGGTCGTGACCATCTGCGCGTGCGGCACAGGGGAGGGATGCACGCCGCCTGCAACCAGACCCGCAAAGTGAGCCATGTCCACCATCAGGAAGGCTCCGACTGCGTCGGCAATGGCGCGCATACGGGCGAAATCCCAGATGCGCGGGTACGCGGAACCGCCGCCGACGATGACTTTCGGCCGCTCGCGCTGGGCGATCGCCTCCAGTTCGTCGTAGTCGACAGTTTCGGTGTCGCGGCTGACCTGGTAGCCGACAATGCGGTAGAGCTTGCCGGAAAAGTTGAGTTTGTGGCCGTGGGTCAGGTGCCCGCCATGCGCCAGGTCCAGGCCCAGGATCGTGTCACCCGGCTGGATCAGCGTCATGTACGCGGCGGCGTTGGCCTGCGAGCCGGAGTGCGGCTGCACGTTGGCATGCTGCGCGCCGAAGATCTGCTTGGCGCGGTCGCGGGCGATGTTCTCCACGACGTCGGCCACCTCGCAGCCACCGTAGTAGCGCTTGCCCGGATAGCCTTCCGCGTACTTGTTGGTGAAGACGGTGCCGGCCGCCTCAAGCACCGCGCGCGAGACGAAGTTCTCCGACGCGATCATCTCCAGGCCGTCATGCTGGCGCTCGGCCTCGTCAGCGATCAGGCCGGCGATCTGCGGGTCAGAGAGCGAGAGCGGAGCTTCTAAGTCGATGGGCATGACGGCCTTCTTTCCGGGCGCGCCCTCTGTGGCGGGCGCGATGACTGCAACACCTCGATTATTTCACCGCGTGGCACGGATCACACCCTCTCGTCACGTTTCGGCTGTATCCCATAGCATTTCCCCAGTCATCCCGTAACGCGGCGGAGGGATGACAACCTTTTAGGC
>CBAAAE010000156.1:0-7024 GCA_964658845.1 uncultured Novosphingobium sp. | reverse complement strand
CTGCCACTGGCCTTTCCTTCCTATTCGCTTTCCACCGACAATGCCGCGATGATTGCCGCGGCGGCGTGGCCGAAATTCCTGAATGGGCATCTTGCCGCTGAGACGCTTGAAGCCGCACCAGGGCTTCGGCTGGGGTGAATCGGTGGAGGGTTTGATGGCTCCGCTAGAATCGATAGAACACTTCAACCGGGAAGGCAGCCGGGCTCGGCCACACGCCACGCCTGCGGCAGACGGATTTCAATCAAGCGTGGCGGAACAAACTCTTCAGCTGTTCAATACTCTCTCTGGTCAGACGGAAACGCTCTACGCGGCTGACGGCCAGCATGTCCGTTTCTATTGCTGCGGGCCTACGGTTTACGACTACGGGCATATTGGGAACTTCCGGACGTTTCTCCATGTGGATGCCCTGCGCCGTGCGATGCGTCTGTTCGGTCTCTCGCTGAAGCATGTGATGAATATCACGGATGTGGACGACAAGATTATCCGGAATGCCTCTGCGGCGAACCAGCCTATCGATGAATACAGTGCGCGGTACGAGAAGGCATTTTTCGAGGATATGGACGCGCTCTCGGTGGAGCGGCCTGAGGTGATTGCGCGCGCGACAGAGAACATACCCGAGATGGTCAATCTGATTCAGCGGCTCGCGGCGGAAGACATTGCGTATCAGGCGGAGGACGGCAGCTGGTACTTCCGTGTTGCGCGGGACAAGAGTTACGGCAAGCTGAGCAAGAAGGATCTTGAGGGCATTGAGGACGGCGCGCGTATTGCGGCGGATGAATACGACAAGGATCACGTTCGTGACTTTGCTTTATGGAAGGCGACCAGGCCGGGTGAGACCTCCTGGCAGACTGCCCTGGGGGAAGGTCGTCCGGGATGGCACATTGAGTGCTCGGCGATGGCGCTGAAGTATCTTGGCGACAGCTTTGATCTGCATGCGGGCGGGGAGGATCTGATGTTTCCGCACCATGAGAATGAGATCGCGCAGAGCGAATGCGCCACGCACAAGACGTTCTCGCGGCACTGGTTCCATGTGCGTTTTCTGCTGGTGGAAGGCAAGAAGATGAGCAAGTCGGAGGGGAACTTCTACACCCTGCGCGACCTGCTGCTGAAGGGCTACAAGGCGTCAGCGATTCGTTTTCTTCTGTTGAGTGTGCCGTATCGTCACCAGTTGAATTTCACGTTTGATGGCCTGCGTGAATCGACTCACGCGATTGAGCGGCTGCGGACGTTTCAGCAGCGGATGCGGGACGGCAAATGGTCCGCGGGGGGGTGTGATCAAAGCGTGTCCGAAGCGATTCAGCGCGGGCATGCAAGTTTCCGACAATCTCTGGCGAACGATCTGAATACCGCGGAAGCACGTGCGGCGATCTTTGAGGTGATCCGCGCGGTGAACACTGCCGCCGACAGCAGCAAGCTATGTCAAACCGACGCGCAGGCTACCCTTGCGCTGCTGGCCGAGTTCGATGAAGTGTTCGCTGTGCTGCAGGACAAGGATGCTGAGCTGACCCGATGGGCGATTGCGTGGGCAGAGACGGAAGGTCGTCTGGACCAGGCGGATCCGGAGCTCCTGGCGCGCTTCAGCGACGAGGGTCTTACGGATGCGGCGATCGACGCCCTGGTGGCGGAGCGTACGCAGGCCAAGCAGCGCCGCAACTTCCCGCGGGCGGATGCGATCCGCAATGAGCTGATGGCTGCCGGTGTGCTGATCGAGGACTCAAAAGACGGCGTGCGCTGGCGTAGAAAATAGGCGAGGTCAGGTTCGGCCGCGTTGCTGCGCGGACGTTTGCTTAACCTAGTAGTTCATCCAGCCTTTGAGGTCGTGCGCGGTCTTTGCGACCGCCAACTTCAGCGATGCTTCTTCACTCAGTAATGGGAGGCCACGATGATCCTCCCGGGAGCCCGCTTTGCACAAGGAGAAAGTTGACGATGCTCGCTGCGAAAGCAAGGCTATGAACATGCCGGTTGCGCTACGGCACCACGGGCAGATCTACGAAGCTGGCTTCGCCTGCCTGGTGAAAGACCGTCTGCGTTGCCTTCTGATAGTCGGCGGGTTTCGCGAAGAAGATGTTCGGGATGAAGGTCTGGGGATTGCGGTCGTAGAGGGGAAACCAGCTTGACTGGATCTGCACCATGATCCTGTGTCCGGGAAGAAAGACATGGTTTACGTTAGGCAGGGCGAACTTGTAGGGCAGCGCCTTCCCCGCTGATACGGGTTTGGCTTCTGCGAGGGTCTCGCGGTAACGGCCGCGGAAGATGTCCATGGCTACGGGGAGTTGGTAGCCGCCGAGCTCGGGTTGACCGGCGACCTCATCGGGGTAGACGTCGATGAGCTTGACGACCCAGTCGACGTCGGTGCCTGTTGTGGAGGCGATGACGTTGGCGATGGGTTCACCGCTGACGGTGAGCGGTTGTTTGAGGACTTCAGTGCTGAAGGTCAAGACGTCGGGCCTGCCTGAGAACTCGCGCTGATCGTCCACCAGCCAGCGTATCCAGGATAGATTTTCGGTATAGCCGATGGGCTGGCTCGGGCGTGTGCGATAGGGCACCGGCTTGTCGGGATCGGCGAGGTAGGCATCGCTGCCCTCAGTTGCTGCGGGCTGCGCAAAACTCAGCGCGGCGCCGGCGTGAAGATAGAGCGGCCTGGACTGCGGCGCTGCGCCACCGGCTGCGGAAGGCCAGGTGTCAAGGCGCTGCCACTTGTTCACGCCTGTCTCGAAGGCGTTGACGCGGGCAACATCCATGGACGGGGCGCTGTCCTGAAGAAAGTGCGCGAGAAAGGGCGCGAGGATGTCGGTGCGGAAGGTGAGGCCGGTGTCGCTGCGGAACTTGATGGGGCCGAGCGAATCGGCGTACTCGATCTCCTGCCCGTGGTGCCAGGGGCCCATGACGAGCCAGAGATTTTGACGGGCTTCGGGCTTGTCCTTGAGTGCCTTGTAGACCGCCATCGCGCCATAGATGTCTTCCTGGTCCCAGAGGCTGTCGACGAGCATGGTGGGGACTGTGAGAGGCTGTGCGGCGAGCACCTTGTCCATCGCCTGATCGCTCCAGAAGCTGTCATAGCTGGGGTGCGCCGTGACCTTTTTCCAGAAGCCGATCTGGTCCATGTTGCGCTGCCCGCCGAGCTCGCCTGCGGAGCCGGCGTTCATGTAGGTGTCGTAGTCGTCGAAGTTGGAGGTGAGCCAGCGCGCTTCGTTGGAGCGGGTTGCCGTCTGCTCGTAGATGTAGGGAATGTTCTGTTGGCGGAAGGCGCCATTGTGGAACCAGTCATCACCGCGCCAGCCATCGACCATGGGGTTCATGGGGACCACGCACTTGAGTGCGGGGTGAGGGTGAACGAGCGGCGTGAGCGAAAGGAAGCCGTCATAGCTGATGCCGAGGATGCCTACCTTGCCGTTGGTTTCCGGAACGTGTTTGATGAGCCAGTCGATGGTGTCGTAGGTATCGGTCGATTCGTCGACGGGTGTGGGGTTGAGTGGGCCGCGCATGGGGCGATTCATGATGTAGTCGCCTTCGCTGCCGTACTTGCCGCGGATGTCCTGGACGACGCGGATGTAGCCACCGTTGATGATGGGCTCGACTGCGTTGTCATAGCCCCAGAGACTCGCGGCCAGGTGCACGCTGGGCGAGTTGGACGTGAGAACCATTGCGTTATAAGGTGTGCGCGTCATGAGGATGCCTGCGTGAGCTGCGCCTTTGGGGACGAGGATGACGGTATGCAGCTTGACGCGGTCGCGCATGGGGATCATGACGTCGCGGCGGTCGTAGTCCATGCCGGTGGTGGGCTGCTGAAAGGCCTGCGGGGTCTCGCTGGGGTAGTTGGGATAGAGAGGCGCGTTCTGCGCCGCGGCAACGCCGGCTACAACACAAAACCACGCCGCACCCGCGGCCAATCGCGCTCTTCGCGTCATAACACCTCAAGGGAATCCGGATGTTCGCACACTATCACGCCGGGGCTGACGTGTGTCCTAGCGTGGTTTGCGGACGACCCAGGTTGTCATGCAACGGTAGTCCTGCACTACGGTTGTTTTCAGGGGGTCGACCATGATGCCGCCGAGGACCGTGGTGAGATCAACGAGCATTTCCTCGTCTACGAGGAACCAGACTGAGCCATCACCGATGGTGTAACGGTGGCCTTCTACAAGGTCGAAGTCCATGCCGATGCGTGATCCCAGGCGGCAGAAGAGCAGACCGCCGGGCCGTAAGACGCGCCAGAGTTCGAGCAGCATGGCCTCGAAGTGTTCTTCATCGCGGGCGAAGTGCAGAACGGAGTTGCAGAGCACGACGTCAGCGAAGGCATCTGGAAAGGGCATGGCTTCGATGGCGCCAACGCGGAGGTTTTCAGGGGGCAGTTTGGGCTGGAGAAGCGCGGCCATCTGGCGCACATGCTCTACGCCCTCCGGGTTGGCATCGAGGGCGAAGATCTCACAGCCTTCGCGCAGCAGGTGTACGAGGTTGCGCCCGTAGCCGCAGCCGGCGTCGAGTACACGCATGCCGGGTGCGATGTTGCCGCGGAGAATTTGATCGAAGACGTAGATGTCGATCTGTCCGAACTGGTCCTGTACGTTCATGGTCACGCTATCTTCGATCTGGTCGCTGCGTCTCTGCCAAGAAGACTATTCTGTTTTGGACATTTCATAACGGGTACCCGGACCAGTATGCACAAGAGCATCTGCTTTCTTGTTCTCGGTTTGTTTTTCAGCCTCCCGAGCGCGCGCGGGCAACAACCTGCTCCGAAGCAGACGGCGCCTGTTGCTGCCTCTGGCCTTGCATTCGAGGTAGCAACGATCAAGCCCGCTGCGCCCTCGCCTGACGGACATAATCACATTTACTATCCCGCCGGCGACCGCTTCGGAGCGCAGAACGTTACGCTCCTTATGCTGCTTGATTGGGCGTATCGGCTGCCGCAGACACAGATTCTGGATGCGCCCGCGTGGCTGCACTCAACTTACTTTGACATCGACGCCAAGTTGGAGGCCGCGGATGCCCCGGCGAATCTCTCGGACAGCGAAGATCAGGCGCGCAAGCGGCGGATGGTGCAGGCGCTGCTGGGTGAACGGTGCAAGCTGAAGCTTCACGAGGAAACCCGCGTTCTGCCGGCGTATGACCTTGCCTTGGCGAAGGGTGGCTCTAAGCTGCAGCCTTCCACCACCGGCGGCCTGAGCATAGGGACGGGCAGGAGCCGCTTGAACGGCCAGGGGCTTACGCCGGCGATGCTAGCGGAGCAGCTCTCCTATGTTGCGGGCCGCATTGTTGTTGATAAGACGGGCTTGGGCGGCCGGTATGACGTGAAGCTGCAGTGGACTCCGGATGGCACTCCGATCGGCGAGAACTCGCCACCAGCGCTGTTCACCGCGATCCAGGAACAGCTTGGTCTGCGGCTGGATTCTGCGAAGGAGCCTGTTGACGTGTTGGTGATCGACCACGTGGAGTTGCCGTCGGCGAACTGAACGCTACTCGACGGCGCCACCGCTGACGGCCATGATTTCGCGGTCTTGTTCCACCTGGCTTTTCCCGCGGCTGACGCGGCTGAGCACGACCATGGCAACCGAGCAGACGATGACGGCCATACCTGCGAGTTCTGTGGGTTGCAGGCGTTCGCCGAGCAGGAGCACGCCCAGCAGAACGGCGATCATGGGGTTGACGAAGGCGTAGGTGGCGACCTTGCTGACGGCGACATGCTGCAGCAGGTACGTGAAGGCGACCAGGCCGACCAGCGACCCCATGACGCTGAGCCAGACGAGGGCTTCGACGCCGCGTACGGTCCAGACTGCCCGGTGGAGCCCGCCTGTGGCCAGCGCAAAGGTTGAGTTGAAGAGAGCAGCCACGCCGATCTGCCAGCCGGTGGCGATGAAGGTGTCGGCTTTGAATTTGAAGCGGCGTGAGAGCACGGAACCCACGGCGAAGCAGAGCGCGGCGAGCAGGCAGACAACCGTGCCGAGCCCTACACGCCCGCTTGCCTGCGGACTACCTGCGGTGCGGTGCAGGGATGGCCAGACCAGGACGGCGATGCCTAGTGTGCCGAGCAGAGTTCCCGCCCATCCGCGCTTGTTGAGGGGCTCTCCGCCGGGCAGCACCCACTCCAGGAGGGCGACCATGATGGGCAGGGTGGAGACGATGAGCGAAGCGAAGCCGGAGGGCACCATGGTCTCGCCCCAGGTGAGCAGCATGTTGTTGCCGCTCATGAAGAGCAGGCCGATGATGGCGAGTTTGGGGCCCTCGCCGCGGGGGACGCGTAGGCTCTTTTTAAGGGCGAGGGCGATGGCGAGGATCAGCAGTGTGGTGATGATGGAGCGCGTGGCCGAGACAACGGGCGGCGGCAGGTGCTCGCCTGCGATGCGGATGGCGGTGTAGGTTGATCCCCAGCAGAGATAGACCGCTGCGAAGGCCGCGATGACCCTGCCCTTTGTTGCCCCACCTTCCGCCATCCTTCCAGCATAGCTGGCCCGGGTAGCTTTCTTTCGTGGGCATGAGGGGGATACGGGCTGGTCAGGGCCTGAGGAAGCGTCCTTTCGCGGTGTGCCAGCTAAGTGCGGCCAGCATGAAAGCGGCATAGACAAGGGGGAAGTAGCGGTAGGGACTGGCGGGCACGGGGAAGAGTGTGCCGACAGCCGCGGCCAGCATCATGGCGACAGAGGCGACCGCCAGCAGAAGGATGCCGAAGCTGAGTTGACGGCCTCGCGCGTACTTGATCAGCACGGCCACGCCGACGAGGGCGTAGGCGGCCAGGTAGCCGAAGACAGCAAGGCTGCCCATGTAGCCGTAGACCTCGGCGCCCGAGGTTCCGCGGGAGAGCAGAACAGCCACGGGGACGAAGGCGAGCACGCCCACGAGGGCACCGCCGAGCGCGGGACTTTTGTGACGCTGATTGGTGGCGGCGAGGGAAGCGCCGACGAGGCCGTGGCGGGCCATGAGCATGAGGAGACGAGCGAGCGAAATGACGAAGGCGAGCGTGGCGGCGAACATGCTGACGAGGACGCCGGCGTCGATGACGGGACCGAGGATGCCGAGCCCGGCGCGGGTGGAG
>CBAAAE010000155.1:0-7104 GCA_964658845.1 uncultured Novosphingobium sp. | reverse complement strand
GTTCTCGGCGCACATCGTTAACCTGGACCGCATCTCGAAGATCGCTGATGATCGCTCGCTGGTGCTGTTGGACGAACTCGGATCGGCGACAGACCCGGAAGAAGGCGCAGCCCTCGCCGTCGCTATCGCGGAGCACTTCCTCGGCCGCCGCGCGTGGTCGATCATCTCCACGCATCACACATCGCTCAAGATCTACGCAGCCCAGGCGACCGGCGTGCTGAATGCCGCGGTCGGCTTCAATGAGCAGACGCTCGCGCCCACGTATGAGCTACGTCTTGGCGTCCCGGGTGCCTCTGCCGGCATCAACATTGCCGCCCGTCTTGGGCTCAATTCCGCCATCATCACCGAAGCCCGCACCCGCCTCAACACGCAGACCCAGGACATCGCGCATTTCCTCGACCAGCTGCACGCCGAACTCGATGCCGTAACCGAAGAGCGGCGCCATCTGAAGACGCGGGAGCAGGAAGTGGCGCGCGAGAAAAACCGTCTCGACAGCGAAGGATTGAAGGAGTGGCGGGCGAAGGTACGCGATCTTGAAGGCCAGCTCGCCTCCTTGCTCAAAGACTTTGAATACCGCATGAAGGAGACGCTGGCCGCGATCGACGATCGCGCCACGCAGCAGAAGCTGACGAAAGAAGCGGATCGCCGGCTGGCAAAACTGCGCCGCGAATTTTCAGAGGAGATGAAGTCTACCGTCGTCGCCCAGCATACGGGCGCACACAAGGGCGACGTGCATGCGACGCCACATATCGTGCGCAACGTGGGGACCGGCGACACGGTAAAGCTCAAGTCGCTCGGCGGCAAAACGGCCGTGGTGCAGCGCGAACTCGATGGCGGCGGGTACGAGGTTGCGATGGGCCTGATGAAGATGCGGGTCAATCGCGAAGACATTGCAGAGGTCGTCCATTCTGTACAGCTGCCGGCCGGCACGCACAATCCGCTGGAGGCCGCCCGCAAGCGCGGCATCTCGGTCACGGTCACGACGCCGACCGACGAAGCGCGCGGCGAGCTGAACGTCATAGGCCGCACGGTGGATGAAGCGACCGGGGAACTCGAGCAATTCCTGGACCGCGCCTTCCTCGCCGGCTATCCCCGCGTTCGCATCGTGCATGGCACCGGCATGGGCATCCTGAAGCGTGCCTTGCGAACCCAGCTGCAGAAGCATCCGCACGTAGCCGGCGTGGAAGAAGCGACACAGGCCGAAGGCGGAGCGGGCGCGACCGTCGTTTCGCTGCGGCAATAAACGGTTACGTTCGGCACAAAATCGCCGTGGCCGTCCTTCCCAGCCAGGTGCTACGATGAGCGCCACCAGCACGCTTCAATCGAGCGGGAAGCATCAGCCGAGCGTGCCGGTACGGGAGGGCCGCCGTGGTCAGGATCATTACTGTCGAACGTGAGTATGGAAGCGCCGGAGCCGAATTTGCGCACCAGTTGGCCGACCGCCTCGGCTGGCGCCTCATTGACCAATGCCTGGTAGATGAGATCGCACGACGCGCCGGCGTACACGCCGATACGGTCGCCAGCTGCGACGAACGGCTCGATCCCTGGTACTACCGCGTTGGCAAAGCCTTCTGGCATGGAAGCGTGGATCGCGGTCCCGCACCGGTCGGCACTTCGGAGATCTTCGACAGCGAGCGCATGGTCGCTATGATCGGCAGCTACCTCAAGGAGCGCATTGCAGAAGGCCGCTGTGTAGTAGTGGGTCGCGGAGCCGCACCGGCACTGGTCGGCGTGCCCGGCGCCTTTCACATCTTTGTGTATGCGTCGATGAATCGCAAGATCAAGTGGTTCCAACAGCATTTCCCTGAACAGGCAGAACGCGCTCGCGAAGAACTACTGGCCACCGATCGACGTCGCGCAGCCTATGTGCGCCGCTTCTACAACCAGGATTGGGCCGACAGGCAGCTCTACCAGTTGATGTTGAACTCCTGCATGGGCTTTGACGCAATGGTCGGCGCGACGCTCGAAGCGGCCGCCCTTCACGCGCAGCCCGCGTCCGTCGCCGTCTGACTATTTGAGGTGCTGCGTCGGCACGTTCGGCGGAATCGTCAGCTGAAACTGCTCGTCGTTCAGCGTCTGGTTCACCGTCAGCTTCTGGATCGTAATCGTGATCTGGTACTCCTCCAGCGGCCGTTCGATGGTGATGACACCAGGAAACAGCGCATTACCGAAATGCTGATAGGGACCGTAGTGCACGCTGGTCTCAATCGCACCGGCAGCATTGAACGTATCCTGTCCGTCCGGTAATAACGTCGTTCGATCGAAATGGATGATCCGCTGCGCCTGGATGACCCTGGCTGGCGCTTTGGTCTGCTCGTAAAGCTCCGTCTTCTGTGGAGGAGGCAGCATCACGTTCAGGTTGTACTCCGGTGTCTCAATCTTGACCTTGCCATTGCCGCTGATTCGCGATCCGGTCGTCAGGAAGACGAGTCGGTCCGGCTGAATGGCTGGAACAAGGACGGAGTCGAAGAAAATACCCGGCCGCAAATTCTCGATGGCATTGGAACTCTTCTCGCTCACCGAGTTGGAACCAGTGATCGCCTTATTTTTGTAGGGGATGTACAGCTTGAAATTTGTGCCGTCGCTGGCCAGGTCAAACGCATGAGTGCGCAGCACCGGAACCAGGCCCAGGACACGCAGCGCATCCGGCTTGCGCAGCAGGATATAGCCGCCGAATGAAGTGGTATCGGTCTCTTTACCCCGTCTTGCCCCGCCAATCTGCGCTGAGAAATCTACCGTGGCAACCAGGGTGTTGAACGAGTCATAGCGTTCGTTCACGCTCTTCACGAGCTGAACGACGCTCTCATCCAGCGCCGGACCAGCACTCTTGGTCTGCTGCAGCTGACGCGTGTGGTACAGGCACCCGTTCAAAAAGGGCAGGCCTAGTAAACACAATGTCAGGAAACGGGATCGCATCATCTTCTTTAACAGGGGTCGAGCAGGGATGGGGGATCGCGCCGTGAGCGCTCAGTCATAGAGATTCAAGTATACCCGCCCCGTCCCGGAATCAGGTCGTCATCAGGGGGCAGAAGCTCGCTGTGCCCGGCGGTACGCCTCAACATTTCGATTGTGCTCTTCGAGCGTCGCTGCAAAGCGGGAATGCCCTTGCGCAGCCGGGTCGGCAACGAAGTACATGTATTTGCTGGTCGCTGGATGAATCGCTGCATTCAGCGCTGCGACTCCCGGATTGCAGATGGGTCCAGGTGGCAGGCCCGTGTGCTTGTACGTGTTGTAGTCGGACTCCGCCTGCAGGTCTGACTGGTAGATCGCTCCGCGGTACCGATGCTGCAGCATCGCGGCATAGATCACAGTTGGATCCGTCATCAGCGGCATCTTTGCCGTGAGCCGATTGTTCAGAACACTCGCTACCAGGGGCCGGTCCGTCGGATTCGGCGTCTCTTTTTCCACCAGCGATGCCATCGTCACCACTGCGTGAAAGTTGGTGGTGAGGCCGATCTGCTGCGCCTGCGAACGAAACTGTTTCACCATGGCCGCGACCATCTGGTCCGCAGATTCGCGCCGTTGAAAGTGGTACGTTTCCGGATAAAGGTAGCCTTCCAGCGTCTGCGCATGCGGATCGATAGCAGCCACCAGCTTGATATCCCGACGTGCCGCAGCCAGAAAATTGTCCTTCGTATCCAGCCCCGCTGCTTCCACCGCACCGGCGACGTCGAAGATGTTGTAGCCCTCGGGAATGGTAAGGACGCGATAGTAGACATCGCCGCGTCGCAGCCGATCGTAGACTTCGCTGATCGTCGATGGGTGGTCAAAGCGATATTCCCCTGCCTGCAGCGTTCCGCCCTTGATGAGTCGCAGCACCAGGAAGGCATAACGGCTACGGATCAAACCGGCCTGTTCAAGGTCCGCTCCGATCCCGCCAGAGCCGGTTCCAGAGACGATGTCGACGAACCTCTCCTTGTTCGAGCCGGCAGGAACGAGGAACAGATAGGCAGCGCCGGCAACGACAATCAGCAGGACAAGCAGGAACAGACGCTTCAACGAGTTGACCCTTTCCTGCTTTCATTCCAGCCGCCGGAAGAGTGTTCCGGCTTCCGCAATTTGGATGCAGTTCCTCCACCATACAACGCATACCGATTCTGGGAACGCTGGAGCCTGCGGCAATGCGCAACTCGGAACCCATTACGATAGCGGCATGATGCAGAAGCCCAATTCGGGCGACCTGGGCCTGGCGAGAATTGCTGCGCTGGACGTAGGACAGCGCCGTATCGGCGTGGCGATCTCGGACGGTCTGGGTCTGACTGCGCAGCCCCTGCTCACCTACAACCGCGCCAACCATCGCGACGATGGCCGGCAGGACGCAAAATCACTCCTGCGTCTTCTGCGCAAGGCCGAGTGCCGAGGAATCCTGGTGGGAAATCCGCTCTATCTCAGCGGCGAAGTCAGTCCGCAGGCACTCCGCGTCCACCGCTTTGTCGAAACACTGCGCGCCCACACCCATCTGCCAGTCACCCTGTGGGACGAACGCCTCTCGAGCACCGAAGCACACGATCTCCTCGACCAATCCGGGCACGCCGTTCGCGGACGCGAAGCCATCATCGACCAGGTTGCCGCTGTGCTCATCCTCGAAAGCTACATGGAGACGATGCGCAGCCGACTGACGGCCCTTCAGCGCGACGACATCACCTAGACCGTCATCACGTACAACGTATATTCCCGGTCGCCGATCTCCGTATACGGCACCATCTGGATGGACCCGGAATGCCCCTCGACCGCCCATTGCTTCGGCCCATTCTGCTTCGCCGCCAGCAGCTGCCCGCTACTCACGGCCGGTAAAGCTCCATCCTTCAGCGCGAACAGGACCAGCGGCCCACGCAACAGCGCCACCAGCTCCGGATGCCGCGCATCCACTGGCTCCAATCGCTGCTGTAGCGGCAAGTACAGCTCCACCCGATCCCCGTCCTTCCACTTTCTGTGAACGGCTGCGAAGCTGCCTGCCTGCACCGGACCATCGAAGCGCTTGCCATTCACCTGCAGCGTCGCACCCTGCGCCCATGCCGGTATGCGGAAATGCAGAGTCAGCTCCGCCGGGTGAGAAGTCGCCAGCTCAAACGCAATCTGCGGCTCCAGCGGATAGTTGCTTTTCTGTGTCAGGCTCAGCCTGGCCTTACCCTCTGTCCACCGCACCGTCGACGGAATGTACAGATTCACGTAAACCGCGCCTGCTCCTCGAAAGTAGGTGTTGATCCGGTAATCGGCAGAAACCTGCGGCAGCGTGCCAGCGCAGCATGGCCAGCGGTTGTCATGGTAGAAGCGCTTCCCGTCGAGATTGTAGTCAGCATAGTAAAAAGCGTGGCCGTCCGCCTCCAGCTTCTTCGCGCCAAGGACAGTGTTGTACATCACGCGCTCCATGCTGTCGCCGTAGCGCGAGTCGCCAGTGACGCGCAGCAGGTAGCGGGTGACCTTGAAGTGCGCATAGGATCCACACGGAGTCTCAAAGCTGGAGTGCGTGTCCGTAAGACTCGCAGCCACATCACCGCTGTTGCGCGGTCGCAGTTGTTCGTCCGGACCCCAGCCGCCTGTCGCGAAGCTCTGTTCCTGCACCAGTGCGAAGCCATTCTGCACAGCCTTCAGATGCATCGCACTGCCGCCCACCATGTAGGCCTGCATGCCGGAGCTGAGAGCGTTCACATAGCTGTAGGCATGTTTCCCGCCCAGCACGTCCTCGCCCCTGGAAAGTGGCTCGAAGTAGGTGGCATCGTCCAGGTACTGCACCGCCATCTCCTTGTAGCGCTGGCCGGCTCCCCGCTGGTAGGCGAGGAACAGGTTCTCCGGCATGGTGTAGCTCTCGTCCCAGGTCCACGACGCATCCGGCGCCGGCCGCCACTTGTCCTGCCGGTCGCGATCCAGCGCCCTGCCCGGCAGCAGGGGTGCCGCTACATCGACCGTACGATCGAGAATCGCAAAGGCATCCGGATCATTGGCAAAACTGTGCGAATCGATAAGCGCGCAGACAAACTTGTCGAAGCAGTAAGCCGGGAAGCGATTGTTGTTATAAAACGACGGAGTGATCGTCTCGGCATATTGCTTGTTCAGCCGGATCACTCTTTCCCGCAGCACCGGATCCCCGGAGATGGCATAGTTCCGCGCCAGCGCCGACACCCACTGCCCATACAAGTGCGCCGGGGCAAACCCGGGACCGCCCTCGCGATAATCCCATTCCGGTGCATAGTGGTACCAGCCGCCAAGGTCCTCGCCCGGGGCCGGCAGGTTGGACAACTGTCGCAGCGGCATCAACATACTGTCGTCGCTCACGCCCATCAGGATGTCCAGAGTATGCTTGCGCTGCTCTTCATGTAGCGGACTGTTCAGCGTCACATCGCCATACCCGAACTCGGCGAGAGGCGCCGGCAGAATGCCTGTCCCCGTCTCCTCCCCCAATCCCAGGTGCGGATGAGCCAGCACTGCCGCCAGGGCCAGCGAGCCACCCTGGACAAACCGTCTTCGCGTGACGGGCCGAATAGAAGAAGCTGAAATTTCAGGTACCTGGCTCAAGGATGATCTCCGTTGCGGTTATACGCTCTTTCGATGATCCCCCCTGCCACGTGGATTCTGTCAAGGCTGTACGGCGCGTTCCTGCCAGCGAACCAGCCTGGTTGCACGGTATAATCACCGTTTGGCGATACCCGAACGGCTGCCGCTGTACGGCAGCTCCTGGCTTGTGATCGAAAGTCGATGTCAGGCCATCCGGATCGCCTCGGAACAAAAGCCATGCCTGAAAAGATAAAAAAAGAACTGGAAGAACAGATTCGCATCCTGGAGTACGAGCTCACTACCGAGCTACCCCGGGAGATCAAAAAGGCCGCCTCGCTCGGCGACTTGAGTGAAAATGCCGAGTACCACATGGCCAAGCAGCGCCAGGTGTTCGTCAACGCGCGTCTCGGACAGTTGAAAAAGCGTATGGGCGAACTCGCCATGGTCGATCTGACCAACATTCCCAGGGATCGCGCCGCCTTCGGCTCCACTGTCACTGTCTTCGACACCACCAAGGATGTCGAGATCGAATACAAACTCGTCACCTCCGAAGAGTCTGATGTCAGCAAGGGCCTCATCTCCACCACCTCGCCGATCGGACGCGGCATCGTC
>CBAAAE010000154.1:0-7126 GCA_964658845.1 uncultured Novosphingobium sp. | reverse complement strand
ACCCCTGGCGGCGGCGAGACGGTTTACGCCCTGACCAAGGTCGACCAGGAACGGCTGGTGCTGCTGTGGGGTAAGCAGACCGGCACACCGACGGTCGCGCTGCGCTACTCCTGCACGTACGGGCCGCGGCAGTCGTTGTTCAATCCGTATACCGGCGTGATTGCGATCTTCTGCACGCGGCTGCTGAACGGCCTGCCGCCGGTCATGTATGAGGATGGCGGACAGACGCGCGACCTGTGCTTCGTGGAAGACATCGCGCGCGCCAACCTGCTGGTTGCCACCACGGACCAGCTCGACGGCCTACCGGTGAACGTGGGTAGCGGCCGTGCCACCAGCGTTCGAGATCTGGCGGGCGTGATCGCCGTCCAGCTCGGCATCGACATTCAACCGCTGGCGCGCGGCGAGTTCCGCCCCGGCGAGATCCGTTCGCTCATCTCGGACACTTCGCGTATTGCCGCCGTCGGCTACAGGCCGCAGGTCACGCTCGAGGAGGGCATCGGCCGCTACATCGCATGGATCAAGACGCAGGGCGCCGTCGAGGATTACTTTTCGAAGGCGGAAGCGGGATTGCGCGACAAGGGCATTGTGCAGAGCGTCAAGGGCTAGCCAGAGCCGTGCTCCACGCAGGCACGGGTCTACTCTCACCTCTGTGCCACCGCAGGCACACATGCAGGTCCCTCCTCTTCGCTGCCGGATGACAAGCAGTTTGTGGGGTGGAACTGCGCAATTACAAGCTCGCGCTTCGCAGGATTGTCGCGGTCTTTGTTCCCAGCAGTTCGATCGCGTGCAGCAAGGGCTCGTGCCGCAGCGCCGCAACCGACATTTGGAAGTGGATCTCGTCGATGCCGCCGAGGCCGCTGCTCATCTCCAGGACTTTCGCCGCGACGGTCTCAGGCGATCCGACCATTAGCGCGCCTTTTGGTCCGAGCAGAGCGTTGAAGTGCGCGCGGGTCACGGGCGGCCAGCCGCGCTCGCGGCCGATCTTGGTAAACGCCGCGGCGTAACCCGGGAAGAACTCATCGGCAGCCTGACCGTCGGTATCGGCAGCATAGCCGAGCGCATGGATGCCTACCTTCAGGTCTTCAGCGTTGTGTCCTGCACGTCGGCCCGCCTCGCGGTACAGATCGACCAGCGGACGGAAGCGGTGCGGCTCGCCACCGATGATGGCGACCATGAGCGGCAGGCCGAGCGAACCGGCGCGCGCGAAGGACGCAGGTGTGCCTCCGACACCGAGCCAGATGGGCATTTTCGCCTGCATCGGCCGGGGGAAGACTCCCTGCCCGGTCAGCGCCGCGCGATATTTGCCGCTCCAGTTCACGTGGGTCGACTCACGCAGGGCCAGCAGCAGGCCGAGCTTCTCGATAAAGAGGTCGTCATAATCTTCGAGCTTTAGGCCGAAGAGTGGGAACGACTCAATGAACGATCCGCGGCCGACAACCATCTCCGCGCGACCGCCGCTGATCAGGTCGAGTGTGCTGAACTCCTGAAAGACCCGCACGGGGTCTGCCGCGCTCAACACGGTGACAGCACTCGAAAGTCGGATCTGCTTCGTGCGTGCTGCAGCGGCAGCAAGAATCACCGCGGGCGCGGAGTCTAGGAAATCCTCGCGGTGGTGCTCGCCCAGCCCGAAAACATCCAGGCCGACCCGGTCAGCCAGTTCGATCTCTTCCAGCAGGTGTGCCATGCGTTCCGCGCCGGTTAGGAGCGCACCCGTCAAGGGGTCCGGAACCAGCGCGGCGAAACTATCGATACCGATCTTCATGGCTGTTGGATGAGGCAGCACGATAAAGGTTTCATATCGAAGTATTGCTTAATCGCCGGCCATGGCGAGGCTGCCACTGCTCTGCGGTTCGGCCAACTGCCGCAAACGCAGGCGCCACAGCGTATAGAGCGTCAGGCCGGAACCGACAGCGGCGATCAGCCGGCCAATCCAAAGGCCGCCCAGCGACATACCACCGGCGGTGGTCGCCCAGTAGGCGAACGGCATGCCGATCAGCCAGTTCCAACCGGCGTTGACCATCAGGGGCGTGCGTGTATCCGCAATCCCCGTGAATGCGCCGGACAGGATCGAGTTCGACCCGTCGCAAAGCAGGCTTGCGCCGCCAAGCAGAATGATGGGCACAGCCGTCGCAACCACGTTCGGATCGTTCGTATAGAGCGATGCCCACATGCCGCGCATGCTGACGTACAACAGCACCAGGGTACCCACGCTGCCACCCGCGAGCAGCAAGGCGGCATTGGCTGACCGGCCCACCTCCTGAAGATTGTTGCGGCCGGCACCCTGGCCGACGCGGACTACCGTCGCGTAACACAAGCCAAGCGGAATCATGAAGATGACGGCATCCAGATCCAGCACAACCTGGTGCGCGGCAAGCGCGTTCGTACCCAGCCGCGCGCATAGGATCGACATGCAGGTGGAGACGCCGAGGTCCGACAGCTCATACAGCGAAGCGGGCCAGCCGATACGAAAGAGCCTGCGCAGACGGTCAAGCTGGGGCGCGATGCGCAGCGGGGTTCCGCCACGCTGGCGCCGAACGGACAGCGCCACAACCGGCGCCAGCAGCAGCAGCATCCAGCACCGTACGAGGCAGGTGGCAAACGCCGATCCGGTCAGCCCCATGGGCCGTGCGCCGAGGTGGCCGAAGATGAAAATCCAGTCTGTCGCCCAGTTCACCAGGCCGGCTGTCAGCAGCGAAAGCGTGATCGTCAACACGCGTTCGATGCCCTGCAGGTATCGCCGCATAGCCATGTAAACCATCAGCGGCGGGGTCGACCAGATCAGCACCCGCAGGTACCGCATCGTGTCTCCGGCCAGATCCGCCGGTGTGCCGAAGTGCGGCAGCAGAGACGCCACACCAATCGTCATTAGCATGACGAACGGGATGCCGAGCAGCACCAGCCACATGCCCTGTGCCAGCGTTTGCGCACATTCGCGATCTTCGCCGCGGCCGAAGTGCTGCGCCACAAGCGTGTCGATCCCGCTCAGCAGGTAGACCGCGCAGAACGCGAGCGCGTAGAAGATTGTGTTGCCCAGTGACGAAGCGGCGATGGAGATGGCCGAGTGAGGCATGCGGCCGATCATGAGCGCATCGACGATGTACGTCGACATCCAGCCTAGCTCGCCCAGCGCAAGCGGCGCACCCAGGCGGGCAGTGTTCTTTAACTCCTGCGGAAGCGTCCGCCCCACACGGACGGCGGACCCTCGCGGAGATGAATGGGTGAGCGTAGAGGTCCCTTCAGGCAAACCCGCACCCGGCTACAAGCGCAAATGCAGGTTTGGTACTGAAAGCTGTGATTCTAAAGGGGAGCGGGATGATGCCCGGGGCTAGCGCTGCGCTTGAAGGGACAGTCGCAGACCACGCTACCTTGTGGCAGGGTCAAAGCTCACGTCACCTTGCGGATTACTGCTTGAGAAGGAAGGCGCATCGCGAACGTTCTCCGCTCAGCGATGCGCCTCCAGGACACCACTACTTCATGGCGGTTTGCTTGCCACCAGACGCGGACACGCGCCACACGGTGTTAGCGCCGTCTTCCACGACAATCAGCGCGCCGTCTTTGGCGATGGTCACGCCCACGGGACGACCCCAGACACCACCGTCAGGCGTGGTGAATCCGGTCACAAAGTCCTCGTATTCGCCGGTTGCCTTACCGTTCCTCACGGGCAAATGCACCACTTCGTAACCGGTGCGGTTCTTGCGGTTCCACGAGCCATGCTCCGCCGCAAAGATGTCACCAGTGCTGACACCAGGGAAACCTTTGCCGTTGTAGAAGACCATTTCAAGCGAACCGTTGTGCGGCTGCATCAGGACGTCGGGCGTGATGACCTTGCCCTGCAGCTCCGGGTGCGTTCCGGGGTGGCGCGGGTCCTGCTTGTTGCCCATGTAATACCAGGGCCAACCGTAGAAACCGCCCTCTTTTACGCTGGTGATGTAGTCCGGCACCAGGTGATTGCCGAGCAGATCGCGCTCGTTGACCGAGCACCAAAGGTCGCCAGTCGCCGGATTGATGGCCTCGCCCACGCAGTTGCGGATTCCCGATGCATACACCTTGACGAAGGTGCCGTCCGGCTTGAACTCCAGCACATCGGCTCGATGAAACTCACCAGGGTGCGTATCGGGATCATCAACGTTCGAGCCTGAACCCACGGACACGAACATGCGCGAACCATCCTTTGAGAAGACGACATCCCGGGTGGAGTGGCCCCCGCCCTTGGGGTGCAGTTCCGCAACGATCGTCTCCGGGGCGCCACTCGCCTTCACGTCACCGTCCTTGTAGGCAAAGCGCACGACAGAGTTGGTGTTCGCGACGTAGACGTACTTCGGATTGACCGCTGGATAGAACGCAATGCCGAAGGGCTTATCCAGACCGGTCGCGAAGACCTCACGCGTTGCGGCCTTGCCGTCCGCACCCACGCCACGCAGAACGATGATGCTGTTCGCACCCGTATCGGCGAGGAACAGGTCGCCGTTCGGAGCGGTGCGAATGAGGCGTGGCACCTTGAAGTCGCCCTCTGCGTACAACTGGATGCTGTAGCCGGGCTTGACCTGCGGAGTGGCACCGTTGCGCGGGATCAGTTGTGGACCATTCCCGACGGTCTCTTCGGGATGCGGCACAGGCAGGTCGGCCAGCGTGACATGGACCCGATTGCCCGGTTTTTCATCGACTGCGTCTTCAAAAGCGGACTGCCCCGTCTTGACCGTCTGCGCACGCAGGATGGCAATCGGAGCGGCAAGGAGGCAAAGAGCGGCGGCAGAGCGAATGATGCGCATGTTCACCATAAAACGCCACGCTTACCCAATTGGCAAATGCCTTTTTACGACTCTCGAAAGATCATCCAGGGCTCGTTGACGGGGCTTACTTCGCCTGGGCTGCTGCCTGCAGCAGCGCCGGTGAAAGGCTGCCCGTAAGCACCACGCGTGACTTGTGCTGCTGGACAGCGAGAGAATCAAACACCTGGTGCACAGCGATGTCCTGCGCGGAACCCGTTCCCGGCATAAACACACGCACCAGGTTCAGCAGCGTACCCAGGTTGGTCGCTGTCTGGGAGGCCTCTGCGTCGGACGGCGCAAGCTCCTCGACGCGCAGGGCAAGGTTGCCTCGGAAGGTGACGGACGCGATAAAGTCCGTGTCTTCCGACAGGGGCAGTGTCACGCCGAACGCCTGGATCTTGCCACGGTCGCTGAACGGCAGGCCCACATGCCCGATGCCCCAGGCCAGCGCAAAATACGGCACCTCAGGGTAGCGCAGCGATAGTAGCGACGATCCCGAGAACGGCGACGCCCCGGCGACGTAACGGTCGATGACGGAGTGAATCTGCTCTGCAGTCGGCATATTGCTGGCCGTAATCATGTCGTAGCCAAGGGCGCTGACACGCAGCACGCGGCCCTCGTTGCCTGCAATGACATATACCGTGTGCCCCGCGTAGGTCTCGCGCCCGCCGCTGTTTGCCTGCAGATACTGTGCCAGCCGATTCGCGTCGAAGCGGCCTTCGAGCACACCGGTGTACGCCACCACACCGTTCGGGCCATTCGGGTCTGGCATCCGATGCAGCGACACGGCAATCCTGTCGAGGTCACGATCCCATCGGAAACCAGTGCCGGAGACAAACTGCGCGTACTCCGGCGAAGGATTGATGGGCTGTCGGTCAAAGTGCGTAGCGGCACGCGCAGGCTTCAGGTTCAGGTAGACGATCGCATCCGACTCCGGCAGCAAGCGCGCCACCTCGGGCGGCGCATGGAAGCGCAGGAACAGCAGCACACCCAATGCGATCAGCAGCGCAGCAGCGATGCCCAGCGAGTACAGCCTTCGTTTGCCTTGAAGATTCACTGGAAGGAGCATAGCGGATTCCTCACCCGGCAGTGTGAGCCAATTGCATGAGGAGGTCGGGCTTCGGTTGTGTTGGCCGCTGCTCGCAGCAGTTGAATGAAGCACCCGCGCGCGAGGGTTGAGGGTCATCACAACTTGTGGATGACGCGGCGCGGGACCCATGGTAAGTTCTGCCGAGTAGCTCTACCTCGCCGGATGGCGCCGCTTCGGCGGGACCTGAGTGACGAGGTAAGTCAATCTGTCCGACGCTGCCAAAGTAAGTACCTTTTGAATGATTCCGAATGTTGAGAGGGCTTTTCACATGAGTCGTGAAGTTGCCACACAGGCGGTCGTGTACCTGCTGGATGACCAGTCAGCATGGACCCGCATCCAGGAGCTGTCCGTTGAGAAGCTGGAGCCGGGCTCCTTTGCGGAATGGAAGTTCCTGAATGCGCTGCTATCCGAAGCCGGTACCGTGCACTATGCGCCGCAGGCCCGCGAAGCGCGCATGCAATCGATGGTCGACCTGGTGGATCAGACCGGGGATATGAGTGGCTTGTATGGGCCCTACCTATCCCTGATGAACACGAAGGAAGTCCGAGGGAATCCGGCGCTGCTTACACAAGCCAAGCAGGTTCTGGATCAATCCGCAGCCAGCGTCGTGAAAACGGTCAACGGGGCCGTTCCGATCTACCGGACAGACACGGGTCAACTGGTGATGGTCAGCGCAGAGAGCATCCAGACCGCCAGATCGCACGCGACCGCTTCCGAGATGCTGGGAACGCTCTTCGGCGATGCAGTGGGCATCTTTGAAGACGCTTTCGGCAAGACCCCGCCGCCACACGCCGCTACCACCTCGGATTGGGGAGCGCGCCTGGATGACATGCACGACCACCTTGCCTCCGTCGCCCTTACGCTGGCTGAGGCCGGTGCCGCCGGCCTGATCATTCCAGGAGGGCAGGCTGTTGGTGGAATTCTCCTCATCGTCAGCGGTATCGTGGCCGTGGCGAGCGCCGTGGCCCCCGCCGTGGGCAAGGTCGCGGACTTCGTAGACGGTGCCACCGCCCAAGTGTTCCCCACCAATCAGCCCGCTCAGGCTTACAACGGCACGGTGGACGCATCGGGAAACCAGGGCGATGTCATCCCCTCCGAGCGCGAGGCCGAGCCTGAGCCACAACCGGAGCCTGAGCCGGAACCGGCTGTTGCCGAGGCGCCAGCCGAACGGGTGGCTCCGCAGGGTCCGCCCGACTGGGCCACGCCGCTGTTCGGGACCCCGACGCCGTCAGCCCAGGATGAGCCGTCACCGCCGACACAGATTTCC
>CBAAAE010000153.1:0-7220 GCA_964658845.1 uncultured Novosphingobium sp. | reverse complement strand
ACCTTCCATCCATCGTTGGTCAGCACCAGCGTGGTCTGTGCGCTGTTGGTGGCAGCCAGCGCCGTGCTCAGTTGCGGGAAGGCGTTCTGCGTCTCCTGCGCCTGTGCCCAGTCCTTTACGTCGCCCAGCGTGTAGGTGTAGTTGACGGTAGTGGTCGCGCCCGGTTGTGTGCCTGCGGGCGTGTTGCTTACGATGTCCCTGACCTTGCGATGCGCGTAGCAGAAATTACCGTAGCCGGGCTGCGTTGGGTCGGGAGTCCATGCGCCACGGCCCTTGTCGGTCAGGTCGTAACTGTTCGCTTCCTTCTTCAGCACCAGCAGCTTCGTCTTTTCGATGGGCGTGCGGCTCAGCAGGCCCTGATCCACCAGCGCGTCAAAGGGCATCACCTTGCTGGCGTCGTCCTTGTCATGCTGCTGCGGCATCTGGATGGGCGTCTTCCAAAGGCATTCGGGCCACTGATCGTAGTAGCTGTTGATGGCGGTTTTCAGGTTGCCGGTGTCATCCTTCTTCTTGTTGCAGCCTGTGGCGACCAGCGCGGTGGCAGCAACCGCAACCATTCCCGTGCGCAGCAGATTCCGGTTCATGCGTGTCTCGCTTTCGTTGCGGCCGTGATGCGAAGCATAAAGCTGTCCATTCGGCGCGCAGGTCTGCTAGGATGCCGCGTGCCTGGGGTGTGCTGCCTGCAGGATGCCAATACCGATCCCACGAGTTGGCGTCCGGTTCATCGTGCTGTGATCTGGCTGGTGTAAAAGTGCAGGAATCAGCCATGGCAGCAGGGTTCACAGAACCCCATTTTAGGAGTATCGAAAACAGTGCGAACGACCCGTCTTGCGTCCCTTTGTCTTCTTGCCAGCAGCGCCCTCGTCTTTCATCTCGACAGTTCCGCTCAGTTCGACGCCGCATCGGTGATCGGCTTTGTGCGCGACACCAGCGGAGCGGTCATCGCCAATTCGAACGTCATCCTGACCAATACGGAGACGGGTGTCACGCAGAATGCGCAGTCTGACAGCGATGGCAAGTTCGAGTTCAGCAGCGTCAAGATCGGCAACTATCGTGTGACCGCGTCAGCCGCGGGCTTTGCGGGTTTCGACAGCGGCGTCTTTGAACTGACGGTGCATGCGCGCCAGCGGGTGGATGTCAGCCTGAAGACCGGGTCCGCCTCCGACACGGTACAAGTGACGAGCACGGCTTCGCTGCTGGAAACCGAGAACAGTTCGCGCAGCCAGCTTGTGGGTACACGCGAGGTGGAGAACCTGCCACTGAACGGCCGCTCCTATGCCGACTTGGCACTGCTGGCGACGGGCGTCCGCAAATCCGCGCTCGAAAACAACGGCACCACGCAGAGCCGCGAAGGTTCTTTCAACGTGAACGGGCAACGTTCTGCCTTCAACAACTACCTGCTGGACGGCTTGGATAACAACAACTACGGCACCTCGAATCAGGGCTTCGCGAATGAGAATATTCCGCCGTCGCCAGACGCGATCGACGAATTTCGTATCGAGACAAATAATTATTCGGCGGAGTACGGACGTTCCACCGGAGCGGTGATCAACGCCGCGGTGCGTCGCGGTACCAACCAGATTCACGGTCGCGCGTGGGACTACGTGCGCAACACGGTCTTCAACGCGACCGGCCCGTTCCTGGCGCCGGGCACCACCAAGCCCAAGTTCATCCGCAACCAGTTTGGCGGCACCTTCGGCATGCCGGTATGGAAGGACCACACCTTCTTCTTCGCCGATTACGAGGGCGTGCGGCAGATCTTCAACAATGCGTCGACCGCTTCCACGCTGCCTACGGCAAACCAGCGCGCGGGCCTGTTCTACCTGAATGACGATGCAACGAACCCGGCCAACGCCATCCCGCTGCGCAATCCCATCACCGGGGCGACGTACCTGGGTTCGGTGCCAGCCGTGGCACAGACGCAGTTTGCGAAGGCCGTTCTGGGCCTGCTGCCCGCCAACAACGCGCCCGGCCTGTCGAACAACTACAGCATCACGCCGCGCGGCATCATCAACGACGACAAGGGTGACGGGCGCGTGGATCACACCTTCAACCAGCGTTTCAGCATCTTCGGCCGGTACAGCCAGCACAACGGCTATATCTTCGACCCGCCCGGTATCCCAGGTCGCGCCGGCGGTAATAGCAACGGCAACGTCAGCATTACGAACAAGGCAGTCGCCGCCGGTCTGACCTGGGCGATCACACCGAACAAGCTGCTGGATGCGCGCTTCGGCTACTCGCAGAACAAGGGTGGCAAGTTTCCCATCGGCGAGGGTCAGAGCTCGCTGCTGACAGAGAACGGCATCACCGACGGCCTCCCGACAGATCCTACGGTCGTGCGTTCGCTCAATGCGCAGGCGGTCACAGGCTTTGCGCAGTTCGGCGCGCAATCGTCGAATCCCCAGTTTCAGAACCCCACCGTCTTTAACCCCAAGGTGAATTTCACCTGGGTCCTCGGCAAGCACAGCGTGAAGCTCGGTTATGAGTTCCAGGAAATTCATACGGAAATTAACGACTTTAATCCGAGTTATGGGCAGGACAACTACGCCGGCCAGTACGCTGCGAACGGCAATCCCGCGAATACCGCGGTGGCTGCCGGTGCGCCATCGCTCAGCGCGCAATTGCAGGAGGCGCAGAACCTGGCCGACTTCATGTTCGGCAACCGTTCGAACTATTCGCTGACCAACTACACGGTCGTCAATGTGCGGCAGCGCTATAACTTCATGTACGTCCAGGATGACATCAAGGTCACGCAGAACCTGACGATCAATGCTGGTCTGCGCTATGAGATCGTCACGCCGCAGTGGGAGCGCGACAACAAGCTGGGCAACTTCGACCCAAGCACCAAGACCATCACGCCGGCAAAGAGCGGCAGCATCGCAGACCGCGCGCAGGTCAATACGCCGATGAATAATTTCGGACCGCGTCTTGGCTTCGCCTACTCCCCGCAGAGCAAGACGGTCATGCGCGGCGGCTACGGTATCGGCTACACGCAGTGGAACCGCGCCGGTGGCGAAAACAACCTGACGTACAACGGGCCGAACGTGGTGAACGCCAGCATCACGCAGGTCGCGCCTACAGCGGCTGCGCTCTGCGTCAACGACACGCAGTTACAGTCCGCCTGCTTCCGCCAGACGCAGCAGGGATACAGCAATGTGCTTACATCGGCGGCCTACTTCAACCCGGCAAACGTCACCACGCGCTACATTCCGCGTAACTTCAAAACCGGTTACGTGCAGAGCTACTTTCTCGGCTTTCAGCAACAGCTTGGCAGCGGCTTTGTGATGGACCTGAACTACGTTGGCAACAAGTCCACGCACCTGCAGGTTCTGGCGGATTACAACCAGGCGACGCCCTGCATTGCAGGCGTTGGTGTCACCTGCGGGTCGGTCGCGGCGCGGCGCCCGGTGCAGGGTTTTGGAGACATCGAGATCGCCTTCGGTGGCGGTTCGGCGAACTACAACTCGCTGCAGTTCCGAGTGGAGAAGCGCACGCAACTCGGCCTCTACCTGCTGAACTCCTTTACGTGGAGCCGCGACTTCGATATCTCGAGCGGCCACCTTGAAACATCCAATGGCGATAACTCGCGCGTCAACTATGCCAACCCCAGCCAGGAATACGGCCCATCGGGCTATGACCAGCCGCTGGCCGATACGCTCTCCGCGGTGTATGACCTGCCCTACGGACACGGCCGGCGTTACGGCGCGAGCGCCAATAACCTGACGAATGCGGTTCTGGGCGGATGGCAACTGACGCTGATCAACACCATGACCAGCGGCCTGCCGATCAACATCAACTACTCGCTGTCGTCCTCGTCAGGCCTGTATGGCACGGACCTGGTCACCTACCGGCCGAACCGGGTGACGGGGCAGCCGGTCTACGGAACAACCCGCGTCAAGACGGCAACGTCGCTCACGGGCTATTTCAACCCTGCAGCGTTCTCGGCGCCCACCACTTACCCCTGGGGCAACGCGTCACGCAATCTGGGCCGCTCGAACGCCTTCTACCAGGCGGACCTGGGCATTCATAAGGCATTCCCGCTGTGGAGCGAAAGTTCGTTCTTCGACTTCCGCGCGGAAGCCTTCAACGTGCTAAACAAGGTGAACTACGCGGGCGCAAACAGCACCTTCGGCAGCACCAGCTTTGGAGCCATCACAACGGCCTACCCGGCCCGTCAGCTTCAACTGGCGGCGAAGGTGATCTTCTAGCAAGGGATGACCACCGAGGGCGATCCCGACGGGCTGTCCTCCGTAGCACGACACTTACGGAGTGGTTGGTGATGTCCGGCAGAGTTAACAGCTAATCGCAAAGACAAGGCAACAACGGCGCTCACCTTTGAAGGGAGCGCCGTTGATGTTTCCTCTTTCGACTTACTTGCTGCAGGGTCTGCCGGCGTCGGCGCGATCGCCCTCAGCCTTTGCGGCATCCTCAGTCACGTACTTACCGGCCTTTGTCTTGCCGTAATACGCTGTGCCTGAGCAGTGATACACCTTGCTGGCCGTGTTGACCCACACCATGCCAGGACCACCGCCGGGTGCAGCCGCCGTCTGTGAAACTGAAGTTCTGTGGCTGGCCGGAGCCGCTGACTGGGCGGGCGCCGAAGCAGCCGCCGGTGCCGCTGCAGGCGTGGAGACAGTTGTCGCCCGTGGAGCAGCCGCTGGAGCGGGCCGCGGCGATGGAGCAGAGGTGGAGGCAGTCTGCGCTGGAGCCGAAGCCGTTGACGGCTTCGATGGTGCAGCAGCATCGGCGTACCAGGTCTGTACGCCCTTGTGGCCGCTGCAGGCACCGGACTTCTTTGCTGCCGTTGAGTAAGTGCCGTCTTTGCAGACACCGTTTGTCCCGGCAGGTGCGCCTGCGGGAGCCTGCGCGTTCGAGCCGAGGGAGAGACCGGCGGCTACCATCGCCGCACCGAACCAGAGATGCATGTTCATTCCTGATGACCTCATGAGAGAAAGTGATACCGCTGACGAGGATACCCGGCAACCCCCACATCACCTGCGCTTTCTTAGGTCTAATTGCCGCCATGCAGCGTCACCAACAGCTTTCGCTACACCGCTGCACTACATATAGTCGACGCCATATTGCACCGGGATCTGGGTGAACGCGATGCGTGTGGGCGCACTGTCGCGGGCGGGCAGCATGCCTGCGAAATGCAGGGTGGTGTGGCCATATTTCAGGTTCAGCTTGTCCAGCGTGCGGCTTAGCTCATTGCGGTGGTCGGGATCAGCGAACAGGGTGGGTTGCTGCTCGCTTTCGTTGATCAGGCGGCCCATGGCGATGCCGACGAAGAAAGGCCGCTGGTACTCCGGCCCCCTTGGTTGCTGCGTCCAAAGTTTGCCCAGCGTTTCCAGCAGTGACAGGGTGTCGTGGCATGTGGGAAAGCGTGCCTCCATGCCCCATCCGTCGTGTCGTATGCCGCTCTGGTGACGCTTCGCCTTCGGCTTCGACCCCGCCTCTTCACGGTTGAGTTGATACCGGATCGTCAGCGCCATCGAGCCCGCACACAGCTTCTCCATGCGCAGCCGCATGGCCGCCTTGTGCAGCAGCTTGTGCGCCACGGCCCACGCACCTTCGGGTGAGCGGTGATTCGGCCCCAGCACGTGCGAGTGGCCCAGCGACTTCTGCATCTCGTTCGGTACCGGAGCCCCATCGTCGCCGGTGCTGTGA
Organism: uncultured Novosphingobium sp.; assembly: GCA_964658845.1. Classification (GTDB taxonomy): domain Bacteria; phylum Acidobacteriota; class Terriglobia; order Terriglobales; family Acidobacteriaceae; genus Terriglobus. Next base: position 1,553 of record CBAAAE010000153.1, on the reverse strand, counting down.
CCGTGCAGCCAGTGGTAGAGGCGGTCTCCCCAAACCGAGTTCCAAAGCTTGTGCATGCCCTCGCGGTCCAGCTCCAGCAGTTGCGGCATGGTGGTGATGCCTTTGCCAATCAGCATCTGTTCGGTGCGCGCGCCGACGCCGGGCAGGTCGCGCAGCTCAAGCGGCATCAGGGCGCGTGGCAGTTGCGATGGCAGCAGGCCGATCAGGCCGTCCGGCTTCTGCATGTCGCTGGCGATCTTGGCAAGGTAGCGATTCGGCGCCATGCCGATGGAGCAGCGCAGCGTCTCGCCAACGTTATCGCGAATACTCGCCTTGATGCCGAGAGCGATCTCGCGTGCGCGTGGCGGCTCCTGTTCGCGGCCGATCAACTGGCAGACCATCTCGTCGATGGACGGCGTATGCGCGACCGGGCAGATCAGCTCCACCGCCGCTGCGATCTTGTGCGAATACTCGGCGTAAGTGGAGTGATCGCCTTCGACCATGATGATGCCGGGGCAGATCCGCTTCATGTCGCCGACACGTGTGCCGGTCTTGATGCCCAGGGCCTTCGCCTCGTAGCTGGCGGCAATGGCGACGGTGGTGTCGGCAAAGCTGGGCACTACGGCGAGCGGCCTGTTGCGGTACTCGGGGTGGAGCTGCTGCTCGACCGACGCAAAGAAGCTGTTCAGATCGACGTGCAGAAACCCGAACCGGTCAGCCTGCCGGTTCGCCGAGCTGGTCAGGAAGGGGTCCATGGTCGCTGTATCCAGTGTAAACAGTTTCGCCACTTCTTCGCTTATCGAACCTCCGCTTTACCATGGAGGGATGATCGCGTGTGTGGTGGTGAACTGGAACGGATGGAGCGACACGCTCGCATGCCTCCGCACGCTGGCCCTCCAGACCTTTCAGCCGCTGCATGCGATCGTAATCGACAATGGCTCCACCGACGACTCGGTCGCGGAGATCCGAGCCTGGATAGACGCTCCGAGGGATAGCCCGACCGCCTTCAGCCTCATCACCAGCGCCGAAAATCTGGGATACGCGCGCGGCGCCAACCTGGGCGTTCGAGAGGCTTTGCAGAACGGCGCGGAGTTCGTCTGGCTGCTGAACAACGACACGGAATGTCCGCCGGACACGCTCGAAAAGCTGGTCCGCGTGGCGCGCGAGCAGGCTGACGCCGGAGTAGTGGGGACGGTGCTGTTTTATCACTCCGATCCGGCAAAGGTGCAGGCGTGGAGCGGCGGCCGGGTCAATCGGTGGACCGGTACGGCCACCCACTTCTACAAGCCGGCCAGGCAGACGCCGGGCTCGTACACCACCTTTGCCAGCGTCCTGATACGGGGGGAGGTGCTGCGCGAGATCGGCCTGCTGCATGAGGGCTACTTCATGTACTACGACGACTCCGACTTTTGCCTGCGCATGGAAGCCACCCGATGGAAGATCGCCGTGGCAGCCGATACCGCCGTTCTGCACAAGGAGAGCGCCAGCACGGAAGGCCCCAGGCACCCCTTCATGGAGAAGACGATTGCGGTGTCCGGGATGAAGTTCCTCCAGCGCCATTCGCCTGCACCACG
>CBAAAE010000152.1:0-7326 GCA_964658845.1 uncultured Novosphingobium sp. | reverse complement strand
CGAGATCGATTTTGCCATCACGATCAAAGTCGGCGAGGGCGATGCCGAGGCCTTTGCCGGGGGTGGCCAGGCCGAGTTTGGCGGCTTGTTCAGTAAAGGTGCCGTCGCCGTTGTTGTGGTAGACCAGCGGCGCGATGGCAGGGAAGATGTCCGGGTGGCAGTAGGCGCGATAGCCCTCGCGATGCTCGCCGCACCAGACGTCTTCCCAGTCCCAGCGCACGTAGCGAAGGACAACCAGATCGAGCCGCCCATCGTTGTCGAGATCGACCCAGGCCGCGCTCGTGGACCACTGCATGCCCGGCGTTGCGTCACCGCCTGTGCCGGAGCGGAGGGTCACATCGGTGAAGGTGCCGTTGCCGTTGTTGTGGTAAAGATGGTTGCCGCCGTACTCGGTAACGTAGAGGTCTTCGAAGCCGTCGTTATCGTAGTCGCCTACGGCTACGCCCATGCCATAGCCGGTTCCCCCCAGGCCGGCTTTTTCGGTCACGTCTTCGAAGGTGCCATCTTTCTTCTGGTGGAAGAGGCGGTTCCAGTCCTTTGGGGATTGCTTCCTGGGGACCGATCCTTTCGCCATGGGATCGGTGAGCGGGGCGCCGTTGACGAAGAAGAGGTCCAGGCGGCCATCGTTGTCGAAGTCAAAGGCGGCTACACCCGAGCCCATGGTTTCGATCAGGTACTTGTGCGGGGTGTGCGAAGCGACGGCGACGAAGGGAATACCCGCAGCTTGCGTGGTGTCGGTGAAGTGACCCGGGTGGGGTGCACTGGCCTGCTGAACAGCCGGCGCGGGGTTCTGTGCGCGCACAACGGGGCTGGAGAGGAGCATGGCAAGGACCGCGCCCAGACTCGAACTCCGGATAGTGTTGTGCATCCATCCAGCCTACTGCGCTGCCGCCGCGGTTGTTTGCGTGGAAGCGTTACCACGCCCGGTAAGCTGGCGAATGATGTCGACCTCGCGCTGGCGGTAGGGTGTGTCGTCCTGCTTGAAGACCTCGTGGAACCAGATGGTTGGAGGTTGCAGGGTGTAGGGCCGCTCCCAGGAATCCCAGGGGAAGTAGGTTTGCGTTTTGCCTGCGACAAAGCCCCAGTTGATGGCCGCCACATGGTACTTTTTCGCGATCGGCAGGATGGTGTCGAAGGTGCTGCCATTGCCGCGCGCCATGTACTCGGTGCAGATCAGGGGCCGGTGGAGCGGAAGCAGTTCCTGCACGCGGGCTTCAAAGCCTTCCGGCCAATCGTAGTTGTGGAACGAGATGACATCGGACTCGGCGAGTTGAATCCTGACGGTAGGACTTTCGCGGTCAGGATGACTCCAGTCGCCGGTCCAGACGCCGCTGGTGAGGGGTTGGGTGGGATGGACGTCGCGCGCCCAGGCGAACACTTTGGGCAGAAGTTCATTGACGCGCTGTACTTTCGCGGCGCTGTCCTCACGGAAGCGGCCGCCGTTGTCGTTGTTGGGTTCGTTCCATACATCCCAGCCGAGGATGCGGTCGTCTTTCGCAAAGGCGCCGACTACGCCCTGCACATACGCTTTGAGCTGCGGTTCGACGCCCGGATCGGTTAAGCGCTGGAAGCCTGGACTCTGCACCCAGCCGGAGTTGTGGACGCCGGGGATGGGTGGATGCTGCGGGCCGAGATGCGGGTTGGGCTCCCAGCAGGAATCGAATAGAACGAGCAGCGGGCGGATGTGGTGTTTGGCTGCGATGGCAAGGAACTGATCGAGTCTCTTTGTGAAGCCTTTAGGATCGCTGAGGTACGCCTGGTCCTGTAGAAAGACGCGCATGGTGTTCATGCCGATCGATTCACCGAGGCCGAGCTCTTTGTCGTTCAGCGCCGGGTTGAAGGTGGCAGGCTGAAACATTTCGAACTCGTTGATGGCGTCGGAGGGGATGAAGTTGGCGCCGACCAGCCAGGGTTGACGGTCGTACCAGGTTTGCGCCTGGGCCTCGCTCCAGCGGCCGCGTGTGTCAGGCGTCTGCGCATGGAGAGTGGCGCTTGCGAACAGCAGAACAGAAACGATCAGGCGGTGCGACTTCATGTTCACCCTCGGGTCGCTCACCAGTCTGCACCAGGGAGTACAGACCGTGCAAACGCTTACAAGCGAGAACCACGGTGGATTCAACGCTTCCGCAAACGAGCCGTGGACTGCCGCACCAGAAGATGCGGCACGATGACGTACTCCTGCGATGTGCTCCGTTTCGCCGTTTTGGGTTTGGCATTCAGAAGACTCCGGAAGGCCTGCGCGGCCAACTCCCCGCGCGAGACGACGAGCGTGGTCAAGGCAGGCTGCGTGTAGGCGCTCAGCTCGATGCCGTCGAAGCCGACGATCGAAATGTCTTCGGGAATGCGAAAGCCAGCCTCATGGAGGGCGCCCATCGCGCCGATGGCGGTGAGATCGTTGGAGGTCAGCACGGCCGTGGGTGCCTTGGCGCCGGAGCGAAGGATGCGCTGCATGGCATGATGACCGCCTTCTACGCGGTGATCGCCTTCCTGCATCCAGGCTGGGTTGCCGGTCATGCCGTGCTGCGCAAGCGCCCGGTGAAAGGCCCGGGCGCGAATCTCCGCGGAGCCCAGGGAGAGCGGGCCGCTGATGAAGGCGATGTCCTTATGACCCAGACCGAAGAGGTGTTCCATGGCTTCCTGAACGCCGGCCCGATAGTCGACACGAACGACGTTGGTGCCGGGCCCTTCCACCGGGGTGTCCATGAAGACCATGGGAATTTGGCGGCGCGAGAGGCTGCTGACCAGGTGGTCGCTCATCTCCGACGTCATGATAGCGACGCCGTCGACCTTGCGCTGCAGCATGCGCGCGACGCAGGTTTCCATGCGCTTGGGATCGTAGTTGGTATTGGCGATGAGCACTTCCTGGTTGTGCTCTACGGCGATATCTTCGAAGGCTTTTACGAGTTCCGGGAAGTAGGGGTTGGTGATATCGGAGATGATGAGGCCGTACATGCCGCTGCGGCCCGATCCGAGCGTGCGCGCGTTCACATCGGGATAGAAGTTGAGCGCCTGGATGGCATCGCGCACGCGCTCGGCGGTCTCCGGCGCGACAAAGGCTGTTCCATTGATCACCCGCGACACGGTTGCCGTCGAAACGCGTGCACGACGAGCAACCGCCATGATGTTCATGCCTCTATCATGCCGTAACAAATGCTTTTCGCAACACCTTCCGGTGATTGCCTCAAGGCAAACGATGACGCAGCGGGGGTTAGTTTCCCAGGGTGATCTCCGGCCAGTTTTCTTTCCATGAGATGGGTGAGATCTGCAGCGCGGGACGCCCGGTGAGTGCGTCGTAGGCATGGAAGACCAGCAGGTCGCGGCCCTTGTCTTCGAGCACGGATTCGCCACCGGGGCCAAGCCAGCGGCCGTTGGCGTGCAGCACCTGGGTGCCGCCGCCCTGGGTCATGGGGACGCCGCTTTCATCCACGTAGGGGCCGGTGACGGCCGTTGACCGCCCCACCATGGTCCGGTAGGTGCTGCGTGTGCCGCGGCAACAGAGATCCCAGGAGACAAACAGGTAGAAGTAGCTGCCATGATGCACGATGAAGGGCGCTTCGATTGCTTGCCAGTCGGGCGGAAGGGTAGGGTGTTCGGGGTCGAACTTCTGCGGCGGCACCGCGGCAGGTTTCGCGCGAGACGCGAGCGCGTAGGTTCGGGTGTCGGCGGTGCTAAGCATGCCGGTAGCGGCATCGAGTCTGCGCATCTTGATGCCGCTCCAGAAGCTGCCGAAGGAAAGCCAGGCCTGCCCTTTCGCGTCCTCGATGTAATTGGGATCGATGGCGTTGAAGTCGTCGCCTGCTTTCGATTCCAGCACGAGCCCTTTGTCGACCCACCTGTAGGCTGGGCTGTTGCGGTCCAGGGTCTTGTTGGTGGCAAGACCGATGCCGGAGGTGTTTACGCCGAACAGGGAATAGGCGTAGTAGAGACGGTACTCGCCGTGTTCAAAGGAGATGTCCGGCGCCCAAAGCTCCTTCGTGCCGGGACTGCGTTGCCGGACCCACTCCGGGATAGCGTCGAAGACGTGGCCGCACAGCTTCCATTCGTGCAGATCCGCCGAGCAGCGAACAGGGAACTGGCCGCCATCGGGAGCCTTGCCTGTGGCAAAGACGAAGTAGGTGTTGCCGTCCCTGGCAATGGACGGATCGTGCGTGAAGGCGACGTCACCGGTAAGCGCGAGAGCCTGCGATTGTTGCGCGCTTATGCAGGCTGGCAGGCAGACGGAGACGGCGCCCAGGATGACCAGAAGCCTAGCGCAACGGAACATCAATGACCTCAATCGTCAGCGCCGGCACGGTGTGCTGCCAGCTGCCGCTCGCCACCTTCACCGAGGAGGTAATCGGCTTGATGAGATTTGGTTGGTCGATGGAGTTAGTGGCCTCATAGGTGGCTGCATGCAGGCTGTTCATGGTGGCCTGCCCGGCCGCGGCGCCGTTGAGTGCAAGAGAAAGTGGCTGCGCCTGCGTAGAGGCGTTGACGAGCTTCAGATGGAGCACGTGGTCCCGGGAGCCCACCGAGGCCGAGTAGAAGAACCGCTCGCCTGCGCCGGTGATGGAGGACTTCGGCGTGCCGTCGCCGAGATGGTTGCCGAAGAGCGCTTGTGCGTAGTAGCTCGGGGAAGCGTAGCTGTTGCTTGCATCGTAGCCGATCATGTTGGTGTACCACTGGCCGGCGCCGGGGTTGACGTTGATGAAGAGCGGGGCGTAGCTCGCCATCACGATCAGGTCGCTGTTGCGTTCCATGGAGGTCATCCAGGCGGCGTCAGCCAGCGCACCGCCCCAGTTCGGTGTGGGCGTGCCGGCCAGCGTGGCCCATTCCCCGACGAAGATCTTGGGTCCGGTGCGCGGCGCGTTGTCATAGTGGTGGGTGAAGTCGAGCATCTCGCCGACGGGCTTGTAGTAATGGTCATCGACCAGATCGGGTTGCGCGGCCGCGCTGCTTTCTTCCACGGGCATCGTGGCGATCAGCTTGTATTGCGGGTACTTCTTGCGAAGGGCTTTGGCAAACTGCGCGAAGCGCGCGTTGTAGGTGGGGGTTCCGCGCTCGAGGTTATCTTCATTGCCGATTTCGATGTAATGCAGCGGAAAAGGCGCGGGATGACCATCCTTGGCTCTCTGCGCGCCCCACTTTGTCGAGGTATCGCCCGTCACATACTCCACCTCATCGAGTGCGGACTGCACAAAGGGCTCGAGATCAGAGCCCGCGGCTACTTTTTCGCCCTGCAACGCGTAGCCCGCGTAGACGGCCAGGATGGGCTCGATGTGGAGCTGCTCGGTCCACTCCAGCATCTCGAGAAAACCCATGCCGTCGTCAGACCAGTAGCTCCACGGAGCCTGATGACCGGGACGATCGACCATGGGGCCGATGGTTTCCTTCCAGTTGTACCAATCGCGCAGATGGTCGCCTTCCAGGTAGTTGCCGCCCGGCAGACGCAGAAAGTTGGGATGCAGGCCGGCCATCTTTTCCATTAGATCGGGACGGAAGCCGTTGGGCTGATTTCCGTAGGTGGGAGGAAAGAGCGACACAAGCTGGAAGGAGATCTTGCCCGGATGCGCCACCAGCAGAACGAGGTGATTGGAAGGACCGGCGGGCGCGGCGCCTGTGGTTAAGGTGTAGTCATATTTGGACCATGGCCCGGAATGCAGGTCGACCGTTGCTTCCCCAAGCACCGCCCCTGTGGTGTCGCTCACCAGTTGCGCGCGCACGGGTCCGGCGGCATCGGCCTTTGCATAGAAAGAGCCCTTGTATGCGGCGTGCGGCTTGACGCCCATACCCCAGTAGCCTGTATTGCTCACACCCGCTTCGTTGCCCGCAGAGGCGTTCGTGACGGTGAGCGAAAGGCTTGTTGCGAGGGCCTTGCTGGGGCCATCGTTTTTATCCAGCGCCAGAGATGCGTTCGCTTCCCCACGGCGTACCAGGTCCCAATGCTCGATGCCCGACCAGCTTGTGCGCATCGTGCGGTTCTGCACCATCTCGGCGTAGAGGCCGCCCTCAAAGGCATGGTTGATCTCTTCGGTCATCATGCCGTAGAGCATCGGGCTTACGGGCGAGACGATCTCCTGGGGTGAGATTGTCAACTGGGCGGGCGCAGCCCTTTGCGCGAGAAGCGAAACCGGAAAGACCATGCTGCAGGACAAGAGCGCTGCCGTGACGATGGGCCTGCGGCCGCGGGGCGACCGGGTTGCGAATGGATGGAACACTGACATCTTCCTATCTCCTGTGGGCTGGCCCTGCCAAGTCGCTGGAGGGATGAAAATGCCTTCTGAAATCGCTTACACGGCTTCCCTGTGCGTCCACGGTTTTGAAAATCTCCGGGTCAGCGGAATTGTAACGCAACGTCCCTGCCCCTGACTGCAGTTGGGCGTGTGCGCGGAAGCGGGTGCATTGGCGATGGCAGCGAACGCTCCTGTAGGCTGGTCTCGCACCGAACCCGTATGTCTTCGACAGGAGTCCACGCGCCATGAGCCTCACCGCCACCCATGAGATCTGGTTCATCACCGGCAGCCAGCACCTTTATGGTCCCGAAACTCTCGAGCAGGTCGCGACCAACTCGCGCACGATTGCCCAGTCCCTCGACGACGAAGCCAGCGTTCCGGTCCGCATCGTCTGGAAGCCCGTGGTGAAGACCGCGGATGAGATTCTTGCCGTGTGCCGCGAGGCGAACAACAGCGAGGCCTGCATCGGCCTGATTCTGTGGATGCACACGTTTTCTCCGGCAAAGATGTGGATCCCGGGTCTGCAGGCGCTGCGCAAGCCGTTTCTGCATTTGCATACGCAGTTCAATGACAAACTGCCGTACGCCACCATCGACATGGACTTTATGAACCTGAACCAGGCCGCGCATGGCGACCGCGAGTTCGGCTTCCTCACTGCGCGTTTTCGTCTTGCGCGCAAGGTCGTGGTCGGCTACTGGAAGGACCCTGAGACGGTGGGGGAGATTGCCGGTTGGACACGCGCCGCGCTGGGATGGAACGAGTCGCAGCACCTGAAGGTTGCGCGCTTTGGTGACAACATGCGCAACGTTGCGGTCACCGAGGGCGACAAGGTGGAAGCCCAGCGCGTCTTCGGCTACCAGGTGAACGGCTATGGCATTGGCGACCTGACCGATCGCATGAAGCAGTTCAGCGATGCCGAGGTGCAGGCGCTCGTTCAGGAGTACCGCGAGCAGTACAGCATTGCCGCGGCGCACGACCGCGCGGACTCGCTGCAGGTTGCGGCGCGCATCGAACTCGGTCTGCGCGCTTTCCTGACGGAGGGCGGTTTCGGCGCCTTTACCGACACGTTTGAAGACCTGCACGGCATGCGCCAGCTGCCGGGCATCGCGACCCA
>CBAAAE010000151.1:0-7330 GCA_964658845.1 uncultured Novosphingobium sp. | reverse complement strand
TCCGCCGCCTTGATCATGCGCGGATCGGTTGGGGAGACGCCCGCATCGCCGAGAGAAGAAACCACTTGCGCGGTATCCCACACAGGCGAAAAGCACGGCTGCATGCGGAAGGTCGGGATCGGGTATTCCGGTGTACCCTCCGGACAGTCGATACCCAGCTTCTCAAACTCGTCCATCGCACGGATCATCTGCGGATCGTCGAGCGAGTAGCCGAGGTGCCGGAGCGCCACGATCGCGTTCAGCATCGCGGGATAAATGGCACCAAGTCCGTCCGAGCCCTCGAAGCGCTCCAGCATCCACTGCTCGGCAGCCTTCAAGGCTTTCTTACGTAATGGACGGATATGCACGCGCTCATACCATTGCGCGAGGCGATCCCAGAAGAGGAAGAAGTTTCGCCACGAGATCAGCTTCTTCCTGTCCCAGCGCAGATGAAGATCGGCCTTGGCCCGGCCGCCAACGAAGAGCTCTTCGATGCCCTGCTCCGGTGCCAGCTTTTTGAAGGGCTTCTTCGCGTACGTGATCGAGAGCGGGACGAGTATGCCGCGCGACCACGACGAAATCTCATAGATGTTGAAATAAAACCAGTTTGGAAAGAGGACAATTTCGGGCGGAATCGCGGGAACCGCCCCGTAGTCATACTGGCCAAGCGCGCACAGGTAAATCTTGGTGAAGGTATTGCACTCGGTGACGCCGCCGTTCGCCAGAATCCACTCGCGAGCCTTGGTCAGAATCGGGTCGTTTGCAGACCAACCCATCAGCTTTAATGCCAGGTACGACTTGACGCCGTAGTTGATGTTGGAAGGTCCGCCGGGATAGAGGCTCCATCCGCCGTCCGCGTTCTGGTGGCGAAGAATTTCATTGATGGCGCGACTCATTCGGCCCGGGTCACCGGTGCCCAGCAGCGTGTGGAGGTATATGTAATCTGCCTCCAGCATGACATCCGCTTCCAGTTCGCCGCACCAGTAGCCGTCGGGGTGCTGTTCTCCCAAAAGCCAGTTCTTTGCACTCTCGACAGCTTCACGTACCCGGTCGAGGCCGAGGTCAATCCGTCCGAAACGCGGTTGCGTGGAGACCGCGGCCGTAGCGCTTCCCGCTGACTTAGCCGGTCTCGGGTTTTGTTCCTGCATGTCGATTAGACGATTCCTTAGGAAGGACGATGCACGCGAGTTACAGGTCTACGACGTCGCCGCGGCACGAACCGTCTGTGCCCCAGGTGCCGATGCAATCGCCTGCACGATCTCTGGCGGCAGGCCGAAGCGGACGTTTTCGGGCATCACCTCGACCTCGTCAACGGATCCATACCCGCATTCCTGCAGGTACGCGACGACTTCCTGTACCAGCACCTCAGGCGCCGAAGCACCCGCGGTAATGGCCACTTTCTCGACGCCTTCCAGCCACTCCGGCTGAATGTCCTGCGCCTTGTCAATCAGATAAGACGTGGTCCCTAGATTCATCGAAACTTCGACCAACCGGTTTGAATTCGAGCTGTTTCGCGAACCCACTACCAGGACAAGATCCGCACCATGGGCGACATTCTTGACCGCAGTCTGGCGGTTTTCCGTCGCATAGCAGATGTCCTGGGCTGGAGGACCGGCGATCTTCGGAAACTTCTTCCTAAGAGCCTCAATCATGTACCGCGCTTCATCGAGCGACAACGTCGTCTGCGTCAGGTAGGCCACACGATCCGGATCAGGCACGACCAGGCTTTCGACTTCTTCCACCGTCGAGACTACCTGCGTAACGTCGGGCGCTTCACCCTGCGTGCCTTCTACTTCTTCATGATCGCGGTGGCCGACCAGTACCAGCGAATAGCCCTGCTTGGCGAATTTGATCGCTTCGACGTGAACCTTGGTGACCAGCGGACAGGTCGCATCGATGACCTTCAGACCACGCTCTTTCGCGCGCTCGCGCACTGCCGGCGATACCCCGTGCGCGGAATAAATCACACGCTTGCCCTCGGGTACCTCATCCAGTTCGTTCACGAAGATCGCGCCTTTCTGGCGCAGATCATCGACGACGTAGCTGTTGTGGACGATTTCCTTGCGGACGTAGATAGGAGCGCCAAAGGTGTCCAGCGCAATCTTCACGATATCAACCGCACGAACCACGCCGGCACAAAAGCCGCGGGGCTTCAGCAGCAGGACTCGCTTGGTGGCTGAATTGTCGCCGTTGGAAGTTGTATAGGACGGATCTAGAGCCAGGGTCGTCACCAATAAAGTATACCGCGAAGACGCGGGGTAAGTTGCCACTTTGAACCAACATCGGTGCAGCTGCGGGCCTGAGATGGCATGCCGCTCACGGCAGCGAGCAACCACGGCGAGCTCTTCCTCTTGACCGGGACACCTTACAGGCTGGCCTTCAACATCTGCTCGGCATGACGAAGGCTGGTTTCGGTCACAGTCGCACCAGAGATCATGCGGGCAATCTCCCCGGTGCGCTCCTCGTCCAGCATCTGCCGGATCTGCGTGCGTGTGCGTCCGTCCCGCTCCGATTTCTCGACCAGGAAATGTTGACTTGCGAAAGCGGCAATCTGCGGCAGATGCGTGACGCAAAGGACCTGCTGGTGAACGGACAGCGCCTTGAGCTTCTGCCCGACTGCTTCGGCAGCCCGGCCGCCGATCCCGATGTCGATTTCATCGAAGACCAGTGTGCGCGGCAGCGCGATTCGGCGCCTGGTACGGTCCGTTCCACCTTCCTCCACCGACACCTTCAGGGCGAGCATGACGCGGCTCATCTCGCCGCCGCTGGCGATCTCTTCCAGGGGCTTCAGCGGCTCCCCGGCGTTGGTGGAAATGAGGCATTCCACGTGATCCCAGCCGGCGCCGCTCCAGAAGGTCTGTTCTTTCTGCGAGGCGACTTCCACCCTGAACTGGACCTTCATGGCCAGGTCATTGATCTGCTGCTCAGCCAGCTTTTCCAGCCTGCGGGCGGCGGCGATGCGTGCTTCCGTCAGGTCCTGCGCAACGCAGGTGTAGATGTGTTCCGTCTCGGCCAGCGTCTTCTTTGCGGCGGCGATCAGGGCGTCGCGATTCTCGATCTCCTGCAGCTTTACGTCGACATCCTCACCGTATGCGATGACCTCGGTAAGTGTGCGGCCGTACTTGCGTTTTAGCCGATCCAGCGTCGCTAGGCGATCTTCAATCTGCTCCAGCCGCTCGGGCGACGCGTTGATCTTGTCCGCGTAGTCGCGGACGGTCGCACTCAGGTCGGCCACGGTCGCGCGGGCATTTGCAAGCTGTGCTGCGGACTCGGTGAAGCTGCTGTCATACCGGGCCAGTTCTTCAATGTGCTTCTGCGCGGCTGCCAGAGTTGTTTCAGCGGAACCTTCACCCTCGTAGAGAGCCTCGTGCGCGCTCATCGCTGCCGTGTACAGCTTCTCCGCGTTCGCCAAAACACGCTTCTCGGCTTCGAGTACGGTGTCCTCGTCGGCGGCGGTAATGGCGGCTTCCTGGATCTCGCCGCGCTGAAAGCTCCACAGGTCGGCCATGCGCAGGCGCTCCTGCTCCTCGCCGCTCAGCCGGTCGAGTTCCTCGCGAGCCTCGCGCCACAGGGCATATGCGGTGCGAATATTTTCGCCTGCCTGTGCGGGGTCGAGATTCTTGCGGGTGCGCAGCCTTTCCCGCAGATCGAGCGAGAGCTCACGGCCTGGCGGCACAGTAGTGTTGATCCCGGCGAATCGATCCAGCAAGCCACGCTGCTGCGCCTGGTCGAAGCTGCCCATGGTCTCAGTCTGCGCGTGCACCAGTGCAAGTTCCGGTGCCAGCTGCCGCAGCACGCCGACGGTAGCCGGTTGATTGTTCAGGAAGACGCGGCCCTTGCCGTTGGCGTTGACCTCTCTGCGGAGAAGAATCTCAGTGCCCTCGACGTCAAGCCCGTTGGCCTCAAGAATGGCCTCGGCACCGGCCGTCGATTCAAAGACACACGACACGACCGCCTTTTCCGCGCCATGCCGGACGACGTCGCTGGCCGCACGGCCACCCAGCAGCAGCGCAAGTGCGTCCACAAGGATGGATTTGCCGGCACCGGTCTCGCCCGTGAGCAGGTTTAGGCCGCTGCCAAAGGTCGCAACCGCGTGATCGATGACGGCATAGTTTTCGGCGCGCAGCTCCAGCAGCATTTTCGCCTCACCTTCGCGCAGAGCATAGCACGGCCCGGCGCCGGGTACAGGATTTCCGCAGACGGGGTGCCGAGTAAAGAAACTCCCTCGATTGGACTGACGAAGACACGCGCATTGGGGCCTTTCCGCACCTGGTGTGGTTCGGGCAGCGGCAAACAGTGGCACGGCAGAAGTACACTTCTCGGAAGTATGTCGATTCTTCTCACTCTCCTGTTCCAGGAAGATCCTTCCGCAGCGGCTCCCCCTGCACCCACAGGTTCTTCTGCGCTGGCGGAAATGCTGCATAACAGCGGACCGGTGGCGCTGGCCGTGCTCGCCGTGCTGCTTGTCATGTCCATTTTTTCCTGGACGATCATGATCTCCAAGGCCGGCGTCTTCCGCAGTGCGCGCACTAAGGGGCAGGCTTTCGTCCGGGCTTTTCGCAAGTCCTCGCGACTGGGCGAGATCGCAGCCATTGCAGAGCAGTACCGACCATCACCGCTGGTGACGGTCTTCACCGAGATTGTCGAGGAGTATCAGCGCCAGACCGGCGGACGCGGCACACCGCGCAGTTCCCTTGCGATCGAGCGTGCGGCACAGACCGCATCGAGCGAGGCACTTACCGCGTTGGAAAGCCAGCTCACGTGGCTGGCGACAATCGCCGCGGTGGCCCCGTTCATCGGCCTGCTGGGCACGGTGATGGGTATTGTGGATGCGTTCCACGGGCTCGGCACGCAGGGCTCGGCCACGCTGCGGGCGGTTGCGCCAGGCATCTCTGAGGCGCTGATCACGACGGCCGCCGGCCTGGTCGTCGCCATCCCCGCAGTGGTCGGCTACAACCAGTTGACAGCCCGCCTGAGGGAGTTCGCAGCACGGATGGATGACTTCAGCCGAGAGCTCCTGAACGCCCTCGACGACGCCGCGGCCAGCCCGGTACCAACACCGTCCGCGCCGGACGATCTGCGCCGTCGCGTCTAGCCACTTAAAGAGTAGGAGAGAACACCATGGCCTTCTCAAGCGGTGGCCGCACCCAGTCTTCCCTCGCCGAGATCAACATCACGCCGCTCGTCGACGTGGTGCTGGTACTGCTGCTGATCTTCATGCTGACGGCGCCCGTGCTGCAGTCAGGGATTGAAGTCGCGGTGCCGCAGACGCGCACCGTCAACCAGCTCACAGAGGAACGGACGGTGGTGTCGATCGACCACGACCAGCGGGTATTTCTGCAGGACAAGGCAGTAAACATCAGCGATTTGCCTCGCTTGCTGCGTGGCAAGGGCGGCGATCCGTCGAAGAAAGTGATCTACCTGCGGGCCGACCAGAAAGTGCCGTTCGGCGCATTCGCCTCCGTCATGGATGCAGTCAAGCAGGCGGGCATAACCAACATCAGCATCGTCACAAGGCCGTTTGAGAAGTAAATAATGCCCGTCGTACAAGATCCAACGCGCGAAGCTGCCGTCACGAAGAAGAACTTCGTGGCGTCGCTGCTGCTGCATGGCATCGTGCTTGGCGGCCTGCTGGGCTCGGCATTCCTCTTCCACAAGAGTGGCGACTCGTGGGGCGACAAGGCGGACGTAAGCGGCGCAACCCAGGCGACCATGGTGAACTCGATCCCGCTGCCACCGCGCGTACAGCCGACTGTGGACAACGTGCTGGCATCGGAGTCGCCCAGCCCCGTGCCACCGCCGCCAACACCCAAGGCCGAGCCGCCACCGAAGCCCACGGACATCCCGATCGTGAAGCCGCCGGAGAAGAAGCAGCCACCGCCCAAGATCGCTGAGAAGCCTGCACCCGAAGCTGCCAAACGTCCGCCGCAGCCGGTACCGCCCGATCGTGCGGCCAGTGGTGAGACGGCCGGCCTGCGGGTCGCCATGACCGCCGTCGAGAACCGCGCAGGCACCTCTTCGACCAACGTGACCGACTCCGCGTTTGGGCAGCGCTACGCCTATTACGTGCGGCAGCTCACGCAAAAGGTCGCGCAACAGTGGTTTACCCAGACGCTTGACAGCGGCGCTCCCGGCCATCGGGTCTACATCAGCTTCCGCATCGAGCGGGATGGCACACCATCGCAGATCACGATCTCCAAGCCAAGCGGCGACGCGACTCTGGATGCCAGCGCGCTCCGAGCTCTGCAGCGCATCGATACGTTCGCGCCGCTGCCAGATGGCTACGCCGGCTCGTACATCAATGTGCAGTACTACTTTGACCCCAAGGTCCAGTAGCTGCCGGCAGTTCGGCGATGCAACAAAGCGTACACAGTGAGACACCCTTCCGCGACCATCGCAACGCGGTGCGACTACCATGGGAGTCGCATGACGATCTGGAAACGCTCCTCTTCCCTCCGCAACGCGCTGCTCGCGGTCACCGCATTGCTGGCGCCGACAGTGCGCTTACACGCGCAGGACAACGTCTTTACCGGCACCAACACCGGCGCGGACCGTGTGCGCATTGCCGCGGCCGACTTTCATGCCGGGTCCCCCGATGCCGACGCACTGAAGCGCACCTTCGACACCGTGCTGTTCAGCGACCTTGGAAATGCAGGCGTCTTCGACTTGGTCTCAAAAAGCCTGCAGCCGCAGACGTCGCCGGGTGCGCCCGCCGAGATCCGCCTGCCGGACTGGGGTGGCGGCACGGCCAACGCGTCCTTCGTCGCGTTCGGTTCCTACAGCAGCAGCGGCAGCCAATCCTCGGTCAGCGGCTGGGTCTTCGACACGCATAACGCACAGTATCCGCAGGTGCTCGGCAAGCAGTACACCGATTCGGCGGACGAGAACGGTGCGCGCACCATTGCGCACAAGTTTGCCGATGAGATCATCCTCCGGCTCGGAGGTGGCATCCCCGGCATCGCCGAAAGCAAGATTTATTACGTGCACGCTGCCGGTGGATCCAAGGAGATCTGGGCGATGGATTATGACGGCGCGAACCAACATGCGGTCACGCATCTGGGTACTATCTCCATCTCGCCGCGGGTCTCTCCGGATAATTCACGCATCGCGTTTTCTTCGCTCACCAACGATGGCTTCCAGATTCGCGTGTTTTCCCTGCTGCTGAATCGCATGATTGCTTTTCCGTCGGGCAGCGGGACGAACCTGTCGCCTGCATGGTCCTCCAGCGGTCAGCTCGCCTACGCTTCTTCACGGTCGGGCGACCCGGAAATCTATGTGACCGACGGCAGTGGCAACAGCCCGCGCCGAATTACCAACTCGCGCGGCCCTGACGTTTCACCCACCTGGAATC
>CBAAAE010000150.1:0-7432 GCA_964658845.1 uncultured Novosphingobium sp. | reverse complement strand
CGAATCTCGACTCGCCTGAGAACCTGAAGTACGCCAATCAGGCGATTGCCGGCTTTAAGGATTACCTTCAGATCAAGCCGGGCGAAAAGGTCGCACTGCAGCAGCTGGCTTCCATCTACCGGAACATTAAGAAGTATCCGGAAGCGAAGAGCTATGAGCAGCAGGTTATCGCCGTGGACCCGAAGGATGCCGAGGCGCACTACACGATCGGCGTCGTGGACTGGATCGAGGCGTACGACAATGCTCGCAAGGCGCTTGCGGCCGACGGCCTGACAGACAACGGCGATGGCAACCCCAAGATGAGCAAGAATACCTGTGCCAAGCTGAAGGAGCAAAACACGCCTTTGGTCAAGGACGGTCTTGACCATCTGCAGCAGGCTACCCAGATCAACACCACCTATGACGAGGCGCTGCAATACTTGAACCTGACCTGGCGGCGGCAGGCAGACTTGGACTGCGGCAACGTCCTAGCTCAGAAGACGGACGTTGCCAACGCAGAAAAGGCCAGTCAGGACGCTCTTGGCGCACGCAAGATCAATGAAGCGAAGAAGGAAGAGAAGCTGCGCGGTGGCGTCACCATGCAGTAGTGCGGAGATTCTCACATAAGAAGGGCCTCCTCCCGGAGGCCACTTTTTTGCGCTTGAAGGTATCAAGCCTTACCAGGATGCAAACGTGAACCGGCACGGTGCACTCACAATGCCACCCAGGGAGTTGTTGCTAGGCCTGCGCTTGGGCACACGCTATAATCTATTCAGTTCTGCCGCTCTCACGCCTTCGGTGTGTACGAGCCGGAGCGCCGCGGAGAGTTGGCCGAGTGGCTGAAGGCGGCGGTTTGCTAAACCGTTATAGGGTCAAAAGCTCTATCGGGGGTTCGAATCCCCCACTCTCCGCCACCACCCTCTTTCCCGATCAGGATTCATCGTTCCGCGACCTTTTTAATACCGCGTGCCGGCGGAGCCGTCAACGCAGGTTTGTGCTGCCTGACTATCGCCATCCTTGCTTGCGGCCCCGCCGCCTTCTTCATACTGAGTCGCCGGGAGTGAGACGAAGGGCGCCGCTCCAGATGGTTCGGCTGCACAGGCGCCGTTTACCTCGTAGTCGCTCCTTTGGTGCCCGATTATTATCATTCAGAACTCACAGCGCTTGAGTTCTCGATCTACGCGCCCCTGGGGCAACTCTGCACCATCTTTCTTTGGAGCCATTCCTTGCATCGAGCTTTCTCTCTCAGCATTTTGCTATTACTCCCCTTCAGCCGCGCAACTGGTCAGGCCACAAGCGCTCCGCAAGCTCCTTCCGCGTCTGGGTCCACCCCTGTCACGGTCACCGCGCTGATCCGCGAGCGTACCAATGCGACACAGTGGTTTGCAGCAACCCCCACGGACGAACGATATGGGCATCAGGACTCGATGTTGCGGCTCGGCATCACGCAGCGTGTCAGGTACTTCGACTACCAGGTGGAACTGGGGCAAAGTGCCGAGCTTGCGTTGCCCTCCGACGCAGTGTCACCGGTCGCGGCACAGGGGCAGCTAGGCCTGGGCGGCACCTACTACGCGTCGAACAACAATGATCCGTATCCGGCGGCAGCATCCCTCCGCCAGGGCTTTCTGCGATACCACTTCAAGCGGGATCTCAACACCCTGCGGGTGGGGCGATTTGAATTCTTCGACGGCCAGGAAACAGCACCGCAGGACCCCACGCTCGCCTGGCTGCAGACCAATCGCATCGCGCAGCGGCTGGTCGGGAACTTTGGCTTTTCCAACGGGCAGCGTTCCTTCGACGGCCTGGAGGGCAAGATCGGCGGCAACAACTGGGACCTGACCGCGATGGCCGGTCGCCCGGTACAGGGCGTGTTCAACATGAATGCCAATCCAGAGTTGAACGTCGACATCCAGTATCTCGCCTATTCACGTTACCTTGCGCAAAAGCGGCTTCTGCTGCGAGGCTTTGCGCTTGGTTACCATGACGGTCGCACCGGCCTTACGAAGACGGACAATCGAACCGCGGCGGCGCGGGCGCTCGATCATCAGAACGTCCGCATCGGCACTTACGGCATGAGTGAGGCGACTGCGATCCCCACCGGTCCGGGTGCGGTCGACCTGCTGTTCTGGGGCGTTCTGCAGAACGGACAGTGGGGCTTCCTGAACCAGCACTCAGGCGGCTACGCGGTGGAGGGCGGATACCGCATGACGCGTGTCAAAAGCCAGCCTTGGCTGCGCGGCGGCATCCTGCGCACGACGGGTGACAACAACAATGCGGACGGCACGCACAACACGTTTTTCCAGGTCTTGCCCACGCCCCGCGTGTACGCCCGATTCCCTTATTTCAACATGATGAACCTGAAGGATGAGTTTGTGCAGTTCCTCGCCAGGCCCACCGCGAAAATGGATCTTCGTACCGACCTGCACTTCCTGCAACTGACATCGCCCACTGACTTCTGGTATGGCGGTGGCGGCGCCTACGATAACAAGGTGTTTGGGTACACAGGGCGGCCCGGCAACAATCATGGGAGCTTCAGTTCTCTCTACGATGTGAGCATGGATTACGCCTTCACCAAGCAATTTTCTTTGACGTTGTACTATGCGCACTCTTACGGCAAGACTGTTGTTGCTTCTATCTACCCGCAAACCCGCGAATCCAACTATGGAGTTATCGAGCTAACTTACAAGCTTAGCAAGCCGCTCAGACGTACGCCGTAGGCTCGCTGGGAGAATGTATGCAGGTCGAGTAACTACGACTGTAAGTGGAACGCGCACTTACTGGTTCACGCCGCTGGCAAGGAAGCCGCCATCTACCGCGATGATCTGGCCTGATGTGAAGCTGGTAGCTTCGCAGGCGAGATAGACGGCGGTGCTGACCAGTTCTTCTGTCTGGCCGAAGCGGGCCATGGGGGTGCGCATCTGCAGCTCTGCTCCGCGTGCACTTTGCAGGATTTTGCTGTTCAACGCGGTAGGAAAAATGCCCGGCGCGATGGCATTCACCAGCACGTTGTGTTTCGCCCACTCCACGGCAAGTGACTTCGTCAGTGAGGCGACGGCGGCCTTGCTGGCGCAGTAAGCGCTGACCTCCAGAAAGGCCACAAAGCTCGACAGTGACGCGATGTTGATGATGCGTCCGCCTCCCTGCGCGATCATCTGCCGGCCGAAGATCTGGCATGCGCGCAGCGTGCCGTTCAGGTTCACATCGAAGATCTGGTTCCAGCGCTCATCGGTGACGTCGAGCGTCGGCTCCCGCTGGGTTATGCCGGCCGCGTTCACGAGGATGTCAACCCGTTCGAAGGCCTGCAGGGCGCCGGCAAGCAGGGCCTCGAGCGACGCACGCGACTGCACGTCGGCGGTCAGTTCGATGGTTTGCCGGCCCAGTGCACGGATCGCAACGGCGGTTTTCCCGACGCCTGCGGCCGAACGTGACGACGCAATGACGTCAGCGCCGGCGCGTGCCAGGCCGAGTGCCAATGCCTGCCCAATGCCCGAGGTACCACCGATCACGACTGCCTTGCGGCCCTGCAATTGCATGAGAAACACCCCCTATGGTGTTGCGCACTCCGGCGCGAACAGGTGGCCGGTAGCTGTAGTTTCGGCAGGCGTACTGTTGTAGCGCGACTTGAAATCTACACCGTGAACAAGGATGTACCACTTTGCCGTCACTTCTTGCCTGCCGCGTTGTCGCGGTCATCCTGCTTGCCGCCTTCGCTTCCGCACAGACGCCCACCGGCACGCGATGGGTTGGGAGTTGGGCCGCTTCGCAGCAGGTGCCGCTCCCTCCCAATGCGCTGCCGCCGGACGCTCTGAACGGTGCAACACTGCGGCAGTTGGTTCACCTGTCGCTTGGCGGCGAGCGGCTTCGGCTCCGTCTCTCGAACGCGTTTGGAACGGAGCCGCTGCACCTCTCCGCCGTTCACATCGCCCGGCCGATATCGCCTGCGGGCGCGACCGTAGACCCGGCTACAGACCGTCCCGTCACCTTTGATGGAGGCAGGCCGGACGTGACCATTCCGGCCGGAGCGGAGTACCTGTCCGATCCCGTGGCCTTTCATGCGTCCGCCCTGTCTGACGTCGCGATCACGCTGCAGTACGACAAGGCACCTGCCGGTCAGACCGGCCATCCCGGTTCCCGCTCCACCTCGTACCTGTCGCACGGGACCGAGCCGGCTGCGGCGGACTTGCCAGGTGCGGAGAAGTTAGATCGCTGGTTCAGATCTGCGGCGTGGATGTGCAAGCACCCGCGGCAGCCGGCTCGATCGTCGTATTCGGTGATTCCATTACCGATGGCCATGGCGCAACCACGAACGGCAACGATCGCTGGCCTGACGACCTGGCGGCGCGCCTGCAGGCAGAGCCCGCGGGACGCCTGATGGGCGCGCTGAACCACGGACTGGGCGGCAATCGCGTCCTGCTGGATGGCATGGGGCCAAACGCGCTGGCGCGCTTTACCCACGACGTGCTGGCGCAGCCCGGCGTGCGGTACGTCATCGTCTTTGAGGGCGTGAACGACCTGGGCGTGGCCACGCGGTCGGCGGAGATCACACCGGCGGAACACGACGCGCTGGTGGCACACCTGGAGGCCGCGTACCAGCAGATGATCGACCGCGCGCACACCGCCAGGCTGCTCATCTATGGTGCAACCATCACGCCGTATGCGGGGTTCGAGTACTACCATCCCGGACCTGCCAGCGAGTCGGACCGGCAGAAGATCAATGCATGGATTCGGGCATCCGGCCATTTCGATGCGGTGCTGGATTTCGACAAGTTGCTGGCCGATCCGGCGCGGCCCTCGCGGCTGCTGCCGAAGTTTGATTCGGGCGATCATCTGCATCCCTCCGCCGCGGCCTACCATGCGGTGGCGAACAGCATTTCGCTGAGCCTCTTCGCCCGCTGAGTGATTCAGGCGTTGGCCGCCTGACTTACTAACTTGACTTACCTGGGGCACACCAGCGCAGCGAGGATCCCTCAGGAATGTTGTCCCTTCACAAGCTCGGTCCTTTTCAGCGCGGAAGGCTTTGAGCGTCTTGCGCGGGACGGGCTCAGAGGGATCCTTCGCTCCGCTCAGGATGACGGCTCGTGATGGATTCTGTTTCATGCTGCATGACGTTTCCTAGGTGACATCTATCTTTGGGATGACGGCTGATGATGGGTCGTGCCATGCTGACTTACCATGCTGAGTGATCCATCCTGACTTACCCGGTCGACTCATTCTGCTGACTTACCAATCGGTCAGCGTGCCATCCAGCAGCCGGGCTACCGGCAGATAGGCGCGCTGGTAGGGATGTCTTGCAGCCAGGGTTTCGTCGATCTCCACGCCGAGGCCGGGCGCATCGCCGGGGTGCATGGAGCCTTCATGAAAGCGATAGCTGTGCGGAAAGACCTCGTCCGTCAGCGACGTGTGCGGCATGTGTTCCTGGATGCCGAAGTTATGAATTGCCAGGCCAAGGTGCAGCGCCGCAGCCATGGCAATGGGCGACAGGTCGGTCGCGCCATGACAGCCCGTCTTCACCTGGTACAGGGCCGCGAAATCCGCCGCCTTCTTCATCGGGGTCAAACCGCCGCCATGCACGACGGTCATGCGCAGGTAGTCGATCCACTGATTGCGGATCAGTTCCTGCGCGTCATGGATCGAGTTGAAGACCTCGCCCACGGCGATCGGCGTGGTGGTGTGCTGGCGAATAATGCCGAAACTCTGCTGCAGTTCGGCGGGTACCGGATCCTCCATCCAGAAGAGGTGAAACGGCTCCAGCTCCTTACCAAGGCGCGCTGCCTGGATGGGCGTCAGGCGATGGTGCACGTCGTGCAGCAGGTGTAGCTCCTCGCCTGCGGCTTCACGCGCGGCGGCGAAGAGGCTTGGCGCAAAGCGCAGGTAGTGCTCAGTGGACCAGACCTGCTCAGACGGCAGGCCGCGCTCTGCCGGCTCATAGGGTTTTCCATGCTTTGGCACACCGTAACTTGATGGCACGCCGGGCACGCCTGCCTGCACACGTACGGCCTTGTAGCCGAGCGCCGCGTGGTGCTGCACCGAGTCGATCGCCTCGGCGATGTCGCCACCGTTGGCGTGCGTGTAGACCAGGCAGCCGGTGCGGCTGGCACCGCCCAGCAGGTTGTAGACCGGCGTGTTCAGCGCCTTGCCCTTGATGTCCCACAGGGCCACGTCGACGGCACCGATCGCTGCCATGGTCACGGGTCCGCGCCGCCAGTACGCTCCGCGGTACAGGTACTGCCAGGTGTCTTCGATGTTGGCAGGATCGCGCCCGATCAGGCAGGGCAGCACGTGGTCCTGCAGATAGCTAGCAACGGCAAGCTCGCGGCCGTTGAGCGTGGCGTCGCCTAATCCGTAGACACCCTGATCCGTGTCGATGCGGAGCGTAACAAAGTTGCGGTCGGGCGAGCAGAGGATGAGGCGTGTGCCGGTGATCTTCATAAGCGAGTCCTTACTGCGGTGTGAGCGGTCCAGCCGGTCCGATGACGATGTAGTCTACCGGCGCGTACTCGCGAAAGTCGCGCGTGCCTGCGTTGCCGTTGGCCTGTTGCGCTGGCGTTGCGTTTGCCAGGTCGGGCCGCATGTCCGGCACGCCGCGCAGGGTGAGCGTGTCCCCGTGATGCAACGCAACGGAGCGCACCGCGAAGCGCGTGGAGGTCTGCCCATCGGGCCCGGCGTCGTACTGCGCGGGCGGCAGGGTGTCGTCGGCGTTCCACTGTGCGATGGGTTTGTCATTCAGCAACAGCTCGTAGCGAGACGCGCCGCGCCAAAGGTCGAAGTACTGCACGGCGATGTTGTACGTGCCTGCTGGCTGGTCGATGATGGTGCGCAGCGTGCAACCGGCGGCCACGTGGCAGGCCATCGCCCTGCCACCGGAAGCGGTCTCCCACGGCGTGACATCGATGGGCTGATAGCCGCTTGCCTGCATCCCTTCGGCTTCGATGCGACCCGGGTCATGGCCCACGCGGCCTTGCGTGTCGGCGATGCCTGAGGCTCGCTGAAACCAGGCATTGATGGCGTCGCGCCAGACGATGGCGTGGCCTGCCTGGAACTCAAATAGCCGCTGCACCTGCGCGAAACGCTCCGCGTCAACTTTGCCCTCGAGCGATCGCCACTGCGTCCCGTACTGCGCGGCGAGCAGCGCGCTTGCGTAGTGCGTATCGTAGATCGATTGCACCAGTGTCTTGCCACTGTGCAGACGATAGTCATACGGCACATGATGGAAGAACAGCAGCAGATCATCCGGGCAGGTCGCGAGTGACTCGTACTTGGCCGCGAGCTCCGGCGGATACTGCTGGATGTAGCCCGTACCCGCGGCGCTCCGGTCCATGCCGATGCCGTCTTTTTCGCCACGAAACCACTGGCCCCAGCCGTTGCGCTCGGCCGACTCAATCCCCGGTCCAAAGTGGTAGCCAAGAATATTCGTCAGCGTGCCAATGCCGTTCGGCCCGGTGTAGCCCTCGTA
>CBAAAE010000149.1:0-7456 GCA_964658845.1 uncultured Novosphingobium sp. | reverse complement strand
TCGGATTGCTGAACTGCGGATGATTGAATACGTTGAACGCGTCAAGACGCAGTTCTAGGCGTGAACTTTCCGTTAGCTTTGTCCGTTTCGAGATGGAAGCGTCCCAGTTCTGGAAGCCGGGTCCCCAAAGCATGTTGTAGCCTGACGTTCCATAGGTGTACAGCGGAGCCTTCACAAACGCCGCGGGATTGAACCACTCGCCGATCGTCCGTTTTGCTGGATAGAGGGGCTGCCCGGGCACCACGTTGGCGCGGCCGCCCACGTCACCCGTCGGACCCGCACTGGCCGACACGCTGAAGGGTTGGCCCGCCTGGAAGGTCGAAATCCCCGACAGCACCCATCCCCCAATCGCACGATCGACAAGTCCGCTGGACTGGCCCAACAGGTATTTGCCACGTCCGAACGGCAGATCATAGGAGTAACTCACGACTAACTGCTGCGGACGAATCCCCGAAATATTGCCATAGGAATCATTCGTGGTCAGCGAGTTCTGAAAGTTTTCATTGCCCAGCACACGAATCCACTCGTACTCCGCGTTGACCGTAAACCCGGAGGAATACTGCTTGTGCACACCAGCCTGGAACGAGTTCATGCTGCTCGAGAAGATTGGATCCAGTTGCAGCGAAATGGAACCGAACGGCTGGACCGGGCGGCGAGCCTGCACAGCCCCCGCCGCCGGCGTCACGGCGTTCAAGTCTGGAAATACATTGCCGCTGCCGTGGAAGTTGTTCTGCTTTAGATTGCGCAGACCGACATATCCCACGCGAACTCCAATGCCCTTGGGCAACTGGCGCTCAAGCGTGAGGTTGTATTGCTCTTCATACGGCGTCACCGGGGAGTGTTCCGCCACCGCGTTCGGATTTGCACTTACGGCCCCCGCCCCACTGGGAAACGGATTGCTCATCGAAAGGGACGGCCTTGTGCTCGACGTACTGGCGAACGTCTGGGTCGCATAAAACGGGAGCCCCTGCGAGAGCGGAGCAATTGTGTCATCCGTGGGGAGTAAGTCGAAGAATATTCCGAACGCCCCGCGTAACACGGTGTTCGGTGTGACCTGGTATGCGAAACCCAATCGAGGAGCGAAGTTATTCGGGTCCTGCCCAAGATAGCTGAATACCTTGCTCGGCAGACCGACGTTCTTCGCCAGCACCACCGGCACGACCGCTGAGACGGCGGGTTGCACGGCCGCAGGCAGCTGGTCCGCGAACACCACAATCGACTTGAGCGCCGGAACATACAGCGCATTTAATCCATACGGATTGTCTTCCTGATACTGGAAGTCATAACGGATCCCAGCGTTGATCGTGAGCCTGGGGGTAGCACGCCAGTCATCCTGGATAAAGCCGCCGTACTGCGTCTGCAGAAACCGTACCGTCGCAACGGCAGGGTTCGAGACCTGTGTCTGCAACGGGTCGCCCAGCAGAAAGTCAGCGTACGCCACGCCGCCTGACTTCGTAGTGGGGTTATTCGTATAGGTTCCGGTGAACTGGTAGTAACCACGCTGCGGCGAGATAGCTGCAGTATTCCAATGGTTCGAGCGAAGCACCGTCACGCCGAACTTCATGTTATGGGTCCGAAGCGACTTGGTCATGATGTAGTTCATCTGGATCGTCTGATCCAGATCCCTCGACCCGGCCTCTGAGACAGTCGCGATGTTCGTGATGCTTAGCTGCGGCGCTCCCTCGATGGGCTGCGGCGGCAGACCCGGGATGATCGCTGCGAAGTTGGTCTGATAATTCTGCGGCGTACGGAAAATCGGCTCATGAATATAGGAAGCCGTTAACTGGCTGATCAGCGAAGGTGAAAAGGTGTGAGTCCAGTTCACGATCGTGTTCATGTTATGTTCGCCAATGCCGGCCATGCCGCCGAAGAGGCTGGTGGTACCGGTCGCGTTGTTCGGCCCGAACAGACCCGCCAGATAACTCCCGCTGATATGGTCGCTCGCGGTCAGCTGGTGATCGATACGGAAGGAGTACCGGTTGGCGTTCTCAATCAAAGGGAGGTTCTGCACCAGGTTGTTCTTACCGAACGCCGCACCGGCCACGTTCGGCAAGGGAAACAGAGCGTTCTGAAGGGCGAGCGAGACGGGATTGATGTTACCCGCGATGTTATTACCGGCAAACGGCAGACCCGTGAACGGGTTGTAGATCGCTGCCGGCGCTTCGGAAAAGTCGCCTGCGCGTTCCTTCAACGTCGGTACAAGCGCGCTGATGGTGTTTGCCTGGCGACGGGTGAAGCGCTCGAAGTTGAAGAAGAAAAAGCTCTTATCGCGTCCGTTGTAAAGGTGCGGAATCACAATCGGACCGGAGAAGTTTCCACCAAACTCGTTGCGGTTGTACTTGGGAAGGGGCAGCGCACCCGCGAAGTACTGCTTCGCCGCCAGGAAGCGGTTGCGGTTGAAATACACCAGCGTTCCATGGAAGCTATTCGCTCCGCCGCGGCTGAGTACCACGATCTGTGTTGGCTGGGTAAACTCGGCGGCAGCGCCGGTCGTGATCGTCTTGAACTCCTGCAGGCCGTCCAGCGGCGGATACTCGCCATACCCGCGCTGGAGAAACACGCTGGTATTCGTCGCGCCATCAAGCGAGAAGCCGATCGAGCCGTAAGGCGAAGCACCGCCGACGCTCGGCGTAATGCCATAGATGGGAATCTGGTCCTGCGCTCCCGCGTTCTGGATGCCCGGCGCCAGCGCAAGCAAACCGGTGATATTCAACCTGCCGTTGAGGGGCGTGTTCACAATGGTTTCGGCATCGACGACCAGGCCGACGGAGGAGTCCTGCGTCTGAATCGTCGGCGGAGCAGCGGTGATCGTTATCTTCTGATCGGTCCCGCCGACCTCAAGCCTCGCGTCCGCCTGTGCGCGCTGATTGATGGTGAGCGTCAGATTTTCCTGCTGGAAGGTCTTGAAGCCGCTTTCAGTCACCGTGATGCGGTACACCGCCGGCGGCAGTAGATTGAAGGCGTACGTGCCGTCCGACGAAGTGGTCGTTTGCGTGTCGGCATTTGTATCCATGCGATGCGCCACAACGACCGCTCCCGCAACGATGGCACCGGTTGTGTCGGTCACCGTGCCGCTGATGGAACCCGTCGTGTCCTGTGCGTGCAGCAGGCTCCCTGGCTCAAACAAAGCACCGAGCGCCAAGGCAACGCTCAGAAACCCCATCCGGTAACGCTGTTCAGTCGCCCCGCTTGCCATGTCGCCTCCGCATCAATTCAAACTTGTAACCAGTTTCAGGAGCACTCTGTTTTATTTATCGCGCCCTTCGCCCACTGCCGAGACTCCTCCTCGCGCAGCCAGGACCGTCACATCCTGTCTTCGCGATCCTGACCACGAAAAACGCGCTTCGGCAACGTTTGCAAGAAAACATACCATGGCGCTTCCAACTCTGAGAATCGCGGTCCTTCAAGTAGTAACCATTGCGGGTAAAGTGTGGCGGGCTGGATCTCTGGCGAGCCCTCCCCGGCATACCGCAACAGCTCTGCGAGCTCGCCGCGTAGCTGCTTCGCCGTGTCCAGGTACTCCTTGTGCCCGGCGAGGTTTACCCGTTCATGCGGATCGTTCCGCTGATCGTAGAGCCGCAGTTAAGGCCAGCCGCAGTCCTCGTCGAGCAGGCCACAGAAAACGGTTGACCGCACCGCGCGAGAGGTAGTTACCGCCAAAAGCGAAGTCCTCGAAGAACGACTACTCTTCAGATTTGCGGTGGGCAAGAGAATCGAACTGACGGCATTCGCTCCGAACGATGACATGATGTGCTTGCCGTTGCCGCCGACATATCCGGCAAATGCATTGGTATTCGGCGCGACCCCGTACTGCACCTGCAGGTTGAAAGCCTGGCTATACGTCGTCATGGGTTACGCGGTTCGCCGATACAGCGAGATCGCGCCCAGCGAAGCGGTAGCTGCGGTAAGCAGCACATTGGCAAGACCGTTGGCGATCATCCAACTGCATTGTCCGCCGTGACCGGAGCGACAGAGCTGCCCGCCGTGTAACTCGTGGTGATCTGAAGCGGGTAGTTCACCGCTCTCCGCGGGGGATCCCAAGAAACTCCTACCGCAAACCATCATTGAGTGTCAGGTTCGTTTTCGCGTGCCAGGGCCTGCATGTCCGCGTCACTCAGGCCGGTCGCGTCGGTGAAGATGGCGAGCATGTTGCCCTCCAGCGCGCGCGCTGCAAACACGTCCACCTGCGCCCAGTGCAGCGTGCGCGGCGCCCATAAAAGCCCTCCCAAGTGGAGGGCTTTTCGGTGTGCGGCAAGTGCTGGATTCCTGCTAGTACGAGGTTTTTTACCGTTCCGGGACTGCGAGGCGTTACGAACGGACGAAGCGCCGGCGCATTACACCCGCCGTGCCCATCAAACCAGTGGCCAGCAGTACCAGGCTCGAAGGCTCCGGGGTAACCGCCGTTGAGTCGTTCAACGTCAACGAGTTGATGGCAAAATCTGTGTTCGTCGCGTTAAAGGTGATGGAACTGAATGGAATCGGACTTTGGAAGCCGATGTAAATAGCGCTTCCATCTCCTGCGGAAGTGGAAGTCCCATCCTCCGTGAAGCAGCCGGCGTCCGTGCAAAGCTGGGCAGTGAACCCCGCATAATCGTCTGTCTCGATCTGTGCACCGATTTGTGTGTAGCCCTGGGCAAAGTTCAGGGTCAGCGGGCCGCTCTGGCTTGTCCATAGAACAAAGTCACCGTCACTGAAGTTCCCACTCCAGGTGGGACCTTGAGACCGAACCTCACCCTCGCCGCCGGCCAAGCTTCCTGAACCTGTCGCGCCGTTTGTTGTCGTGAAGCTGAATTGTTGAGGAATGGGTGTGCCTTCTGACCCGAGCTGCGACCAATTCACGGAGTCAGTGCCTGTGGGCCGAACCGTGACCAGATTGTCGGCATACGTTACGGCAGTAGTGGCCAAGGCAAGCGCTAAAGTGAATGCAATCTTCAAAATATATCTCCTCTTACACCTCCGGCTTTCTCTTACCTGCCGGGCAGTTTGTAGCCAACATTCGCGCCGCTGCAAAGCCATAGCACCACAGTCTTAAAGCGAGAGAAAACATCGCCTGCAAGCTGTTGACGGAGAAACCTCCGAGTAAATATGGCAGTTAAGGGCCGATCCACGTGCAGCCAGACTTGCAGTCGAAAACGCCCGCGTCAACAAGGAACCTTGTACGCGGGGCTTTTAGCGAACAGGCCGGACCATTGTGGGAAATTTGCGCGGATCCCGCTGGGTCACATAGGCGACTCACAGGCATCTTTCAGCGGGACAGTGCGGCCTCTATGGGCACATCCGAGCAGCAGGACGGCGAGCGCATCCGTCTCCAGTACGGCGCGGACAGTCGCTATGGAACAGAGTGCTACTTATCGCGGCGTCTTCGCTAACTCATCGAGGGCATGCTTCAATTGCTCCAGCCGGCTGCCGGCATCG
The DNA here is from genome assembly GCA_964658845.1 of uncultured Novosphingobium sp. Classification (GTDB taxonomy): domain Bacteria; phylum Acidobacteriota; class Terriglobia; order Terriglobales; family Acidobacteriaceae; genus Terriglobus. The sequence goes on along the minus strand of CBAAAE010000149.1, from coordinate 2,041 downwards.
GCTAACTTACCCTCTGCAGTAAGTCGCTGGTACTCCGCAAGATCCTTTGCCGCCTGCTGAATCAAACCACTCCGATCGAGCGTCGCCGAAGCCGCATTTGTGTTCGTCGCGGCCGTTGCATTCGCGGGCGCAGCGTGCGGCGACTCGGGCGCAGGAGCCGTCGCACTGACGGAAGACTCCGCACCGCCAAAGAGCCCGGCCATCGCAGCTTCAAACGTAGTTCCGTATGCCAGCCGGTCTTGGAGTGCAAGCACCACCAGCCGCAGTTCCGGCATGGGGCTGCGGTCGGCCTGCAGGTAGATCGACTCCGCATACAGCAGCGCGCCGCCCGTTGGAATTACCAGCAGATTGCCGCGCCGTACATGCGAACCCTGCTGATTCCACAAGGTCAACTGGCCTGAGATCTGCGCGTTCTGATCGATGCGCGCTTCCACCTGCAGCGGTCCATCCACAAGCCGCGTCTTGGGAAAGTTATAGACGACAGCCTTGCCGTAGTGCTCGCCATCGCTGCGGCCTGCGATCCATCCAATCAGGTTATTGCGGTTCGCGGGAGTGAACGGCAGGATGTTGACGAACTCCATGCCAGCCTCATCCGGCAGCCGCATCAGCACGTAATTAGGCTCCATCTCACGCGTGGTGCGCTCGCCCGTAGGATCCACGCTGGACTCCGTCGCAGGCGTCCACAGGTCTTCACGATTGAAGAACGTTTCCGGGTCTGTCATGTGATACAGGCTGTAAGCCTGCGCCTGCAGCTTCAATAACAGGTCAGGATAGCGGACGTGTTGGCGCAGTCCCGCGGGCATTGCAGATGCGTCTTTGAACAGGGTGGGAAAGGCGTTGCGATACGCGGCAAGGATCGGATCCTGCGTGTCGAATACATAGAAGCTCGTCGAGCCGTCATACGCGTCCACCACGATTTTAACGCTGTTTCGCATGTAGTTCACATCGCTATCACCGATGCCGTAATGACGTGCATAGGGGTAGGTGTCCGACGTGGTGAAGGCATCCATGATCCACGACAGGCGACCGTCTTCGCCGACCACGATATACGGATCAGGATCGAGCGTCAGAAAAGGCGCGATGGACTGGACGCGGTCGCGGATGTTACGGCGCATCAGCAGGCGGCTGTCCTGCGACACGTCGTCACTGAAGGGGAGCTTTGCCAGGTCGCCGCGTTCAAACGCAATCAGTGTCCGGTGGAGCCAACTGCCAAGCACAATGCCGCCTGCACCGTCATACGATGTCAAGCTGTTGGACTGGCCCTGCGGATAGTCGAACTCCTTCTGCCGAGTTTTGACATACACGTCGGTATCGGTCATCTCGCCGAAGTAGATTTCCGGGCGCGTGAGCGTAAGTCCCGCGACCGTGCTCTGCACAGGCATGTTACTCAGCAGCAGCGTGGGCAGGCCTTCCGGCGTAAACCCGTTCACGGGATTCATGGTGATGCCATACCCATGCGTGTAGATCAGTTTTTCGTTGATCCAGTTACGACTGCTTTCCGGCAGTTTATCGACGCTTAGTTCACGCGTTGCAAGCATGACCTCGCGTGTGGTGCCGCCGATGTTATAGCGATCGATATCGATACCGGGAAAGTCATAGTACGTGCGGATCTCCTGGATCTGACGAAGGGTATCCTGCAGCGCATGCCAGTCCCACAGCCGGATATTCTGCAGCGTAGCCTGGTTGCCCGCAGCGTCAGCGGACGCAACCGTGGTCTGCGCGGAGAACGGCCGCAGCAATATCGAATCCAGCGCGTAGGCACCTCGCGTGAACTCGATGTTATTGCGGATGTAGGGTTGCTCTTTGACTAACTCATTCGGCTTGACGATGAAGGTGCTGACCGCCAGGCCCACCACCTGGATGCCGACATACACAAGCACCCCCGGCAGCGCGGCCGCGGCCAGCCACCGCAGGCCGGCCCGGCCCGTGCTGCTATAGAAGGCCACGCACGCGCCCAGAAACCAGACCGCACTGACCAGCAGCATGCCCGGCAGAATCACGTGGGCATCGACATACGTCACGCCGGAGAAGACCGTGTGCT
>CBAAAE010000148.1:0-7476 GCA_964658845.1 uncultured Novosphingobium sp. | reverse complement strand
GCAAGGTGTGGATCGCAGATCCCGACGCGCGTGGGCAGCGGCTGGATCTCTACCTCGCGAAGATGCTGCCGGAGATCTCCCGCGCACGCGCGCAACTGCTGATCGATCATGGCCAGGTGCGCCTTGACGGTATCGTCAGCAAGTCGAAGCACAAGATGCACGGCGGAGAAAACATCGTGGTGGAAGGCGAGCCGCGCCCGACGCCGCTGCGTGCCACGCCCGAAGACATTCCGCTGAGCGTCGTCTACGAAGACAAGCATCTCGCCGTCATCGACAAGGCTGCAGGCATGATGGTGCACGCTGGCAGCGGTCTTACCGACGATTCCCGCTCGAGCGGCACCCTGGTCAATGCCCTGCTGCACCACTTCAAAGACCAGCTCAGCGAGGTGGGCGGCCCCCTGCGACCCGGCATCGTGCATCGTTTGGATAAGCAGACGAGCGGCCTGATCCTTGTAGCGAAGAACGACCAGGCACACCGCGCCTTGGCGGAAATGTTTTCAGAACGTTCGCTGGAGAAGCGCTACATCGCCCTGGTTCATCGCGAAGTGAAGAGCGATCGCGGCCTGATCGACCTGCCCATCGCACGCGACCGTGTGAGGCGGACCCGCATGACCACGCGCACGGCAAACCTGTACATGACGACGGCCAGCCACGGCTCGCCCAGCCTGCGGCACCCCGACGAACCGGAGCCTTCGACGCGCCGCCGGCCAAACGATCCGCGACCTGCTCGGACGCACTACACAGTGCTGGAACGCCTGCACACCACCGTGGGCGACTTCACCCTTCTGGACCTGCGGATCGAGACAGGGCGGACCCACCAGATCCGCGTGCACATGCAGTCGCTGGGGCATCCGGTGGTTGGCGACACGCTCTACGGCGCTCCTGCACGCATTGCCGGTCTCGCAGTGGAAGGCAAAGATCAGCCAACGCTGCCGCGCAATTTCCTGCACGCGGCGCACCTGAAGCTGGCGCATCCGATCAGCGGCAAGCCGCTCGACCTGGAGGCTCCGCTGCCTCCCGAATTGAACCTGCTGCTGGAGCATCTGCGCTCGCTTGAGCTTCCCAAACCGACCGGCAAGCGCACAATGCAAGAGGATTGGTAAACTACGCGCGATGGCCGTACCTCGAAATTTCGTCACTCGTTCCCTCATCGCGGTCACGTTCGCGCTAGTCGTCTCTCACGGTCAGGCGCAAACCGCACCCAGCACGCAGCCTGCGTCACCCACCACGACCAGTCCGCAGCCTGCACCCGGCCCCCCGCAAAGCCAGCCTCCTGCCGCAACCCCCGGCAGCGCGGCCCCTGGGACGACAGTTCCAGGGATCGCGAACGGCGCTCCCGGTGCGTCTGCTGCGGCCGATCAGAAGGTCGCCACTATCCGCACCTTTGTGCCGGAGGTGCCTCTTGTCTTCACCGTGACAGACGGCAAGGGACGGTTCGTGACCGGCCTGAAGCAGCAGGACTTTGGCTTGCTGGATGACGGTAAGCGCCCTGACCGCGTCATCTCGTTCACCCAGCAGGCGAACCTGCCGCTGCGCATCGGCATCCTGCTGGACACTTCGAACTCGATCCGCTCGCGCTTTCAATTCGAGCAGCAGGCAGCGACCGAGTTTCTGCTGCAGGTACTGCGGCCAAAGCAGGACGCGGCATTTGTTACCGGCTTCGACGTCCGCCTGGACCTGGCACAGGACTACACGAACAGCATTGACAAGCTGAGCACCGCCATCGGCAAACTTCGCCCCGGCGGCGGCACGGCCTTCTTCGATGCGATCTACCAGACCTGCCGCGACCAGATGCTCACCGTCACGTCGAACGAGACCATCCGAAAGGCGATCATCGTCGTCTCTGACGGCGAGGATAACTACTCTCGCGTGTACGAGCAGGACGCCATCAAGGAATGCCAGCGCGCCGAGACGATCGTGTACACCATCTCGACAAACGTCTCGCCCTCCAAAGACAAGGGCGACGAGGTCCTGACACGCTTGAGCGAAGCAACTGGCGGTCGCCCCTTCTTCCCCGTCAAGATTGAAGATGTGGCGAACGGATTTCGGGCCATCGAAGAGGAGTTGCGGTCACAGTACTCGCTACGCTACCGTCCGGCCGATCTGAAGCAGGACGGCGCCTTCCGGTCGATCTACCTGACAGCGCTGGACCAGCGATACCACGTGCGCGCCCGCAAAGGCTACTTCGCACCGCGACCACCGCAGTAGCGGCTTACTTCTTTGCTAATCCCTTACTAGCGGGCAACTGCTTCGCATCCGTGAACCTGCGCGTACCCAGCGCCACCAGCATCTCTACCGTCAAGCTAAGTCCCCGCCGTCCCTCGCGTGAGCTGACCTTCTTGAACAGCCCCCACATACTTAACGGCTCCTCCGCGGTCGGCTTACTGGCGGTGCTCATGGCGGCGGCGATGCAGCTCATGGTCTCTGGCTCGATGGCACCGAGAATCTTGCCGACGCTCACCAGGTTGCGCAGCGCGTCAACACTTTCCTGGACGCGGGCAGCCTCTGCGAGATGGCCGAAGATCTGATCCTTGGCGTGCACCATGCCGTGCAACGTGTCCAGGATGCCCTCATCGTGAGCTGATTGCAGCAGGTCGTAAGCGACCAGCAAGGCTTCGGCATGCGCTGCGGGTGCGGCCTCCAGCTTGCGCATGAGGCCCTGCTTCGGATCGTACTGCGCCGGTTTGAATGCGATTGGATTCGCCATGCGGAGCCTCTTTGTTTGTCTCGTTGTTCCGGTGGTTCGTAAGTACGTTTTGGACTGGGCTGTTTTCGACGAACGGTGCGGAGCCACGCGCACTAAGTGGTCGTCGAGTTGATCTGCACCAGCTTGTCCGCGTTGCGCGTACCGGGCAGGATGTAGTCCGAGCGCGACCACTTGCGCTCCACTTCCACGCCCTGCTGCGGCGTGCGCTGACCGTTGCGGAAGTTCTCGGCCTCCAGCGGCGAACGTCCCTTGGGCTCCAGCACTCGAAAGCGCACCGCCGCCTCCTTGTACGCGGGCGTGTGTGTGGCACGATCCACGTGCGCCCCGGTCAGGCGGTTGACTGGTTCCTCGACGGAGTTCATCGGCATGAAGAGCTGCTTGCCCTGCACGCGGTCCGTTACCAGGACACGCGCCCGGATGACGCCCCACTTGCTCTCGACTTCAACCTTCGTGCCGCTCTCAAGACCACGCTCGGCTGCGAGTTCCGGCGACACCTCGACCCAGTTCAGGGGAGTGATGCGGTTGATGCCAGGCACCTTGGAGGTCATCGCACTCTGCTCAAAGTGCTCCAGCACGCGCCCGTTGTTCAAGTGCAGATCGTAAACTTCGCCCGCCTCTTCACTTGGCGGGACCCACTCCAGCGGATGAAACATCGCCTTGCCATCAGGAAAGGGGAACTTGTCCAGGAACAGGACCGGCGTGTCCGTGCCATCTTTCGCGACCGGCCACTGCAGGCTGTTGAAGCCCTCGAGCCGCTCGTAGGTAACACCGGCGAAGTACGGCGTAAGCTCCGCGATCTCTTCCATGATCTCGCTGGGATGCGTGTATTTCCAGCGCGCACCCATACGATTCGCGATGAGCTGCAGGATCTCCCAGTCCGGCTTCGAGTCGCCAAGCGGTTCGAGCGCCTGGTAAAGGCGCTGGATGCGGCGCTCCGTGCTGGTGAAAGTGCCGTCCTTTTCCAGCGCGGGCGACGCGGGTAACACCACGTTTGCAAACTTCGCCGTCTCGGAAAAGAAGATGTCCTGCACCACGAGGAACGGGATTTTGCTGAGAGCCAGACCGACGTCATTTGCGTTGCCGTCGCTGGTGATGGTGTCCTCGCCCTTGATGTAGAGCGAGTGCAGCGAACCCTTGTGGATCGCCTCCATCATTTCGTGGTTGTCCAGGCCTTTTTTCACCGGGAGCGTTACACCCCAGCCTGCTTCGAACTTGGCCCGGGCAGCCTCATCGTCGACGTGTTGATAGCCGGGATACATGTTCGGCATCGATCCGAAATCGCTTGCGCCCTGCACGTTGTTGTGGCCGCGCAGGGGATATGCGCCTGCCCCAGGCCGGCCGTAGTTGCCGGTGGCAAGCAGCAGATTTGACAGCGCCGTGGAGGTGTCCGAACCGCCGCAGTGCTGCGTCACACCCATGGCCCACAGGATGCAGACGCCGTCGGCCTCGACGATCTCCTTTGCCACCTGCTTCAGCGTGTCGATGGAGATACCGGTGATTTCCTCGGCGTACTCCAAGGTGAACGGTTCCAGGCTCGTCCTGTACTCCTCCACCTTGTTCACGCGATCCGCGAGGAACTGCTTTGCCTCCCAACCCTGGTCGAAGATGTACTTCGTAATGGCCGATGCCCAGACCATGTCGCTGCCCGGGTTGGGGCGCATGAAGATGTCGGCTCGCTCGGCCATCTCGTGCTTGCGCAGATCAGCGACGATCAGCCGCTGGCCGCGATACTTGTGCGAACGCTTCACGCGCGTGGCCAGCACAGGATGGCTTTCCGCGGTGTTCGAACCGACCACCAGCACCAGGCCTGCTTTCTCGATGTCGGCAATCGACCCGGAGTCGCCACCGGTCAAAACCGTGCGTTGCAGGCCCATGGTGGCGGGCGTCTGGCAGTAGCGGCTGCAGTTGTCGACGTTGTTGGTGCCGACCACTGCCCGCGCCAGCTTCTGCATCAGGTAGCTCTCCTCGTTCGTGCATTTCGAGCTTGCGATGAAGGCCAGCGCATCGGGTCCATGATTCTGCTTGATCTCCTTGAACTTGCTTGCGATCAGCGTCAGCGCCTCGTCCCACGTGGCCTCGCGGTAGGTGCTGTTCTGGCCGTCGTCCACGCGGATCAGGGGCGTGTGCAGGCGTGCCAGCGAGTTCGTATAGTCATAGCCGAACTTGCCCTTGATGCAGGTCGAAATGCCGTTTGCCGGACCATGGGTCGGCTCGATCTTCAGGATGTGCCGGTCGCGCGTCCACACCTCGAACGAGCAGCCCACGCCGCAGAAAGTACACACCGTCTTGGTGCGGCGCACGCGCGCCTCGCGCATCTTGCTTTCCATGTCGGACAGCGCGAGGATGGCCGGGTAGCCCGTCTCCGGCTCGACACCCTTGACCACTTCGATCATGTCGTCGAGCACGGCTGCGGGCAGGTTGGTCAGCATACCCGCGTGCTGCAGCATGCTCTTTTCCATCAGCGCGTTGCATGGGCACACCGTGACGCAGTGGCCGCAACTGACGCAACTGGAACCCGCGATCTGCTCGCCACCATCCCACATCACGCGCGGGTGTCGGTCTTCCCAGTTGATGCTGAGGGTCTCGTTAACCTGCACGTCCTGGCATGCCTCGACGCATCGGCCGCAGAGGATGCACTGGTCGGGGTCGTACCGATAGAACGGGTTCGAATGATCCTGCGGGTAGGGCTTGTGCAGGTAGGGCCGCACCTGGTGCTGGATGTGCATCTCGCCGACCGCGTTGTGGATCGTGCAGTTGCCGTTGTTGTTGTCGCAGACGGTGCAGTACAGGTCGTGATTCTGCAGGACGCGGTCCATGGCCTCGCGCTGCGCACGATCCGCGCGATCGCTGGCCGCCAACACCTTCATACCGGGTTCAACGACCGTGGAACAGGCGCGCACCATGCGGCCATTCACGTCCACCATGCAGGTGTCGCAGGTCTCGACGGGACCCATCTGCTGCATGTAGCAAAGCTGCGGGACCGACCGGAAGTTACCCGCATGCCCCTCGCGCGAGGAGTTCGGCGAGGTGCCCGGATAATCCTCCTTGCTGGACGCGTGGTCCGCACCCAGGCTGGGATTCGCGTTGAACGCCGCACGTTCGCCGGTACTGAGCTTACGGTCCTCCGGGTGGAAGCCGGCATCTGCAATGGACAGGTTTGCCAGCGCTGCGGCGCGGTTCAGCACCTCGACCAGCAACTCGCCCTCGCCGGCTGAAACGGTGCGTCCATCGATCGTCAGTTCAAAGGTGTGTGGTACATCCAGCGGTGTGTTCAAAAGGCGCTTCTGCGGCATACGCCCTATGATGCGTCCAGCGGGGTGGGCAGCGACACGGACCCGCGCGGGCATCTGAATGGCTCAGCATGGCAGGCACGGCAGCGGTCGGGAAGATTCATATCGGCATCTCCGGCTGGCGCTACAAGGGCTGGCGCGGTGGCTTCTACCCGCCACGTCTGCCGCAGCGCAGCGAACTTGCCTTTGCCGCCGGGCTGTTCAACTCCATTGAAATCAACGGCACGCACTACTCCCTGCAGCGCCCGAATAGCTTCCTGCAGTGGCGCGATGAGACGCCGGAAGACTTCATCTTCTCCATCAAGGGTTCGCGGTTTATCACGCACATGAAAAAGCTGCGGGGTGTGGAGGAGGCGCTTGCAAACTTCTTCGCGCAGGGAATGCTGGCGCTTGGGCCGAAACTTGGTCCCATCCTGTGGCAGGTCGCGCCGCAATTCAGCTTCGACGCGGAGCGGCTGGCCGCCTTCTTCAAGCAACTGCCGCGAACCACCGACGATGCCGCCGCGCTGGCGTTGGAACACCATCCCCGCCTGGCTGGCCGCGCCGTGACAGACGCCGTCACCTCGCAGCCGCTACGGCACTGCCTGGAGATCCGGAACGATACCTGCGCCTCCCCGGGCTTTGTTGCGCTGCTGCGCGCCCACAACATCGGCCTCGTCGTCGCCGACACCGTGGAGTGGCCGCTGCTGTTCGACCTGACGTCAGACTTCGTCTACTGCCGGCTGCATGGGTCGGAGGAGCTCTACGCCTCAGGCTACGGTGATGCCGCGCTGGATGTGTGGGCTGAGCGCGTGGTCCGCTGGGCGCGCGGGCAGGATGCGGAAGACGAGCCTGCCGGCAGCCGTCTGCACGGCCACCATGCGAGCCCAGAGCCGGCAAAGAAGCTTGCCGCGCGGGACGTCTACGTCTACTTCGACAATGATGCGAAGGTGCACGCGCCCTTTGACGCACAGCACCTGCGCGAGCGCGTGGACCGGATGATGGCACAGCCTTAGCAGAGTGCTATTCCGGTGCGCGATGCTTGCCCCCGAGCTTTGTCAGGGCGTCGATGACCGCGTTCTGCCAGGCGGTCAGTTCTTCTTCGCGCAGGGTGCGATCGCGCGATTGGAAGACCATGCGCAGCAGCAGGGAGTACTCGCCCTGCGGCACAGATTTTCCCTTGGGATCGCGATAGATCTCGACCGGCACAAGTGAAATCATCTCCGTAATGCCGAGTCCGCGCAGCGCGCCCTCCACGTCGCTCCAACGCACGCTGTCGGCAAACAGGAAGGAGAGGTCACGCTCGACCGCCTGGAAACGCGAGGGTTCCTGCGCCGCGGGCTGCCGTAATGGATGTGCGAAGAGAACCGGCAGCATCAGTTCGCCCGCGACGGGCCTATCTTTCAGCTTGCGCCGCTCCCGCTCCGCGATCGTTAACTCTCCTAACCAACCGGCGGTCACTCCGTCTACCTCGATGCGCGCTCCGCGTCCCGGTTCGAT
>CBAAAE010000147.1:0-7487 GCA_964658845.1 uncultured Novosphingobium sp. | reverse complement strand
CGCGCCGGGCGACCAGACAACTGCCGCAGAGTTCAACTCGCCGACAGCAGTGCCGCCCGGCCTGAGTGCGCCGGACGTCACCACAGCTATAACTACCGGAGGCGATAAACCCATCGTCAGCAGCACACGCTCGTCGGGCAGCACAAATGGCGTTCCCGATCTGCTGGCGCAGACAACGTCCTGGTATTTCCTGAAAGATGTCGAGGTGGACCGCACGCGCAAATCGGCCGCTGTCGTGGCGTTTGGCGACTCCATTACGGACGGCACGGGTTCCACATCGGAGACGAATCGCCGCTGGCCCGACGTGCTGGCGCCGCTGCTGGCAGCCGGAAAGAAGACCGGTGCCTTCTCCGTCGTGAACGAGGGCATCGGCGGCAACAGGATCCTTCATGAGGGCACCGGTCCTGACGCGCTCGACCGCTTTGATCGTGAGGTTCTCAACCAGCCGGGCGCGCGCTACGTCTTGATGCTGGAAGGCATCAACGACATCGGCAACATGCATCGCGCGCCCGCCGACGCCATTACCGAGCAGCAACTGATCGACGGCTTCACCACGCTGGCGAACCGCGCACACACACGCGGCATGAAGTTCATTCCCGCGACCATCCTGCCGTACAACGGCGCCAAGTATTTCAGCGAAGATGGCGAGCAGATGCGGCTGCATGTCAACACCTTCCTCCGCACCAGCCCGATCTTCGACGGCTTCATCGACTTCGACAAGGTGATCCGCGATCCCGCACACCCTGACCGCATGCTGCCGAAGTACGATCACGGCGACCATCTGCACCCGTCCGACGAGGGATACGCCGCCATGGGTGCCGCGATCGATTTAAAGCTCTTCCGTAAGAAGTAGGCCGCGGAACATTCTCGGGAGAAGATGATGAAAAACTCTGATCCCCGTTTCTCTCGCGCATGCCTGCTGATTCTCATCCACCTGCTGTGCGGCACGCTTGCGGGCACGGCGCAGCAGCTTCCCGCCGGCACGAATGCGGCAGACACCGGACCGTCGAACGCCTACCCACTCGGGCCCGATTCCCTGCCCCAAAATGTCCCACACGGGAAGGTCTTCCAGTTCCCTCTCAATCGCTCGCGCATCTTTCCGAATACATCGCGCACGATCTCGGTCTATGTGCCGGCTCAGTACACCGGAGAGGAAGACGCCTGCGTCTACGTGGGGCTGGACGGCCTGGGGTTCAACGCTCCCGTGGTCTTCGACAACCTGATTGCAAAACACGCCATGCCGGTGGCGATCGCGATCGGCGTCGCGCCGGGCAGCGTGGCGTCGACCATCGCCAAGGCTGATCCACGCTTTGACAGGAGCTTCGAGTTCGACAGCATGACCGGCCGACTCGCGGACTTTCTGTTGACCGAAGTGCTGCCGCAGGTAGCCGCCAGAACGACGCCGGACGGCAAGCCAATCAGGCTCTCCAGCAAGCCGGACGACCGTGCGATCGGCGGCTCCAGTACCGGAGCGATCGCTGCGTTCAACGTCGCGTGGCAGCGTCCCGAGGCCTTTCACCGGGTCTTCAGCTCCATTGGAACCTATGTCGGCATGCGTGGCGGAGAGGGCTTTTACGTCCTCGTGCGCAAGTCTGAGCCAAAGCCGATCCGGGTCTTTCTGGAGGACGGCGCATACGACCAGTGGCCCGGCGGACCTGAGATGGGCGACTGGTGGATGTCGAACCAGACCATGGAGCGCGCGCTCACCTTTGCCGGCTATGACGTGCGCCACAACTGGGGTCTGGGCACCCACAATGGCGCACACGCGGCTGCAATCTTTCCCGAGGCGATGCAGTGGCTCTGGCGCGACTGGCCGCGGCCTGTCGCTGCCATGCAGCCGGGCAACCCTGCGCTTCAGCCCATCCTGAGCTCCGGGCAGTCATGGCAGATGGCGCTCGACCACTGCCCTGCTGCGGCACATCTTGCCGGGGACGCCGGCGGTCGCGTTTTCTTTTTAACGAGCGAACCGGATGAGGTCATCCCTGGCACACACCCTGCCGCCTGCCCGAATGCGACAGGAGGCGTGTTCGCGTACGGCGCCACCGGTGCGCAGTACCAGGTGCGCGGAGAATCCCTGTACCGAAGTGAGCCGGGCGCGGGCAGAACAGTCGGCGGGAAGGCAATCGCGCGCAGCCTGCCAGTCCGGGCGTTCGCTGTCCTACCGAGTGGCGATGTGTACGCGACCGTCTCATCGAAAGAGGGCGACGGTGAGGTGTGGCTGCTTCACAAGGACGGCACCCGCGTTCGCGTGGCAAGCGGCCTGGTGGAGCCCTCTGCAATCGCTCTTACGCCGGACAAGGCATGGCTCCTTGTCACGCAGCGAAACTCCCGCTACGGGTATAGCTATCGGATCCTGCCGGACGGATCGCTGGACAGCGGCGAACCCTTCTTGGACTTCTTTGTCCCTGCGGGTTCTGAAGGAAGTCAGGCGGCATCCATTGCGATGGATGCGGAAGGCCGAGCCTACGTAGCCACGGCTGCTGGAGTTGAGATCTTCGATCACAACGGCAGGGTCACGGGCATTCTCGCACTGCCCGGCAATCGCGCGGCAACCAGCCTCTGCTTTGGCGGCAAGGACCTGCACACCCTCTATGTTTCCGACGGAGAGCATGTGTTCACGCGAGTCCTGAAGGTGAAAGGCGCTCCGGACTGGGCACCCGCATCGGCCGTCCCGGACTGGGGCGCAGGCTGAACCGACGCCGGAAGGTCCCTGGTTTTACGGCGTGGAGCGCTGAATCGCTATGCCATGATGGCGTTCCAGCACGCCCGCGATGGCATCATGTTCGCTGGTGCCTTTGCGTATAAACCAGCAAGCCTTGTCGCCTTCGCCGTCGCTCCAGTGCTTTCGCTGGCGGTAGTGCTCAGAGCCGTACGAAGTCTGCCAAAGGTCATACTCGGCTGGATCGGCACCCGCAACCAAGTTGCGCGTGAGCGCAGACCAGCCGCGCCTGAGATAGGGCGCCTGCCAGTCCCGCTGGATGACACAGCTTTCGCCAACATCAGGGTGGAGGTGAATCAAGGCCGGCGCAAGCCTCTCCACATCGCCAGGCTGGAAGAATCGATGGGCGTACTCGACCGTGTTCAATCCCCATGGGTCGACTGCCGGCCAGCCTGAGTCATAGGGCAGAATGCCCGCCTCGGAACTCAACAGGAATCCCTGGTGCGGAACGTGGCTAAGCTCCTTTGCGATGGCGCGCAGATCGGGCGATTGCAGGTCCAGAAACGTGCGCAACTCTCGCCGGAGAGGCATGGCCAGCAGCACCAGCCATCCAAGACAGCCCAGGCGGAGAACCAGGCCGGACCTCGATCCAAGCGCATGCCAGTTCAGCGCCAACAGAATGGCGCCCGCGAGTGGCAGGTAGAAGAAGAAACGAAATCCGACATTCTGGTCCAGACGGATGCACCAGTAAAAGAGCGTCGGGATGACAATCAAGGGCAGCAACAAGTGCCTCCCCTGTAGCGGCTGCCTACGGGATTTCGAGGCCAGCCATGTCAGCAGCAACGTGAACGCCAGATAGACAATACTCGTGCGGACCGACGCGCTAACCAAGGTATGAAGCACACGATGTGCGTCCGCTTTGACATAGAAGGGCAACGGCAGGAGTTGCTGGAAATAGTGCCATCGCCAAAAAAAGTAGGCAGCTCCTGGTACAAGGAACACCGCAAACAGCAACGGGTCAGCGCGCTCGCGATTCGTACTCAATAGGAACCCACCCACAAGCAGCGGCAGCGCGAAAATAAGGGCGTCAGGCCGGAAGAGGCAGAACACCAGCGCGATCGCCGAAGCAGATCCAAGGTTTCGCTGCATCGTGGCAAACACCAGAGCTGTCAGCAGCACGGCGTCCGGCAGGGTCGCGAAGCCGGAGGCTGCCGCGAAGATCTGTGGGGTACAACCTGCTGCGCCAGCCACAGCCAGCAAGCGCAAAACCGTAGGCCTCAGCCCTGTCATTCGAACCAGCAGGCACGCCAGTACAAACAGGCACAACACGTTGATGACCGCGGTGAAAACCTGGGGATCCACACCGCAGCGAATCGCTCCTGCAACCGCCACCATCCACGCAAAGTCTGTGGCACCCTCCGTGTGAGGGCCACCAGCGAAGTAGGTGATCGCGCCATGCAGTGCCAGGTTTCTGCTGTACGCCCAGAGGATCACCGCATCCTCCGCGGGCATGAAGTAGAGCGGCTCGACTGCGAGAAACAGAAGAACGCATGCGCCGTAAAACGCGAGCACCGCGATCAGCAGACGATCAAACCATGACGGCCGATCATTCTGGTCCGTGCCGCTCGCCAGCATGGACGGTGTTCCGCTCTTTCCGTTGCCGGCTATTGCTTCGACACCTGGATGGTCTGGTGCAGTGCCTTGAAACAGGGAATGGCGGCTGACGCGTGTGCGGTCAGCGACTCACGAACGCTGCCGTCGTAGACACTTGCATCCCCCGGTCTGAGGAAGACCTGCGATCCCATTACGTCGCATTCAGGCTCCCGCGTCACCTTCATGTTGAAGATCGTCCGGTCACGTAGCAGCGATCGTTGTATCGGCAGCCCAAATCCGGGGTACTGATCCACCAGCCGCGCAAACTGGTGCTCGCCGTTCTTCACCTGCACGTCAGCAAGATAAATCTCCTGGTTACCGGCAAAGTTCTGCCGCGAAGAACTGCTGACTGCGAGAATGCGGACGGTGGCCTTCATCGGCTTGGATTGATTGCCAAAGGCGGAGGGCTTAGCGGCGAACGCAGCGGCCAGGCAACTCAGGCAGAGCGCTGATGTCAAAATCTTGTGGCGCATCTGGTTCGTCCCCCAAAAGCACGGCTGTTGATGTTGCGGCAGGTGCACCGCTCCATCCTATGGGAAGCGGGGCGACTGCGCTGAGTTGTTCCGGTCTGGTCCAGCATCGACCGTCAAACGGAGATGACCTGCTGGCTGAATCGCTCCATCTCTTCCAGTTGGGGACTGAACTGGAGCAGCAGCAGGTCGACGCCAGCCTCTTCGAAACGGCCGACCTGGTCCTGGACCGCGGCCGGTGTTCCAACGAGGCCGGATCTCAAGCCGCGGTTCGATACGGAGTATTCCTTGATGGACATCTGCTGCTCAAGCTGGGTGCCCTGCAGCCACTGCTGATAGTTTGCAAAACCTTCTGCGCTGGCCTGTACGTCGGTCACGCGTGCTACTTCTGCTTCCACCTCAGCATCGCTGTCGCGCACAATCGCGTAACCTGCCACGCCAAACTGCATGGGACCCAGGCCGAAGCGCTCACGCCGTTCGCGCATGTCCGCTATCTTGGCACCGACATGTTCCGGCGAATCGCCGTGCATCACGTACGCGTCACACTTTTGCGCAATTAGATTCTTGGCTGCATCCGACTCGCCGCCCGCGTAGATCGGCGGCCGAGGTGACCGCACCGGCTTCGGCTCGAGGACCGTGTCTTCAGTGCGGTAGTACTTACCCGTGTGGCTCACCCGCTTCTCGCGCCATAAGCTATCCACCACGTCCAGCCATTCGGAAGTGCGGCCGTAGCGGTCGTCGTGCCGTTCAAAATCAACCCCGTACATACGGGCTTCCTGCTCCCACCAGGAAGACACCACGTTGAGAGCGAGCCGACCGTTGCTGATGTGATCCACGTTTGCCGCCTGCTTGGCGAATAGCGCGGGCGAGTGGAAGGTGGGTCGCACCGCAACCATCAACTCCAGCCGCTCAGTTACCGCCGCAATGGCTGCGGCCGTAGACCAGGCGTCCAGGCTGGGTGCATCGACGCCCTTGATGTCATTCAGGTTCAGCTCGGCGATTAACGAAAGCTCGAAGCCGATCTGCTCACTGCGGCGCGCCAACTTGCTGACATAAGCCCAACTCGCTTCCATGCCCTCGTCTTCCACGTTGCGCAGCCATCCGCCGAAGACAGGCATCCAGTAGCCAAACCGCATCCCTCCCTTATCCGGCACGTCGAACCTCAGCCTCCAAAAAGTCTGCGAGATTCTCCACAGGATTGAAGCCGATGACGCGAGGCGCATCCGCAACGAAATTCGACAGCGCGTTCACGTCGTAGTAGTAGATCTCGCCGTCACGATCGTCAACCAGGTACTCGATGCCACCAACATCAATGCCCGCAGCCTGCACGATGCGCTCGATCTTTTCGATGACGTCAGGAGGAGGCGTGTACCCCTCCACCTTCAGGCCCGCCTTGGCCGCTTCAATGACACAGCCGTTGCTCAGATTTTCCCCACGGGTGGTCTGGCAGATATCCGCCGGGCACAGATCGAACGTTTCGCCGGTGAGGTACACCTGGATGGCATACAGGTATTTGCCGCCGAGCGTCTCGACACGGGTGATGAAGCCGCCACGAGCGGGAACAAACTCCTGTACGAGTGCGATGCTGTCGTAGCCCAGGTCGATCTGGCCGGCGTTGACCGCAGTCTGCAACTCGGACTCGGAGTCGAAGCGGGCAATACCCTTGCCGCTACCACCGATGTTTGCCTTCACTATGACTGGGTAGCGCAAACCCTCCGCCGCGGCGACCGCCTGCTCCGCGCGATGGATCACGCGGGACGGCAGAAACTTGATGCCCAACGAACGTAGCAGGGAGTGCTGCGACGCTTTTGAGATCTCGAAGCGGAATGCCTTGCTGCCATTCAGCACCCGTACACCAAGCATTTCGACATGCTCAAGGTAGGCGAGGGTGTGGAAAGTGCCGGAACCGTTGCCGCGACTGTTTGCTGATGGACTCATTCGGTTGAAGAGGACCTTGGAAAGCGGCTCTTGCGAGCCGATATCGTAGAAGTGATCGGGGATGAAGATCTTGTTGAACGCAACGCCGCGCTTCTGCAGCTCGGCGAAGATGGGCTTGAACCATTCAGGATGCTCATACAGGAAGGCGAGCGCTGCTTGTGAATGAATTGGTGTAACTAGCTGGGGTTCCGCCGTAAGTTCAACAGCCATGGTTTTCCTCATGGCTATTGTAAAGAGCGATTGCCAAATTCGTCGTGACGCTATGCGCCAGAAGCGGCAGGAAGACTTATCTGTAGAAACAGAAAAGCCCACTCCGAAGAGTGGGCTCTGTGTTTATGCTGGCGACCACCTAATCTCCCACACAGTCACCCGTGCAGTACCATCGGCCCAGCGAGACTTAACTTCCGTGTTCGGGATGGGAACGGGTGTGGCCCTCGCGGTATTTTCACCAGCAAATTGTCGAAACTCGCGCCTGCGAGGTTTCACGACTGAATAGATTGAGTAGACATATACTTCGTATTTCGTCTTGGCTTGAGGGTATCAAGCAGTAACTACTTTGGCTTGTGTTGAATGACTCTAGGAGCAGAAAGCGTCTGCGCAGAGTAAATTCTATGATCAAGCCGAACGGGCGATTAGTACTGGTAAGCTACACGCATTACTGCGCTTCCACATCCAGCCTATCAACCTGGTGGTCTTCCAGGGCCCTTCATTTCCCTTTTGGGTTGGGAGATCTCATCTTAGGGCATGCTTCCCGCTTATATGCATTC
>CBAAAE010000146.1:3428-7496 GCA_964658845.1 uncultured Novosphingobium sp. | reverse complement strand
AGCGGCGATCGCAGCGAAAAGATCCGCACCTACAACTTCCCGCAGAACCGCTTTACAGACCACCGTATCGGCCTGACGCTACACCAGCTGGAGTACGTGATGGAAGGCAAGCTGCAACCGGTGATTGACGCGCTGATTGCGCATGACACCAACGAGCGACTGAAGGCCGAGGCTGTTGCCGCTTGATTCTGCCGCGGAACTCCACGGTGAAAGACGCTCTTCGCTTCGGCGCGGAGCGTCTTGCGTTGCGGCCTGATCTGCGTGAGAACGCCCCGCGCGACGCGCAGCAGATCCTCGAGATCGCTACGGGTCTGACACGTACCCAGATGCTGGCGCAGCCTGGACGTGTGCTGCGTGAGGAAGAACAGGGTTCCTTCCAGGGGATGCTGGCGCAGCGGCGCGGCGCTGTGCCGATCCAGCATCTGCGTGGTTCACAGGAGTTCTTTGGCCGCGATTTTCTGGTTACCCCCGATGTCCTGATTCCCCGGCCGGAGACCGAACATCTGGTCGAGGAGGTGCTGCGACTCTATTCGGATCGATCTGCGCCACTTCGCATCGTCGACGTCGGCACAGGCAGCGGCATTCTTGCGCTAACGCTTGCGCTGGAGTACCCGTGCAGCAGCGTGCTCTCGCTGGACCTTTCGACGGCCGCGCTCGAGATGGCGCATCGCAATGCAGTCACCCTGGGTGCGCGAAA
Source organism: uncultured Novosphingobium sp. (assembly GCA_964658845.1). GTDB lineage: Bacteria > Acidobacteriota > Terriglobia > Terriglobales > Acidobacteriaceae > Terriglobus. The sequence continues at coordinate 6,799 of CBAAAE010000146.1, read as the reverse complement.
CGTCCGGTTCGCTGCGAGTGATCTGCTGGCTGCCGCAGGGAGCGAGCCGGGCTTTGACCTGATCGTGTCAAACCCGCCGTATGTCCCACTGACGGATGCTCCCAGCCTGCACCCGCAGGTGCGCGACCACGAACCGCACCTGGCGCTATTTGGGGGCGAGGACGGTTACGATGTGCTGCGCCGGCTGGTACCGCAGGCCCGTATGCATCTGCGGCGAGGTGGCTGGGTGCTGCTTGAGACGGCGGGACGCACCGCCACGCTGGACACGCTGCTGGAGGGCTGGAGCGGCTTGCATTTTGTCCGCGATCTACAAGGGGTCGACCGCATAGCAGTGGCTCAGAACGACGTAGAATGACACGGAGGAGAACCCATTGCTTCTGCGTCCATGTTTCCTCGTCGTCGATCAGGAGTTTGCGGGTACCATTTCCACGCGCAAACTAGTGCTTGAAACTGCGAAGTTCAACGTCATCACAGCCTACTCATACAAGGAGGCGACGGCTGCTCTCGAGCGCTTTCCCCGCTTGCACGGGGTGATTGTGACGGCGGACCGGATGGGGGAGGCCGAGGCGTTTCTGCAACTGGTGAAAGCACGTTACCCGGAGATCAAGCGCATCCTAACGGGTGAGCTGCCAGACGGTGACAGCGCCGACGTGCGTGTGCAAAGCTTTGCACCCGACAAGCTGCTGAATGCGCTTCGTGATCTTTTTCCTGCCGCAGCGACGTCATTGGAAACCCGCGAAACACAGCTGGTGAATGAAGCAAATGATGCCGCGCCGGGCAGCACTTCCCATAAAGGATCGTAAAGCCGACAGACGAAGCTCACCTCGTGCGAGAAAACCTGGCTACTTTTTCTCTTCGTGATAATCCTGCTCGGTGTTGATGTTCCAGAGCGACTTCTTATCAAAATCTCCGGCCAGGATGTTATCGACGGCGGTCATCGCGGTTAGCATGCTGTGGTCCTGGTTGTTGTACTTGTGCATGCCGTTACGGCCTACCAGGAACAGGTTCTCGAACGAGTCGGTGTACGCGCGCAGTTCATCGAAGCGGTCATAGGTGCCGAAATACGCTGGGTAGGTTTTAGGCACACGCTCCACGTGCGCGTCTGAGACGGCATCGGCGTCCAGGATGCCGATCTTTTCCACTTCTGCAATGGCAAACTTCTTTAACTCGTCATCGGGCATGGACCAGATGGGATCCGTGTCGTAACAGAAATACTCCAGGCCGATCCAGACCTTGGTAGGGTCCTGCAGCAGGTGTGGACTCCAGTTGTTGAAGATCTGCAGACGTCCCAGCAGCACGTCCGGTTCCTGGATATAGATCCACGTGTCTTTCAACAGGCCGCCGTCCTTCTCCTTCACCTTGAGCCGGTCCGCAAGGATGCCTACCGTGATGAAGTCCCGATACTGCAGGCCTGCTGCGATCTCGCGCACATGGGTTGGGACCGGTGCGTCCATGCACTCGATCAGCTCTCGCATCGGCATGGTTGAGAAGAAGTAGTCGCCCTCATGGCGCTGGCGCTCGCCCCGCGCGTTCAGCGTTTCGACCCATACCACGCGGTTACCCTCGCAGTGGATGCCGTCCACCTTCGTTTGCATGCAGATCGTCCCGCCCATCTGCCGCACCTGGTCCGCCGCGTACTCCCAAAGCTGGCCCGGACCTAACTTGGGATACATGAAGCGCTCAATCAGCGAAGTGTCCGTGCCCTTCTGCGCCACGTCGCCACTCGGCGTTTTCCTACTGAAGGTCTTTTTCACAAAGTGCTTCACGGCGGTGGTCAGGGACAGGCCCTTGATGCGCTGCGCACCCCACTCCGCGCTGATGGTTTCGCACGGTGTACCCCAGACCTTTTCCGTGTAGCTCTTGAAAAACGTCAGGTAAAGTTGCCGGCCAAAGCGGTTGATAAGGAAGTCCTGCAGGCTGCGTTCCGGCGTGATCTGCCGCAGGCGTGACGCAAGGTAGCTGGCGCCAATCTTCACGGTGCGTACCGGTCCAAGATTGGCGAGCGTCGCACCGTTCAGCGCGATGGGGTACTCGAAGAAGCGCCGCAAAAAGTAGATCCGGCTCTTACGCGGACGGATCAGCATGACCAGGTCAGGATCCTTTGGACCGTGCAGAACAGCAGTAGAAGTATGGCCGTGCTGAAAGGCGTGCGGTTCATCCGCGGGACCGGTCTCATCTGTGTCGGTCTCTATTGTCGCAACATCGGCCTCGATGGTCGCAACGCCGCCGCCCATGCCAGCGTCGCGCGGGGGCGCCCCATTCACACGCCTGACGGGTGCTGCGACGCTGCGTGTCTTGCCCTGGTAGCTGATGTTCACAGCCGTGCTGCCGCTCTCGTCGCCCGCATCCACCGGCGGCATCAGGTCGATCCACCACTGCATGACGCGGTCGCTCTTCGAAAAAAAACGATGGCCGCCGATGTCCATGCGGTAGCCCTTGTACTTGACGGTGCGCGAGATGCCGCCGATGTCGGCGCTTGCCTCAAGAAGGATCGGCTTCACGTTGGAGCGGCGCAGGAACTCAAGGCCTGCGGTGAGCCCTGCCGGCCCGGCTCCGATGATGATCGCAGTTCTGTTCTTCGGCATAATTTTTCGATCGCGTGTATCGGCTTGGCTGGTCACACAAGCGCACTGCTTAGGAGTGTGATGCTATGCGCCCTTCCATTTGCCCTCTCCGTGGACGCCTAAACGCGCCCGTGCGGTTACACATTCCAAACGACAGGGCGATGGTGTTTGGCTGATGAACCCAGGTCAGACAGGCCTGTCTTCAAGCATCGCCTTAGGAACAGGGTACCCCCGGGCGTTTGCAGCGGACCGACCTGCTCACCTGGCTCGTTTACCATGAACAGGAATGGCCACCTATCTCGTCACTGGCGCGTCCGGTTTTTTCGGCGGGATTTTAAAGCGGCGCCTGCTGGGCGAAGGTCACCGCGTGGTGAACATCGACCTGGAAAAGGACGAGGATGCGGGCAGCGATGGCCTGACCAGCATCCAGGGCGATCTCCGCAAGGCCGCGCTGCTGATGCACGTCTTTGCGCAGCACCATTTCGATGCGGTCTTCCACTGCGCCGCGCAGCTCGCGCACGGCACGCGCGTGGACGAGAAACTGCTTTGGACCAGCAACGTGGACGCCACTGTCCTGCTGGCGGAGACGGCGCGCGCCTACGGTGTGAAGCCGTTTGTCTTCATCTCCAGCAACTGCCTGTGGGCATCCGATCTGGGCCATCCCGTGCAGGAAGATGTGGACGTGCCCGCGCCGATTGAGATCTACGGCCGCAGCAAACTGGAGGGTGAGGTCCGCCTGCAGGCCTTTGCACAGGACCTCGACGTGGTCATCCTGCGCTGCCCCACCATCATGGACGAGGGCAGGCT
>CBAAAE010000146.1:0-3328 GCA_964658845.1 uncultured Novosphingobium sp. | reverse complement strand
GCGAAACCAGGCGTCGTAGCCTTCCGGCTCCGGCGCGTTCTCCTCGGGTTCCGGGATGGTCTGATCGCTCATGCACTCAAGCATATCGCAGGGTCCGTTGCATTTGCGTGACGGCGGGCCGCCGCTCGCGCTACCCTGACCTGAGTAGCGGCCTGGGATTTCCCTCGCCCGGAAAGACGTCCTGTGGCCATCTCTTCTTCACCCGCAAGCATGAATTATTCCAATCGCACGCACACGGACACCCGTGCCATGTCGATTGCGACCACGCTGTTCTTCATGTGGGGCTTTCTTACCTGCATGAACGACATCCTGATCCCGCACCTGAAGTCCATCTTCGAGCTCAGCATTGCAGAGTCCGCGCTGATCCAGACGGCGTTCTTCGGATCTTATTTCCTCTTTGCCATCCCTGCGGGCAAGCTGGTCGAGTATCGCGGCTATAAGCAGACCATGGTCATCGGCCTGCTGGTGGCGGCTGCGGGAGCGGTGCTGTTCATTCCTGCCGCGCACCTTGCGTCGTACCCGCTGTTCCTGGCCGCGCAGGTTGTGCTGGCGGCGGGCATCACCGGTCTGCAGGTGTCGGCGAACCCGTTCGTCGCCAGCATCGGACCGGGCGACACGTCGTCGAGCCGCCTGAATCTGTCGCAGGCTTTCAACTCGCTGGGTACCACCATCGCGCCGTACATCGGGCGCGCAACCATCCTGGCAGGCGCAACCGCCCTGACCGCGGTGGAGGTGCACCGGCTCTCCGCGCCGGATCTCAATGCTTATCGCGCGCATGAGGCGTCTACCGTCACCACGCCATACCTGATCATCACCGGCATCCTGATCGTGCTGGCCGTGCTGCTGTCGTTGATACGGCTGGATAACCAGGAGCACCTGACCGTCGATCTGCGGCCCATCGCCGGCTTTGGCGGCAGCGTGTGGAATCAAAAATGGTTGATCCTTGGTGCGATCGGCATCTTCGTCTACGTCGGAGCCGAGGTGTCGATCGGCAGCTTCCTGATTAACTACTTCGAGCGCCCTGAGATTGGCGGACTGACTGCCGTGAGCGCCGCAGGATTTGTGCCCTACTACTGGGGAGGCGCGATGATCGGGCGCTTCATCGGGTCAGTCGTACTGCAGAAGGTGCGCACGGGAACGCTGCTGGGCTTCGCCGGCACTGTCGCTTTCCTGCTGGTCGTCGCCAGCATTCTGTCGCAGGGCTCGGTCGCGATGTACACGATTCTTGCGGTGGGCTTCTTCAACTCCATCATGTTCCCAAGCATCTTTGCACTTGGGCTGACCGGCCTGGGCGAGTTGACCAGCAAGGGGTCAAGCCTGATGGTGCAGGCCATTGTTGGCGGAGCGATCCTGCCATACCTTTACGGCAAGACAGCCGACCACATCGGCTACCAGCACGCCTTCTTCATCCCGGCTGCCTGCTACGTCTTCATCGCGATCTACGGCTTTGCGTCAACCCGGCGTGTGATGCTGACGGACCCGCTTGCAGGCGCTGCCCGGGACCCGATTTAGAAACTTCGCTGTAACGTGGACACGCTAGGTTCGTCCAGAGGTTTGCCGCATGACACGGATAGGGATGACAGCACTTTGCAGTGCGGTGCTGCTCTGCGGCGCGGCGGGCGCGCAGACACAGCGCAAGCCGATGGTGGTCGTCATCAGCCTGGACGCCTTTGGCGCGTCCCTGCTGCAGGATCCGCTGCTGCCGGTGCCCACGCTACATGCGCTGATGAAGAGCGGCGCGTACGCGACGTCCATGCAGCCCGTGAATCCCACCGTGACCTGGCCCAACCACACCGCCATGGTCACCGGCGTGACACCGGCGAAACATGGGCTGATTGCGAACGGGCAGATCACGGACATCCGCAACGGCAAGGTGCCGCGTGTCGAGTTTCACGCCGACAAGACCGCACTCGTCCACGTGCCCACCGTCTACGACGAAGCCCACGCTGCCGGCCTGGTCACTGCGGAGATGGACTGGGTCGCCGTCGAAAACGCAAAGAGCATCGATTGGAGCTTCTTCGAACAGCCCGTGGCAACCAGCCCACTGCTGGCAGAAATGATCGCGGACGGCAGCCTGACGAAGGACGAACTCCGCGACTTCAACGGCAAGCCTTCGCAGCCCTATCGCGATCGCCTGTACACGCGCGGCGCGACCTACGCGATCAAGCACCATCATCCAAACCTCGTGCTGCTGCACCTGCTGGCGCTGGACGGCAACGAGCACACCTACGGCTACGGCACACCCGCGGGTGCGGTAACGGCTGCCTTCCTGGACGATCGCGTGAAAGAGGTGATCGATGCCGTGCGCGATGCGGGCGACCTGGACCGGACCACGTTTCTGATCGTCAGCGATCACGGCCAGTCGAGCGTTCACCATACGGTCAGTCCCAACGCCGTGCTGGCCGATGCGGGCATACCGCCGGCGGCGGTGACGTCGCTCTCAGAGGGCGGTGTCGCCTACATCTACGAGACGCATGCGACGCCCGAACTCGACGCGAAGATCCGTGCCGCGTTCGCGAAGAGCCCTGCAACCGACACCGTTCCAACGCAGGCCGAAGCCTCGGCGCAAGGCTGGCCGTTGCCGCAGACCAACAAAACCGCGCCGGATGTGCTGGTCTACGCGAAGGAGGACTGGCGGTTCGCCGACAGGGTGCCGCCCGCACCTGAACATCAGACGGGCGCGCACGGCTATCCCAACACGCGTCCCCTGATGCAGGAAATCTTCATCGCGAGCGGTGCCGCCATACGTCAGGCAGGCGAACAGCCGAGCTTCCCGAACCTGAATGTAGCCGCGACCATTGCGCAGATCCTCGGCCTGTCGCAGGCGGGCATGGATGGCAAGCCGCTCACCGCAATCCTGAAGTAATGTTCAGTCCGCTGAAGACAGGCAGTGTCTGTTTTGAAGGGCGTGGCTTCAGCCATGCTGCTATGAAGCCCCAGGAACGCGGCTTCAGCCGTTGAGGGAGAGTCAAACCAGAGATCTCGACCAATCAAGTTACCGGCACGTGCAGCAGGTCATCGACCAGTTGCCGCAGCCGGGCATCCAGGTCCGTCTCCTGGCGGCAGACGCCGGTGCGCACGGGCGAGCTTTGCAGAACAGTGCTGCGCGGCGCGGTAATCCAGTGGAAGCGTTCGCGCTGGGACAGGTGCGCGATGGAACCGGCGGTAGCATCTCCCGCGCAGATCCGCTCCACAGCGGCCAGGTGGTTTGCGATGGATTCGAAGTCGGCTGCGGGCCACATGCTGCGTAGGCGCTCCGCGTCCAGGTAGACGGCGCAACCCAGGTATCGGCGCTGCAGACAGAACAGCACGACGCCCGCGTTCAGAA
>CBAAAE010000145.1:0-7521 GCA_964658845.1 uncultured Novosphingobium sp. | reverse complement strand
ATGAACGGCCCGCGGCCTGGCTTGCAGTTGACGGTGTGAAAAAACCGTCAATCCAGAAGTCATCGAGGTTGCCGTAGGTGTTTGTGAAGATCACCTGTGATTCCGTGGTCAGCGGAATGCCGTCCCCATTGCGCGGCCCACTCCCAACAAGCACTAACCTCCGCACGAGGTCTGGCCTCAGGAGCGCGACGTTCTGGGCGATCATTGAGCCGATAGAGAAGCCAAGGACGTCTACCTCAGAAAGGCCGAGGGCATCGATAAACAAGCCTGCGTCTCTCGCCATCTCCGCGAAAGTGTTCGGCACTACGCCGCTCGAGAGCCCGACACCTGCATTGTCGAAAAGAATCACCTCACGGCTTTCCGCCATGCCGTCCGTCACTGCGGGATCCCAGCTGTCGAGATTGCCCAAGATATGCGGGATGAAGATCAGCGGAACGCCGGCTTGTTTGCCAAAGCGCCGGTAGGCGAACTTTATGCCGTCTGCCTCTACGAACTGCGTCGGCGCGGTCTGGTGCGTATAGCTGCTCATGACGATTACCCTTTTCAATGCTGGTTGACCCAAGCTGAGCAACGAATCAACTGGAGATAAGATACGGACCGTATCGTTGCGGATGCATAATATGTAGAGCTTGACGTGAAGGATGGAAATGACCGAAGCAGACACACGCGCATCAAAGGGAGGCCGGCCCAGGAGCGAGCAGCTTCACCAGGCCATGCTGAAGGCGGCCCTTGACCTGGTTCTGGAGGTCGGCTTTCGGAGCGTAAGTATAGAGGGCATCGCTGCCAGGGCGGGAGTAGGAAAGACAACACTCTATCGCAGGTGGCCCAACAAGGCTGCTGTCGTCATGGATGCGTTCGTGGGTCTGCTGGGTCGTGCCTCTCGATTTCCGGAAGACGAATCAGCAACGGAGCGCCTGAGGCTCCAAATGCAGATCACGGCGAGAGCTCTTCGCGGCAGAGTTGGGGCTCTGGTCAAGGCGTTGCTGGCTGAAGCTCAGTTCGACCCCGAGTTGGCGAAGGCATTTCGGGAGAACTGGACAGTGCCCAGACGGAAGCTCGTTTACGACATCCTGGAGGATGCCGTGAAGCAGGGCGGCGTGCGGGCTGACATTGACTTCGAAGCGGCGATCGACGCTTTCTACGGTCCGCTCTATTACCGGTTGCAGATGGGAACCGGCGTGATTTCGGAGACTTACGTAGACAAGGTGTTCCAACAGGCAATGGATGGGCATCGAAGATCGAAATCCTGAAAGTTGGCAGGTTCCGCTTGGTGCTTTACGACAACTCATCCTCAAGCGACCAGCCGCGCAGCTTCCGCCACTAAAGGATGCGCTTCAAATGTCCGCTGCCCTGCCGTCTGTTATAAGTGCGCATGCGCCGACTTGCCTTCTTGCTGGTTATCCTGCTTGCCGTAAGCGCGACTCTGCATGCTGCAACCACGGCAGCGGAACACACCGCCAGTGTTGCCGCTCAGCATGAACTTGATAGCTCACCGGCGCACGGCAACCTTCCTTCGTACGCGTTAACGGCGGGAGATCTCGTCAAAGGCGTGCATCTCGAGCACGTCGGCAACGTGCTGCACTTTGGCGGTGCGATATGGGGTGTGCTGCAGCTTGTGCTGCTGCTCTCATTCGGTATGATCAGGCGTTTTCGCGATGCGGTGACCAGCCGCTTTCAGAACCGCTGGCTGCAAGGCTTCGGGTTTGTCTTCCTGTTTCTGCTGGCGACGGAAATCCTCAGCCTGCCACTTGATCTGTATGGGCAGTGGCTGCGCCGCAGCTATGGGCTCTCGGTGCAGGGCTGGGGCAGTTGGGCGGTCGACCAGGCGAAATCGTTCGCCATCAGCTGGGTCATCGGTGGCTTGTTGACGATGTTGCTATTCCTTTTCATCCGGAAGTTTCCCCGGCGTTGGTGGTTCGGGTTCTGGCTGGTATCGATCCCGATTACGCTGTTTGCGATCTTCATGACGCCTTATACCGTGGAGCGTTGGTTCAACCACTTCGAGCCGTTGACTCAGTCACACGGCGATCTGGTGAAGCGGTTGGAGCAGGTGGCGGATCGCGGCAACATGAACATTCCGCCGGAGCGCATGTTCCTGATGAAGGCTTCGGAGAAGGTGACGACTCTGAATGCCTACGTCAGTGGATTCGGTGCTTCGAAGCGCGTCGTCGTCTGGGACACGTCCATCTCAAAAGGCACCACGGACGAGATCCTGTTTATCTTCGGCCATGAGTCTGGTCACTACGTGCTGCACCACATCGTGCGGGGCGTTGCCATGTCGATGGCTACGTTATTCGTGCTGCTGTACCTGGGGTACCTGTTCGTCCAGTGGTGCCTCAGGCGCTTCGGGCCGGCCTGGGGTGTGACCTCGCAGACGGATTGGAGCGCGCTCGTCATCCTGGTACTCGCCTTCTCCCTCTTCTCCTTTGTGCTTGAGCCGATCCAGTCCACAGTGTCACGCCTTCAGGAGCACGCGGCCGACGTCTACGGGCAGGAGGCGATTCACGGCATCGTCGCCGACCCCCAGGCTGTCGCGCGCGGTGCCTTCCAGGTGCTGGGCGAGACGAGCTACGATGATCCAAACCCTTCGCAGTTCATCGAGTTCTGGACTTACTCGCATCCTTCCATCGGACGCCGTGCAGCGTTCGCAGCGCACTACGATCCATGGACAGCAGGAGTGCAGCCGAAGTACTTCCCCAAGCGATGAATCCCTTCCCTCTCGGCACGGTGTTCCTGAGCAAAGCGGCGGATCCCGCTGCGGCGTGGACCTGTAGACGGCTTGAGCTTTCCGCTGAGAAACGATCCGGGATCTTGCCGCAGCCCGAACGTGTAGGGATCCTTCGCTGTGCTCAGGATGACGTTCTCTTCAGGGTGGCAGGTTCGTGGCTCGGCCCGTTGACTCCAGATCTAGCCTCGGACGGACTGCCAGACCAGCACTAGCGAAAGACTGGTGACGATGATTGCCGTAGCCCAGGCGATCACGTTGAACCAGATGCCGTTACGGTGCTCGCCCATCAGTTCCTGGTTATTCACCAGTCGCAGCATGAAGTACATCACGAACGGCAGCAGCAACCCGTTCAATACCTGCGATAGGATTGCCATTTTGATCAGGGGAAAGTTCGGAATCAGCACCACTCCGGCGCCAGCCGCGATCAGTCCCGTGTACAGCCAGTAGAAGACCGGCGCCTGCTTCCACGAGCGATCCAGACCGCTTTCGAAACCAAGGCCCTCGCAGACCGTGTAGGCCGTCGAAAGCGGCAGGATAGACGCGGCAAACAGCGACGCGTTGAACAGCCCTGCGGCAAACAGCAGGAAGGCATAGTCCCCGGCGAAGGGCCGCATGGCCTCCGCGGCATCAGCGGCCACATTGATCTGCCGCACGCCATGCGCGAACAGCGTCGCCGCGCAGACGACCACGATAAACCACGCGACCACGTCGGTGAAGATGGAACCAACAATCACGTCGAGCCGTGACGCCTTGTATTGCCGCATCGTCACGCCTTTGTCCACGACGGAGGATTGCAGGTAAAACTGCATCCACGGCGTGATCGTGGTGCCGATGACGCCGACGGTCATGTAGAGGTAATTCCGGTCGCTCCATGCCTTGCGCGGTGGCAGCTTAACTGTTTCCGTCAGTGCCAGGTGCCAGTCAGGATGGCCGAGCACGCCCGCGACGATATAGGCCAGGTAGACGACAGAGGCGAACAGGAAGATCTTCTCGACGCTCTTGTAATCGCCTTTGACAACCATGGCCCAGACCAGCGCGGCGCACACCGGCACGGCGATGTACTTGCTGACGTGGAACAGCTGCATCGACCCGGCGATGCCCGTGAACTCGGCGATGACGTTGCCGAAGTTTACGACCACCAGCAGCAGCATGATCAGGAATGTCATCCGCAGGCCGAACTGCTCGCGGATCAGGTCGCTCAGGCCCTTGCCCGTAACCGCGCCCATCCGCGCGCACATCTCCTGGACCACGATCAGCGCCAGCGTAATGGGCAGCATGGTCCAAAGCAGCGAGTAGCCGTATTGCGCCCCCGCAGCCGAATACGTGAAGATGCCGCCGGCGTCATTATCAACATTGGCCGTGATGAAGCCCGGGCCAAGCGCTGCCAGGAAGAACAGAATGCGGACGCGCCAGCTCTTGAACATCTTCATGCGGCGCGCTCCTTCTGCGCAGCCATGATGGCCTGCGCGCGTTGCACGATGCGACGCACCTGCGTGTCATTGTCGTAGCCGCTGCTCCATGCGCGATGCTGGCCGGCAAGCGCGATGCGCTGGCGTGCGGCTTCGTCCGGCAGGTAGCGGCGAACCTTCGCAAGCAGTTCGTCGTAGCCGTTGAAGAAGATGGCTTCTTCGTCCTCAACGAACCGTTCCAGGTGACCTGCGGTGCGCTCTGCCAGCAGGAAGCCGCCACACGCGGCGACCTCAAAACTCTTGTGCACAAACTCGTCACGATTGCTGTGGGTCAGGAAGCTGAGGTTGATCTTCGATCGCCAGATGGCCTCTCGATACTGCTGCCCGTAGAGTTCGCCCTCGCGGTACAGCGCGCGAAACATCTCGGGCGAAAGCGCACGGGTCCAGTGCTGCGGGCCGCCAGAGATGGTGACCGGCAGGCCGTCCTGGTGCAGCCGCGTCAGAATGTCCGCTCGATTGTCGTACGAAGTCCCTATAAATGAGACACCGCGATCGCGCCGTGCGTCGGTGAAGGGTGGTTCCGACGGAAAATGGATGGTCGGTTCGTATGCTGTCTGGATCTTGATGACATCGCGTGCGCCGGCAGCGCGATAACTCTCTACATTGCTGTCTCGCTGGGTGCAGTGCAGGTCGTAAAGCGGGATGGTCTTTGCATACAGCCGCCAGCCTGGATCGCGACGTGGACCGAAGAAGTTGTCGATCATGTAGGACAGGCTGAGGAGCCCACGCGAACGGATCGCATGTAGCGTCGCCGGCTGCATCCAGAGCAGTTTGTCGCACCAGACGACCTCTGGCCGAAAGCGGTCCACGGCGGCTACGACGTCCCGGTTCAGGCGGCTTACCTCGGGTCCCGTGGACGCGCGAAACTCAAGCTTGCGCAGCAGCGGCTGCTTTGCACCATAGTTAAGCGAGTTGATCGCCTCCACCTGGTGTCCTTCGCGAAGGAGGGCCCATCTGCGGTATTCCGCGGAATCGTTCGGTGTCAGTTGTGAGAGGTAGAGGATCCGCATCCGTCAGCGCCCCGCTCGAAGCAGTGCGATGACGTGTTCCGCGTAGATGACGCCGACCAGCAGGCGATCGTGGTCCAGAACCGCCAGGGACCGTAGGTTGTACTTGTCGAACAGTTCAGCGATCTCGCGGCTGCCTGCATCCACACTGCAGCTGTAGACGCGACGTTCCTTGATCTTCTCCAGCGGCGTGGCGCCCTCGGCGAGGGTAATGCGTGCCAGGCTCACCACGCCGGAAAGGTGCTGTTGCGCATCCAGCAGGAACACCTCGCTGACTGTCTCCAGATCTCCCTCGAAGCTGCGCAGGGCTTCAATCGCCGTCTGCACATCAGCGTTTGCAGCAACGGAAACGTAGTCCGTCGTCATCCGGCCCGCAGCCCAATCCTCTGGAAATTCCAGCAGGTCTTCGACTTCCTTGCGCTCCTCCGGCTCCATCTCGTGCAGGATGGCTTCCGAGCGCTCGTCGGAGAGTTCGCCCAGCAGATCGGCGGCGGCACCTGGGTCCATCTCCTCCACGATGTCTGCAACCCTGCTGGATGCCATGTGCTCCAGCAGCGAGCGCTGCATCTTCGGATCGACCTCTTCCAGGGCCTCTGCCGCCACTTCTTCGTTGAGCGAGGTGAACACGGCGTCGCGCTCGGCGGGCGCAAGCTCTTCGAGGATGTCCGCGATGTCGGACGGGTGCATGTGAGACAGGCGATCCTGCTCAATCTTGAGCCGCACCCGACGTGCCGGATCGCGGTCGATCAGGTCGACGAACTCCCATGGGATGACACGCGGCTGAAAGCGGCACGCTACGGCTTCGATCAGGTTCTGCGGCATGCCTTTCAGCATGCGCCGGACAGCGCCCCGCATGCCGACTTCGACTTCTGCGATCCGAAGCCTGCAAACCGAACCGTCCTCCACCTCCCACACCAGATCCACGTCGTTGACGCGGACGACCTTGTGGCCGTGCACATCGATAATCTGCTGATCCAACAGGTCACGTTCCAGCAAAACCGAGGATGGCAGAAGCGCAAGGGGAGCAGGCACATCGCCCGGACGAAGCTGGAGATGCCCGTTCGAGTGGAAGAGAAGAGCATGGAGCGGCACGCTGAATACCGCCTTGTCGCGGAACCTGCCTGAGACTGAAAGAACCAGGCTGCTGACGTGCGTACCAGCATCTTCGGCGAGGAGCAGAAATTCCGCCACACGGCCGCTGATACCACCCTGTGTGTCGAGGACAGGCACTCCCATCAGCGACGACAGACTGGTTTTGCGGATCGCCCTGTCTGTCATCGTCCGCCTCCCCGCCGTGGTCCTAAAAGGCAGTCTACCGAACCGTTCACGTCCCGGGCGAATCAAGGCGTGTGGCCTTCCTGCACACGCGTCCGCGCCGTTGACACCTTGACAACAGCCCTCGCGAGAAGCACACTGCGAGGAAGCCCGCCCTTTGATTCGCTGTACCTGGAGCGCCTTGTCCAATTCGCCCACAACTCGCACCAGCTTTACGCTGGGTTCCACCCTGGAAGCGGTCGATCGCGTGGAACATGAGGCAGAGGGCTTTGCCACGCGCTTCGGCTTCGATGAAGATGATGTGTCCAATATCGCCATGGCAGTGCGCGAAGCCGCCGTGAATGCAGTGATCCACGGAAACGCTTACCACCGTGAAAAGCAGGTGACCGCAACCTTTGAGGCGACAGGAGATGACCTGATCTTCCGTATCAGCGACCAGGGCAGCGGATTCGATGCAGACACCATTCCTGACCCGCTCTCGCCGGAGAACATTCTTCGCGGCTCCGGACGAGGAGTATTCCTGATGCGTGCTTTCATGGATGAAGTACACTTTCGCCAGTTGTCCCCGGGGACGGAGCTGACTTTGATCAAGCATCGAGTACCCGGCCAAAACGCAGCCTGACACCTGAACACACGCCGATTTTTCGGCAGGAGATCACGATGAGCATCAAGGTAAGCACGCGCCACGTAGATGGCGTTACCATTCTCGATTTGAGCGGCCGCATCACCCTCGGCGAAGGCAGCGTGGTGCTGCGTGACGCCATTCGCGACCTTCTTGCCAAGGGCGACAAGAACATCCTCCTGAACCTGGGCGACACCAGCTATATTGACAGCTCCGGCATCGGCGAGCTGGTCAGCGCCTTCACCAGCGTGAAGAACGCAGGCGGCGAGCTGAAGCTGCTGAACCTGACCAAGAAAGTCCACGATCTGCTGCAGATTACCAAGCTCTACACTGTGTTCGATGTCAAGGATGATGAGACCACCGCCGTTGGCGCATTCACGCGCTAGATACTCTTCCGCAACGAAAGGGCCGTCGCTTTCG
>CBAAAE010000144.1:0-7602 GCA_964658845.1 uncultured Novosphingobium sp. | reverse complement strand
TGTGATAAAAGAACAGCACTACCGGCTTGCCGGCATAGTCGGACAGATGGACAGTCTTCCCCTCGTCTGTTTCCAGCGTGAAGTCGTCGACTACATCATTCTCATTCATTCGGGTTTCTCCTTGTTGCGGTGGCTGTCCGTCTAAACCATTGTTCCCCGCCACTGAAGCCAATCTAACCCGGCGAGGTGGCCTGGTGCGCGTTCGCAGCGTCTAGGTGTACACAAGCTAGGTATACATAGACTTGGGCGAAGATAGAAAAAATGAGTTTTCGACGATTGCAGTCTCTACCCTATCGAACTTCCACTCCCCGAGGCAGGCTCTCGCCCCTGGTTCTGACCGCAGCTGTCGGCTTCAGCTTCATCGGACTGCATGCCCAGTATCCCGGCCACAGTGAGAAGCAGGTGAAGCAGGGCCCGGTCCTGCGCGCAGTCGCCGTTCTCGAGTGGACAGGCGAAGCGGGCAAGCCCAGTGCCAGCCGGCTCATTCCTGTCTCGGTCTTCCACGATGGAACGTACGAGGATGGCGGTCTTTACCTTGCCCGGCCGGAGCCGCTGCCGCTCGAGAGCGGACTGGAGTACCAGTTGCAGGAGGCGGGGCTGCCGCAGAGCCGATTCGACATTGCCTCGGCCGCACAGCTCAACGGCAGCTGGTTCGGCTACGGGTCGTGGAAGCCACTCGCGGCGCCGGCTCCGATCCACCATCTCAATCCCTCAAAGATCGATCCCCAGGTTGTGGACGGCGGCGACGATCGGAGGCCGCACTTCCGGAAAGCCACTCCGGAAAGCGCGAGCGGTGTTCCGGGCGCAGCCAATCCTCCGGAAGATCCGGATCGGCCTACCCTGCGCAAACGCGACGGCGGCGCTCCTGACGCGTCGGCAACTGCGAACCCTGTGACCGCGGACGCCACCGGGAGCCGCGAGACAGCCACGGCCGGCGTTGATCCCGACCGTCCGAAGCTTGGCCATGGCAGGCACAGTGATGAAGCCAAAGAGCCGGAACGGCTGGAAGGCACGCCCGCCAACCTGGAACAGATGGTGGCCGTGTCCGATGCGACCGACCGCACAGCTCATTCGTTCCGCTACAGTTTTGCTGATCCGCAGGACGCCAACAAGCTCAAGGCTCAACTCACCACGATCGCGGAACAGGCTGTCGCGAAAGCAGCAGCCGCCAAGCCGACTGCTGCGGCCCCTGCCGCGGCCCGTTCAGGAACGCATCCAGCAACGACAACACGCTCCTCGACCGGCGCCACGCAGACGACCACGGCTGCTGCATCATCCAAGACTACCGGCCTTACGCCCGCCCAGATCGCTGCCCGCAGACGAGCGCAGGCAGCAGCCGCACGCAGGAAAGCCGCGGCCCATTCAGCCGGCGTAGTCCTGCTGACAGACGTAGAGTTCCGCGCCTTTGAGCTGACCTACTCTGGAGGCGCCACCCTCGTTCTGACTGCTCGAACTGCCGGCGACGAAGCCAAAGCCACGTACGTCACCATCATCGCGCAGCCTGATATCTACGGAACGCCGCAGGTGCTGTTTACCCACATCACCAAGGCCGACGATCTGGATGCGCAGCCGCGTATGCGACTGATCGACGCAGTGGACGCAGCCGCAGATAATCGGGGCGATTTGTTGTTTGAATTGCGCGGCGCTACGACCCGGCAGTTCGCGCTATACCGCGCGGCGAGTGGACGGGTCGACCAGCTGATCGCTACCGTACCGCTGCCAATTGGAGCCGCTGCCGCTCATTAGCGGCAGCTTATGGATGCTGCGGAAGCTGCGTGGCATCCCAGCCGCCGCCGAGCGCCTTGATCAGCTGCACGCTGGCTGAAAACTGCCGCGTCGTGATATCCGCTGCTGTCCGCTGGTTGGTTAGTTCAGCGGTCTGTGCAGTAATGACTTCAAGATACGTGGTCACGCCGCCTTTATAACGGTTGGTCGAGATGGACACAGACCGCTCTGCATCCCTGACAGCCTTATCCTGCTGGCCGGATTCCTGGTCAAGAATGCGCAGGGCTGCCAGTTGATCCTCAACATCCTGGAAGGCCTGCAGCACTGACTGGCGATAGCTGGCGACCTGCGAATCATACGAGGCTCTTGCCTCGTCGGTGATTGCGCGCCGCCGGCCCGCGTCGAACAGCAGTTCCTGTGCCTGACCGCCGAGAGACCAGATCGCGCTCGGTCCCTGGAAGAGGATGCCGGGCCGGAATGACTCCACGCCGCCGCTGCCTCCGAGGGTGACCGTTGGATAAAACGCGGAGACAGCGACGCCGATCTGCGCGTTGGCTGCATCGGCACGCCGCTCGGCTGCGGCCACGTCCGGCCGCCGCTCCAGTATTTCGGAAGGCACGCCAAGCGGAACCTGCGGCAGCGCCAGCACCAGCGGCGCGGTCGGCAGGCTGAAACTGGATGCCGGCACGCCCGTAAGTGTCGCGATTGCATGCTCGTACTGGGCGCGCGCCACACCGACGTCGGTCAACTGAGCCGTGGTCTGGTCGAGTTGTGTCTGCGCGAGTGCTACATCGGATTCGGTAGCTACGCCGCCCTGGAACCGCTTCTGAGTGAGGTCAAGGAAGCGCTGGTACTCGACGACGGTCGTGCTCAGCAGCTGCTGCTGCGTATCGAGTCCACGCATCTCGAAGTAATCCATCGCGAGTTCAGAATGCAGACTCAGGTCCACGCTCGCGAGGTCAGCGGCGGAGGCCTGCGCATTGGCACGCGCTGCCTCGACGGTGCGTCGGACGCGGCCCCACAGGTCCGGCTCCCAGCTCACCTGTCCGGAAACAACGATGTCGTTGTACGTGTTCCCGCTGGACGTTGGCGTACGGATAGGTCGGTTGTTCGAGAGCTTCGTACGATCCGCGGTCGGTGTGATCGTGACGGTCGGGTAGTAATCCGCCCGGTATTCCCGCACGGCATCCACTGCGCGGCGAAATTGTTCGTACTGCGCCTTCAGCGTCTGGTTTGAAACAACAATGGTTTCTTCCAGTTTGTTCAGCTGCGGATCGCCGTACATCTCCCACCACTTGCCGCGCATCCTGTCGTCATTCGGATCAGCGCGCTTCCAGCCACCATTCACCGGGCTCGGCGGCGGAGTTACTTCACTCTCCTTGAACGCAGGTGCGGTCGGGGCCGAGGGCGTGTGGTAATTCGGGCCGACGGTACAACCAGCAAGCGCGCTAAACATCCCCAGGGCTGCCAATGCCAACCACCGGCGGGCATTGCTGGTTCGCTTCAGACTTTCAGCATAGGGCAGCTTGCTCATTTCCCATCGCTCCCGCCGCTCTTCCCCGCACCCTGCTTCTGCTGTTGATTCTGTCCAGGTTGATTCGGCACGGGCTTGGGCTGCGGCACCACGTGCACCAGTTCGCTGTCCCCCAGCGAGTCCGGCGGATTGTCGATCACCAGCGCATCTTTATCCAATCCGCTGACCACCTGCACGGTCTTGCCATCGTCGTGACCAAGCACAATGCTTGTCATCTTGACGCGATCACCATCAGAACTATGCACCACCGTTGCCACCTGCAACCCGGCGGTCTGAAAGATCAGCGTTGACACTGGCAGCACCAGCGTCGGTACTTCGCGATTCACTTTCAGATGCACGACTGTATACGCACCCGGAACGAGCCTGCCGTCACGATTGTCGACATCGATTTCTGTCAGCAGCGTGCGGGATGCCGGATCGATGGCATTCGCAGTACGCACCAGCGTGCCGGTGAACGGCTGCCCGGGATATTCGGCAAGGTCAAGCGATGCCTTCGCTCCGCGAACCGCCTCGCGCACATAGATCTGCGGAATGTTGGTGTAAACACGCAGCGTGTCTGTTCGAGCCATGTGGAACAATTCTTTTCCTGCGCCCGAATCGATCAACGTACCCGTATCCACAGCACGCGACGTGATCACACCATCAAACGGCGCATAAATCTTTTCAAAGGAAGTGAGAGCTTCCAGTCGCTGCACATTGGCCAGAGCAGACTTGACGGCTGTGTTGCTGGATGCTGCCTGCGTCGTGAAGTTCTCCGTGTCCTGCCTCGACACTGCATCCGATTGCAGCAGGTCCTGGTAGCGCTTCGCGTTCGTCTGCGCAAAACCTGAGTTCGACTGTGCTGTCGCAAGATCGGCACGCGCCTGCAGGAGCTGCTGGTCCACTTCCGGGGAGGCAATCGACGCCAGCAGGGCGCCTTTACGAACGTGCGCGCCAATGTCGTAGTACCACTTGTCGAGATAGCCGCTGGTGCGCGCGTAGATCGGCGAGTCGGTATACGCAAACATATTGCCCGGCACAATGACTTCCTGGTCCGGCGTTCCCATCTGCGGCTTGGCAGCCGTTACATCCGGCGCTGCTATGGCGTCGGTGTCGTTCTTCAGCGTGGTTCGCGCGCGCACCCGCGGCACAATCCCGGCAACCACGATCACTACGGCAACAATCAGCAGCACGAACAGGAAGATACCCGCTGTTCGTCCGGAGACCTGATTCGTCGATTTCCCGTCATGGCTGCTGCCCTGCACCTGCGCGGCGTGCGGATCCTGCTTGTTCTGATTCATTCTGCCTTCGCTCATGCTAGTTCTCCCGACTCTTCATCCTGGTCGTCTCGCTCCTGCTGGAGGTTCTTTTCCTTCTCGCGCTTGCGCCGCTCCAGGGAAGCGTGAACTACGCTGAAGAAGCTTGGCACGAAGAACAGCGTTGCCGTCGTTGCGAACAACAGACCGCCGATGACTGCGCGCCCCAGCGGTGCATTCTGCTCGCCTCCATCACCCAGTCCTAGCGCCATGGGCACCATGCCGATAATCATCGCCAGCGCTGTCATCAGGACCGGCCTGAATCGGGTGAAACCCGCGTCCAGTGCGGCTTGCGCAGCATCACCGCCGTTGCTTTCCAGTTGTTCCTTCGCAAAAGACACAACCAGGATGGAGTTCGCCGTGGCCACGCCCATGCACATGATGGAACCCGTGAGCGCTGGTACGCTGATGTGCGTACCTGTGATGAACAGCATCCACACGATGCCGGAAAGCGCGGCGGGCAGGGCTGCGACAATGATGAATGGATCGAGCCAGCTCTGGAAATTCACAACGATCAGCAGGTATACCAGCAGGATCGAGAAAACCAGTCCGGCAATCAGGCCTTCGAACGACGCGTTCATCGTCTGCACCTGACCGCGGATCACCACCCGCGATCCAGTGGGAAGGTCTTTCCTGTACCGGTCGACCAGCCTTTGCACCTTCACTGCTACGCTGCGCAGGTCTGTGTTCTGTACGTTGCCGTAGATATCGATGACCGGAATGATGTTGTAGTGGGTCACCACGGCAAGTTCACTGCCGCGTGTGACAGTTGCCAGGTTCGCGAGCGTCTGCACGGGCATGCCGCCCATCTGGTAGGAAGGCGTGAACGGCACTGTACCAGAGCTGCTGTAGTTGGAATTGGATGGGCCGGTGCCCGCAGTCGTCGGAGTCGCACTGGCACTGAGCTGCTGCCCGCCGGACGCCGGAGTCAGTGGAACATTCTGTAGCTGCTGCAAGGAATCCATATTGTACTGAGGCGACTGCACCGCAATATTGTAACTGACACCGTTGCGTGGATCGAGGTAGTAGGTTGGCGAAGTCTGATAGCTTCCGCTGAGCGCAGTCAAGAGGCTGTTGGTAATGTCGCGCTGCTGCAATCCGACGGACAACGCTTTGGAACGATCAACATCCACGAAATAACGCGGCAGGTTGAAGGGCTGCTGCAGCCGGACATCCACAGCTCCCGGAATGTACTTGATCTCGTTCATCAACTTCTCGGCGAACACATGATTGCCCATCATGTTCTGCCCGATCACCTGCACATCCAGCGGAGCCGGCAGGCCAAAGTTCAGAATCTGCGTCGTCATATCGACTGGCAGCTGGTAGAACTCGACTCCGGGAAACTGCGCTGCCAGCTTCGGCCGCAACTCTTCCACATACCCGTTGGCAGAGTGATGCTTCTCGGCAAGCGAGATCGTGATGTCAGCGTCTGCACTGCCTACAACGCCGGTGTTGCTGTAGGAGAGATTCAAGCCCGAATACGGGATGCCGATGACATCGACAACACTGGTGAGTTCGCTGCGCGGAATCGTTGCCCGCATCAGGTTCTCGACCTCATCCACTATGTGTGCCGTCTCTTCGATACGCGTGCCAGTGGGCGCCCGCATGTGGATCTCAAACTGCTGTCCGTCGACCGTCGGGAAAAAGTCCTGCCCAAGCCACGGATACAGCAGCGCGAAGGATCCAATGCAGAAGATCATGAAGACGATCAGGAATACTGTCGCATGCTGCACCGCGAGGCCGAGTAGTCCATGGTAAAAACCACGCAACTGCTCGAAGCGCCGCTCGAATGCCTGCTGAAATCGGATGAATGGATTGCGGCTCTTCCTGCTCGCTTCTGCGTGCTCCGGATCATGTTCCTTCAACAGGTACATGGCCATCGTCGGCACAATCGTTCGCGAAAGAATGTAGGACGCCAGCATGGCGAACACGACGGCCTCCGCCAGTGGCACGAACAGATATTTGGCGACACCTGTCAGGAAGAACATCGGCACAAACACGATGCAGATCGACAGCGTGGAGACCAGAGCGGGAACAGCAATCTGCGCGGCGCCGTCCAGGATTGCCTGTTCGATCGCCTTGCCTTCTTCCAGGTTTCGATTGATGTTTTCGATTTCGACTGTTGCGTCGTCCACCAGGATGCCGACGGCCAGCGCCAGGCCGCCCAGTGTCATGATGTTGATGGTCTCGCCGAGCGCTCCAAGGCACAGCAGTGAGACGATGATCGCGAGCGGGATTGAGACCGCAATGATTACGGTCGAGCGCCAGCTGCCGAGAAACACGAGGATCATGAAGCCGGTCAGCACGCCCGCGATGATGCCTTCACGAACGACACCTGAAATCGCGCCACGCACATATATGGATTGATCCGAAAGCGGCGTCATCTTGAGCGCAGGCGGAAGCTGGGCGGCCAGTTCGGGCAGCTTCTTGTACACGCCCTCGATGATGCTGAGCGTGGACGTATGTCCGTTTTTCAAAACCGTGATCAGCGATGACCTCTGACCATTCACACGGACGATATTTGTCTGCGGCGGAAAGCCGTCGCGCACATGCGCCACGTCGCGCACATACACCATCGCGCCATTTACCTGGCGAACGGGAAAGTCATTTAAACCGTCGATCGTGAGCGGCGCACTGTTGGTCGCGATCTGGTATTCCGTACCGCCGACCTTCAAGGTGCCTGATGGCAGGATAAGGTTCTGCTGGGCGACCGCGTTGACCACATCCTGCGGCGACAAGCCCTTCGCCTGCAGTGCAGTCATATCCAAGTCGAACTGCACCTGCCGCTGCTTGCCGCCATACGGATACGGCACGGCTGCGCCTTCGATCGTGACCAGCTGTGTGCGAATGAAGTTCAATCCAAAGTCGCCGAGCTGCTGCTCGGACAATCCCTGGCCCGACAGACCCAGCTGCAGGATTGGGACGCTCGACGCACTGTACGTAATGACCAGCGGCGGAGTGGTACCAGTCGGCAGCTGCCGCAATTGCGTCTGCGAGATTGCAGTGACCTGCGCGATGGCACTTGAAATGTTTACCGTCGGCTGAAAG
>CBAAAE010000143.1:0-7604 GCA_964658845.1 uncultured Novosphingobium sp. | reverse complement strand
GGACCTGCCGAGCGGTAGAATCACTGGAGGCATGAAGCGCGCACTCATTGTGAAACTCGGCGCGATCGGCGATGTCGTGATGGCTATTCCGGCAGTGCACCAACTTCATGCACTCGGTTATGAAATTGACTGGATCGCCGGCGCGGCGTCCGCCTCGGTGCTGGGTTGCTACAGCTTCGTGCGCCTGATCGCTGCGGATGACCGTAAGATCCTCCAGGGCAGCATGCGGGAGCGGCTGCACGAGATGCGCGCGGTGTGGAAACAGCTCGGAAGCACGCAGTATGACCTGGTGGCCACGCTTTATTACGACCGGCGTTACCGCCTGCTTTCGCTGCCGGTGCGCGGCGCGCAGCATATCCGCCTGGTGAAGGGCGACCGAGCTCTCGAATTGCATCGCGGCCGCCACCACACCGATGAGTTCGCGCGAATCCTGCTGTCGAGCGTAGCCGGCCAGCCGCGAGACCCTGGGCCAATGCCGCAGAGCCTCGCACCCATACAGCCCTCCCACCTGCCGCCTTCCCCACTTCACCCTTCGTCCCGGAAGCGGGTCGTGCTGGCGCCGGGCGGCGCACGCAATCTGCTGCGCGACGACCTGCTGCGCCGCTGGCCATCAGCAAACTATGCCGACCTGGCGCGCCTCCTGGTTGCTGCCGGGCACGAGGTGGTCCTTACCGGCGGGCCCGGCGACGAGTGGGTGCGCGAAGCCTTCGAAAACCTGCCGTGCACCGACTTGATCGGCCGCCTTGCGCTGCCGGAGTTGCTGGCGCTGTTCGATGGCAGCGATGCCGTGGTGACGCATGACAGCGGCCCGCTGCACCTGGCGGGTCTTACCTCGTGCGCCCTGCTCGGGATCTTCGGCCCGGTAAACCCGTGGGGGAGATTGCCGCGACGGCCGGGAACCGTGGCCCTGTGGGGCGGAGAGGGTTTCGCATGCCGTCCCTGTTACGACGGCGGTGGATACGCAGACTGTCACGACAACCAGTGCATGGCACAGATCACGCCGTCGATGGCATTCGCTACGCTTACGCGGCTGCTGGCGCAAAAGGCCGCGGGAACCCTGGGGGCGCCTGCCGTGCATCTGCCCTCCTCGACGGTCTCGATCCTGCCCGTCAGCATGCTCGTGGAGGCCAGACCTTGAACGGAGGCCAGGCGGGCTTGCGGCGGGCTCTCTTCCTGGATCGCGACGGCGTCATCAACGTCGATACGAACTTCCTCTACCGGCCGGAGGAATGCGTCTTTATCGACGGCATCGTGCCTCTGCTGCAGACGGCGAACCGGCTGGGCTTCTTCACCTGTGTCATTACGAACCAGTCAGGCATCGGCCGCGGTTTGTACACCGAAGAGGACTTCCACCGCCTGATGGAGCACATGTCCTCCGAACTAGGCGCACAGGGTGCTTCGCTGGACGCGGTCTACTTTTCGCCCTTCCATCCGGTGCACGCATTGGGCCGGTATCAGCGCGAAAGCGACTGCCGCAAGCCTGCTCCGGGGATGCTTTTGCGGGCTGCGGCCGAACACGGCCTTGATCTTGGCAGGTCTGTCCTGGTGGGTGATCGCTGTTCCGATCTGCAGGCGGGCCATGCCGCCGGGGTCCCCGATCTCTTCCTTTTCGGGACGACTGAAATCTCGAAGTGCGCCGGCGACCTAGCCTATCGCACCGCAAATGAGCTATTTACAGTACAGGAGCATCTAGCCGCAACAAGTCTACCGGCAAGGGGTTAGACGGGTGGTTGGGCATCTCGCAAGGACGCTGGAGGCGTCAGAAGGATTATCCAAAACACAACGGCCGGAAACGAGCGGACGCGGGGAATGCTCTGGGTTAGCTTCATGGAAGCTGCCGTTGAAGCAGCGGGATAAGACAACAAGCACCGGCCCGTCGGGCCTGGTGCCACAGACAACGTGCAGTGCTTCAGCACGTCATGAGAGTGGATGCATTCAGACGAGCAAACCTCCGGCACCTCTCCCGCACTGTTGGAATACGCTGCACAGGAGTACTCCAGTCCCGCCGGCAGAGGTCGTCCGGCCGTGGCTACCCCCGCCAACCGGTACGCCTATGCGGTGATGAAGCGGATGCTGGAAGTGTTCCTGATCCTGTTGTCGGCACCCATCACACTTTCCATCTGCGTGGTCCTTGCGGTCTGCGTGGTCCTCAGTTCCCCGGGCCCCATCTTTTTCTCGCACCGCCGCATCGGTCGGAACGGCATTTTCTTTTCCATGTGGAAGTTCCGCACCATGTGCGAGAACTCGGCGGAGGTACTCGAGCATCACCTCGCCTTGCATCCGGAGGAGCGCGAAGAATGGAATAAGCTCCATAAGCTGCGCAACGATCCGCGCGTCACGCCGTTGGGAAGGTTCCTTCGCAGGTCTTCGCTGGACGAACTGCCGCAGTTGTGGAATGTGCTGACCGGCCGCATGTCGCTGGTTGGGCCGCGGCCCATCGTCGCCGCAGAGGCCGAAAAGTACGGTGCGGATTTTGCCTACTACCTGGCCGTGAAACCCGGCGTCACCGGCCTCTGGCAGGCATCGGGCCGATCGACGCTGACCTATGACGAACGGGTGGCGCTCGACCGCAGGTACGTCGAAGAATGGTCGCTGCTAGGCGATCTGCGCATCCTGTTCCGCACCTTTACGAAGGTGGTTAATTCCGACGGAGCATACTAGGTCTGTGCCGCTCCGGGTTGCCGTCTTACATCACTGGTTTGTAACGCGTGGCGGCGGCGAGCGCGTCGCGGAGTGCCTGGCCGCGCTGCTGCCCACGGCTGACATTTTCACGCTGTTGCACGCGCCTGAGGGTGTTCCTGATTCGCTCTCGAAGCACCGGCTCACAGCATCTTTTCTCCAGAAAGTTCCGGGCGCCGCGCACCGGCATCGCGAGTGGATGCCGTTGTATCCAGAGGCTGCTCGCTCGATCGACCTGCGCGGCTACGACCTTGTCGTTTCCTCTGATTCGGGACCGGTCAAGGGTGCTCGCCTGCGCGAGGGCACACCGCATCTCTGCTATTGCCACTCGCCGATGCGGTACCTGTACGACGGCTTTGCAAGCTATCGCGCGTCCATGCCGGCGCTGAAGCGGCTGCTGTTTACGCTGACCGCGCCACGGGTTCGCCGCGCCGACAGGCTGGCCGCCGAGAGTGTGACACGGTTCATCGCTAATTCGCACTATGTGGCCCGCAGAATTCAGGCCAGCTACGGCCGGGACGCCGAGGTGATCCATCCGCCAATCGATCTACACCGGGCGCACCTGGACACACCGTCTGACGCCTACCTCGCTGCCGGCCGTTTGGTCCCGTATAAGAAAACCGAGCTGATGATCGAGGCCTGTGCGCAGTTAGGCAGACCGCTGCGGATTGCCGGTTCGGGCCCTGAAGAGGCCCGTCTCCGCCGCCTGGCTGGATCGGGGGTGACTTTTCTGGGAGCGCTCTCCTCCGTGCAGCTATGGCAGGCGTACAGCCGATGCCGGGCCCTGCTGTTTGCGGCCGACGAGGACTTCGGGATGGTTCCGCTCGAGGCCCAGAGCTGCGGCCGCCCCGTCATCGCCTACGGGGTGGGTGGGTCGCTTGAAACAGTCCGAGGCTCTGAGGACGACCCCGCGCCCACCGGCCTTTTCTTCGGGGAGCAGACTGCCGAGTCGCTTGCGGCTGCGATCCTGCGCTTTGAAGCGCGCGAGAGCACCTTCCATCCCGCAGCAGCGCAGGCACATGCCGCGCAGTTCGGCACACCCATCTTTCTGGCAGGCATGCGTGACGCCATCCTGAGCATGATGCCCTCCGCCGAACCGGCGCTCGCAACTGTCGAGCAAGCCCTGGCGACAGTTTCGTAGAGGCTCTCTGAGAGAATCTGGTCAGGGAGAACACAGCCATGCAGGCGATGCGAGATCTTCTGAGGAGTTCCCTTGCGCGTTCGCTCGCCAGCCTTTCACCGCTGGACCGACTGAGTGCCGCGTGGCCCGTCGCTGCGGGGCATGCCATTGCGGAGCGTTCGAATGTCGCGGCGCTGGACGGCGGCACCGTGACGGTGGCGGTAGAGAGCGTCGCCTGGCAGAGCCAGCTTCGTGCGGTTGCCGCACAGCTACGGTCTGACCTGGCGCGCATCAGTCACGTTCCCCTGACCGATATACTCTTCGTGTTGCCCACGTCTGCGAATCAGCCGGCACAGCCTTCCCGCCGGCATGAACCCGATCGCGGCAGCCGAAAGCGTCCATGACTGAATTATTCGCAGAACCGAATCATGCTCCGACTGCCGCGCCGGCGACCGTCACGCTGGAAGTCGTCCGGCACATTGCAGCCCTGGCGAATCTGCAGCTTACCGCCGAGGAAGAACCACGCATGCAGCGCGACCTGAACGCGATCCTGGGTCACATTGCGGCGCTTGGCCAGCTGGATACGGCGGACATCCCTCCGATGTCGCAGGTAGGTGAGTTCCTGGCGGACGCGCACGCTGTTGGCGGAGCCAGTCTGCGCCCGGACACGCCAAGGCCGTCGGTCGACCGCGAGGCGGTCATGCACGAAGCTCCTGAGACAGACGGCCGGTTCTTCAAGGTTCCCAAGGTCATCGAGCGCTGAAAGCGACACGGCATGCCGTAGACGCAGTTAGAACAGCAAGACCCTCCAGCTTCGCTGCGGGATGAAAAGCAGGACAGAAGAGGACGATGAATCCCGAAGCACGAACCATCCGCACCATTCGCGCCGCACTCCAGAACGGCAGCATCACGGCGACGGCGCTCGCCGAAGAGCATTTTGCGCGCATCCGTACGCACGACCAGGTGCCGGGCGAAGAGATCAACAGCTTCCTTTCACTTGCCGGGGAACGTGCGCTGTCGCAGGCCTCGCGCATGGACGAGCTTGCACGCAGGGGCGATCCGCTGCCGCCGCTCGCCGGCGTGCCGGTCGGCATCAAGGATGTGTTGACGATGCGCGGGGCTCCGGCGACTGCGGGTTCGGCGATCCTCAAGGGTTATCACCCGCCGTACGATGCCACGGCCGTGGCAAAGCTGGATGCTGCGGGCGCTACCCTGCTGGGCAAGATGAATTGCGACGAGTTCGCGATGGGTTCGTCGAACGAGAACTCGGCGTACGGACCGGTGCGGAATCCACGCGCGCTCGACCGGGTTCCCGGCGGATCGTCGGGCGGATCGGCCGCCGCGGTCGCCGCCGGCTTCTGCTCCGCGACGCTTGGGACAGATACCGGCGGATCGATCCGTCAGCCTGCAGCCTTCTGTGGCGTGGTCGGCGTGCTGCCGACGTACGGCCGCATCTCGCGCTACGGCCTGATCGCCTTCGCCAGTTCGCTTGACCGCGTGGGTCCGTTCGCGCACACGGTCGAAGACGCGGCAACCCTGCTGACCGTGCTGGCCGGTCCGGACACGATGGACGCCACCAGCTCATCGGCTCCCGTCGACGACTACGTGACGGAGTCAAAGAAGCCGGTCGACGGCATGCGGATCGGCATCCCGAAGGAGTACTTCGCCGATGGTTTGGACCCGGAGATCCGGTCTGCCGTTGAGGGAGCAGTCAAGGACCTGCAGGCCGCGGGCTGTACCGTCCACCACCTGAGCCTGCAGCACACCGCGTACGCCGTTCCGACTTACTACGTGCTTGCCACGGCCGAGGCGTCGAGCAATCTTTCGCGCTTCGATGGTGTGCGCTACGGCCATCGCACGGAGAACCCAAAGAACCTTTCGGCGCTGTTCCGCGAAAGCCGCGAAGAAGGGTTTGGCGCCGAGGTGAAGCGCCGCATCCTGCTTGGCACCTACTCGCTTAGCGCAGGCTACTACGACGCGTACTACCGCAAGGCACAGCAGGTGCGCACCCTGATCGCGCGCGACTTCCTCGCGGCATTTGAGCAGGTGGACGCGATCGTGACGCCCATGACTCCCACGCCGCCGTGGAAGCTGGGCGAGAAGACCGACGACCCCATCAGCATGTATCTCGCGGACATCTACACGGTCGCGGCTTCGCTTGCGGGTATCTGCGGCATCAGCGTTCCATGTGGCGCCACGGCAACGGGCCTGCCCATCGGCGTGCAGGTGCTCGCAGGCCACTTCGCCGAAGGCAAGCTGCTTCGAGTTGCCCAGGCCATCGAGTCCGCACAGCCGAAGTACCCGCAAACTAGCTAAGTTAGCCAGGTAGGAGTAGCTTCGACTTTGTGAAGACAGTCAACATCGGCGAACTCAAGAACCAGCTAAGCGGCTATCTGCAGTACGTGAAGACCGGAGAAGAAGTTGTCATCCGGGATCGCAGCGTCCCGGTGGCTCGTATTCTGCCGTTTCGACATGGTTCAAACTGGGATCGGGAAGCGAAACTTGTCGCGTCGGGAGCGATGAAGATGCCGGAGCAGGAGATGGATTGGGAAGCTTTCTTCCTTGCTCCTGCTGGGCATGTCTCGCGCGAAATCGCGATTGAAGCTGCAATCGATAGCAGGGGCGACCGGTGACACCTGCTTTCTGGGACACCAGTGCGCTGGTCCCGTTGTGTGTCCAGCAACGGCCGAGCGCAGCGGTTCGACAATTAATCGAACGACATGAAATGACGGTCTGGTGGGCTACGCCGGTCGAACTGCGCAGCGCTTTCGAGCGATTGTTGAGGACCGGCCAGTTAACGGTCCAGGAACACGCTGCGGCGGGGATCCGGCTGGAGCGGATTCGGCTGGGATGGCGGGAGTTGCAACCCAGTGAAGCGCTCCGCGCTCAGGCAGAAACCTTTCTGATGAGCTATGCACTTAAAGCCGCCGATGCACTTCAACTTGCCGCTGCGTGGGTATGGTGTTCGGGCAGTCCTCAGAGCAGCGTCTTCATCTCTGCAGACGTCCAGCTGCTGGAAGCGGCACGGCAGGTCGGATTCCAACTCGTGGCTGCTTAGCGAACACTCTCGACGAAGGCCCCATCAGCAGCAAACACGCAACACTTCCGCAAACCCTGTGTTCTCACAAGGGCACGATGGAGGTTTACAGATGACGATTACAAAGACGATTTCGAAGTGGCTTACGGGCGCGGCACTTGCAGGTGCGCTGTTGTTTGCGGCGCCGCACAAGGCTGAGGCGCAGCGCATCGGCTTTGGCATCAGCATTGGCGGACCCGGCTATTATGGCGCGTATTATGGGCCTCGCTATGTGCGTCCGTATCCGGTTTATGGCTATGGTTACGGCTACCCCTACTACGGCGGTGGGTACTATGGCGGCTACTACGGACGCCCGTACTACGCTGGTGGATACCGCGGCGGTTACTACGGCGGACGGGGCTACGCAGGTCGTGGTTTTGCGGGCGGGCGCGGCGGCTATCGCCGATAAGCGATAGGTGCAAGGCGACGTCCGGGCCGGTGTGGCGACACACCGGCCTTTTTGTTTCTGCAAATGCGGCTTACACCGGGTCTACGACGCGGTAGTAGCGACGTTCCGGGTCCGCGCAACCGCGGCAGAGGATCTGCCCCGCTACCACGACCTCTCGGCGGTAGTTGATCCCTTCCCCGCAGTGGGAGCATGCGAGACGTCCGCCCTTGAAGCCGGGGAACTCGTTTGCTGGCAGCAGGACTTCGACCTGCTCGACCGCGAAGAGTTCGTCGTCACCCAGGTCCCGATAGGCACGCATCTGCTGCTGATTCTTGTCAGAT
>CBAAAE010000142.1:0-7620 GCA_964658845.1 uncultured Novosphingobium sp. | reverse complement strand
AAGCGCCTTTGGCAAGGGCAGTGGATGGCTGCTGCAGAAGATCGTCAACGGCCTTGCGCTGTCGAGAATCTCGCCGAATACGCTGACTTTTCTCGGCCTGGTCATCAACATCGCGGCGGCATTTTTCTTCGGCTATGCCCGTGGCAGCAACGCGCACCGCATGTTCCTGTACGCCGGCCTGATCCTCATCGGTGCCGGCCTGTTCGACATGGTCGACGGCCGGGTTGCGCGCTTGACCAACCAGGTGTCGGTCTTTGGCGCGTTCTTCGATTCTGTGATCGACCGCTACAGCGACGTTGCTATCTTCTTCGGCCTGCTGGTGTATTACGCCCGCGGCAACCGCTTTGTATATGTGGTGCTGGTGGCCTTTGTCATGACCGCGTCGCTGATGGTCAGCTACACGCGGGCGCGCGCGGAGGCGTTGATCGGCTCCTGCAAAGTGGGTTTTATGGAGCGCCCTGAGCGCATCGTTCTGGTCATCCTGGGCGCGCTCTGCGACACCTGGGGTGTCATGGCGCCAGCGCTCTGGGTGCTCGCGTTTTTATGCACGGTCACCGTAATCCACCGCATCCGCTACACCTACGTGCAGACCGAGTTACGCAGACCCCGGCCGATGGCGAGATAAGACCCGTCACCAGCAGGAATGCGGCGGCACGCACTGTCAGCATGCTCCGCATCCAAGGCGCGCGGGACACCGCCAAAGCCGAGACGGACGGGATGTCACCGACCCATCGCAATGCGCAGGGCGAGGTGAAGATCGTTGATGTAAGGAACTTTCCGGCATCGCAGCATCTCTGCGCCGGGATCGTCACCCTGAAGCCAGGCGGCTTGCGCGAGATGCACTGGCACCCGAACGGCAGCGAGTGGCAGTTCTGGATTAAAGGCAGGGCCGCACGATCGTCTTCAATGCCAGCCAGGATGCGCGAACCATGGACCTCCATGCGATCCGGGACGGAAGACCTGGTCTGCCTCGAATGCTCGCCACGGGAGACTTCCAGGACTTCTCACTGAATCAGTGGCTGCGCGCGGTACCCGCGCAGGCTGCCATGGCGCACACGGGCCTCAATCACGACGAACTAAGCCGTATTCCGCACACGGTGGAGGGAACGTTGTAGAGGCATCTTCCCATGGTTCCGGGCAGGTGGCAATCAGGGTAGGCGTTCGACGCGCTTCAGCTTGACCGGCAGGTCCAACTCCCCGCGGTCCAGCGTGCCCTCAAGCATGGCAGCAGCCTTGAAGCCGCCTGCTTTTTCGCCCTGTGCGTCCTCAAAATGCAGGTGGATGATGTTCCCGTCCTCATCCTGCAGCACCATGGTGGTGCCGATGACCCGGCTGTCCACGATCTGGATGTCGCTCTTCTGGCCGTCGTAGGCGTAGTGTCCGCTGTCCACTGCATCGGCCGTAACCTGGAGCGAGAGGGTTACGTGCTGCTGGCCGACGGTGCCGGCATAGCGCAGTGTGTCCGCGGGCCTCTGCGCACGTGCAGGCGGGGTCAAAAACAGCCCTGCGAGGAAGAACACGGGGAGGAAGAGGCGAAAGCGCATCGTGCGCTGAGGCTAACAGAGCCGCACAACGCCTGTTTTGCCGGAGTAGTGCGGTGGCCGTCCCGAGAGAGTTGTCACCGCGTAGCCAGTCGCCCGCAGGCAATCGCTAAGCATCGGAAAGTCGGTGCGCGGACTACTGCATCTATCTTCACGAGCAGGCATGATAGCGCAAGGTGCGGAACCGGAGATGCGGGAGACGCTTGCCGAAAAGCAAGGCGCGGCGCCATGGCAGCCCGCCGGCGAACCACCGCTCGTGCTGACCGGCCGCGAACAGATTCTGACGGTGCAGCAGGACCTGAAGGACCTAGCGGACGCCTGCGGGCAAGCCGGCGCGGCCGACTCGATTGACTACTTCCTGACCCAGCCCTATGCGCAGGGCAAGACACCGCACCTGCTGCTGTATCGCCGCCCCGATACCGGCGATGGCGGACCCAGGCTGGCGGGTGCCGCCCTCATCCATCAGTACCGCACCCCCGGTCTGCCGCTGCCCGTGTTTGTGACGGAAGACACCGCAGGCGAGCGGAACTTTCTCGCCCCGGCGGAGTCACGAAGCGCCCTTGCCCTGAGCGCAACAAGATTTTTGATGTCCACCCGCGGAGCGCGCCTGGTGGTCCTGTCGTTGAAGGACGCGGGGGTTCACCCGGCACCGCGCGACCCGGTACAACCCCGCAGGCAGTGGGCCTACGCACAACGAACCCTGCGGCGCTACCTGCCGCTGCACGAGAACTACCAGGCAACGCTGGACACGCTGGGATCCCACACGCGGCGCAACTTTCGCCTGTACCGGAGGCGTGCCGAGAGCACTCTTCATTGCGTGTTCGTTCCCCAGGCGAAGCTCACCGAGCCTGAGTTTCTCGCGTTGAACGAGCACTTCGACTACCCGGTGCCGTTACACGTGGCGCAATGGCGGTATCGAAGCACGCAGACTGCTGCCGGGGGAGTTCTGGCCGGTCTGAAAGGGGCAGACGGGCGCTGGCTCAGCTTCGTGGGTGGACGGCGCTACGGGGGCACCTTCGCCGTCGACTGGCAGATGAACCGCACGGACCTGGCGCCGTTTGCACCCGGCACGCTGATGCGCGGCTTTCTGATGGAGAACGAGGGAGCCCGCGGCACCGGAATGCTGCTGTTTGAGGGGGGCACGCCGCATCCCATGCAATCCGCGTTCCTGCAGGAAAATGTCACGGATATCGTTGCTTCGTCGTCGCCGCTGCCTCTGAAGCTGCTGCAGAGCTACCTGGCCCGCCGCTTACGGCCCGGCAACTTCCTGGTGCAGACGCTTGCCGCAGAAAACCTGCGCTGGCATGCCAACCTTGACGTATAGCAACGGGAATGGCTCGATTGTTCGTGTCGTCCACAGTGCCGTGAAACTCCACATACCCGACGTAACATCTGAGAATCCCGATTTGGATGCGTCAATCTGACACCTTTCTAGAAGTCATCGCGCTTGTGGAATCGATGGGGCATCAGAAGTCCTAAGACTGCATCGATACCAAGGATTACGGATATGACTACGATGGAAAACCTGGAACCACTTTCTCCCCCCCGGTCCGTTGAATACACCCATGAAGAGGAGGTCCTTCAGGAGCTCTGCCTGCGCATGGCAGAAGGCCTGAACGATCTGGGTGCGTGCGAGTTTTCTCGCGAAGTGGAATGTGAACGCAGGAAGTGGCTGGTAACAGTAAGGCAGGTACAGGACTGACGCGCGGCGATACACTCCTCGCATGCGCCGACTGATTGCCCTTCTGATCACGGCTCTGCCGCTTACCGGGCAGGGCCAGTTCGTTCTGCAGACAAGTGGGACGACAGCCAGCTTGCGCGGCATTGCAAGTGGCGATGCCAGGGGACGAATCGCATGGGCCAGCGGCACCGGCGGCATCGTGCTGCGTACGGTCGACGGTGGAGCACACTGGAGCGCCTGCACCACGGCTCCAGGTGCCGCAAACCTGGATTTCCGGGGTATCCAGGCCTTCGACGCACAGAACGCCGTGGTTCTCTCCAGCGGCAAGGGCGACCTCTCCCGCGTCTACAAGACGTCGGACGGCTGCGCAACCTGGAAGCTGGTCTACACCAATCCCGACAAGCCGGATGGCTTCTTCGACGCGCTGGTTTTTTCCCGGCGCGATGAAGGCTGGATCCTGGGCGATCCCGTGAACGGGCACTTCTACCTGGCCAATACCCAGGATGGCGGCGAGACCTGGACGCAGAGCAAGGCAGACGGCCTGCGCGTGGCAGCACAGGGCGGGGCATTCGCGGCCAGCAACCAGTCGCTGCTGCTATCGACTTTTGGCCCAATGCTCGGCGGAGCAGGTGGCCACCTGCTGCGGGGCGTATGGCCGCAGTGTTCGCAATCGACCAGCTACAACGATCCCGGTCAGTGCCTGGATCGCATCTGGTTTTACAACGCGCAGGTGCCGCTGGGCGGGGACAACGCAACCTCGGGCATCTTCGCGCTTGCGTCGAACCTGGACACAATCGTCGCCGTGGGCGGGGATTACGGCGCACCCAACAGCACCGCGCAGACGGCCGCCTACAGTTCCGACGAAGGCGAGACGTGGAAGACAAGTACCACCCAGCCGCACGGCTACCGGTCCTCCGTCGCTTACGACGTGAATAGCAACACCTGGATCGCCGTTGGTCCCAATGGTGCGGACATCTCGACGGATGACGGCCGCAACTGGAAGCCGCTGCATCCTGACGCCTCGAAAGGGGACGCGGCGGACGCGGATCGCAATTGGAACGCACTCGCGCTGCCCTTTGTCGTGGGTCCGAAGGGGCGCATCGGTCGCCTGCGCGACGGCGCTCTCTCCCGTTAAACCCGCCTCCTCACGGACAAGCATCATCAAGGTTTTCTTGTAGCTGTGTTGTCGAGTGTTCCCGTTTTGGGAAACACGCAGCAAATCTGACCTGTCCCACTTTCGGGCGTTGCCCGAATCATGACTCTCTTGAAGGCTTCTTACAGAACACGAATGCAGCCAATCCAGCGCTGCAACGTTTGGAGCAAACCTTGTCTTTTTACCTCAGATCTAAAATCCATACCTGCGTGGCTCTCTCTGCAGTTGTTGCAGCAGGCACCGCGCATGCCGCCACCGTCACCATCAACTCGTCCCTCTACACCCCTCAGACCCTCAACAACCCTGTCGTGATCAACAGTGGCAGTGCTACGGGAACAGCCCCGCTTTCTGGCACGAGTGCCGGGGTCGGCTACACGGTCACCTACGGCGGGACTTCGCCGGGCCTGATTCAGGGCAGCTCAAGCAGCAACTATGCGATCCCTGTGGCAGGTATCTCCGGCGGCAATGCCACTTACCTGACGGGCGGCTACGGATCCGCCCAGACCACCGCTGCGGCAGCGTCCGGTGCCTACTTCTCCACCGGGATCGGCACCGTAACGTTCACCTTCACGAACGCGCTTACGAGCCTGGATCTACTGTGGGGATCGATCGACAACTACAACACGCTGACCCTCGGGAATGGTGACGTCATCACCGGCACACAGGTACAGCAGGCAACCCCGGGCTTCACGTCGAACGGCAGCCAGGGTCCAGGTGGCAGCGCCTACGTGCAGATCACCGACACCACTCCTTTCACGTCGTTCACGGCCTCTTCGACGAGCAACGCCTTTGAGTTCACCGGTGTCGCTGCCACGGCAGTCACGCCTGAGCCATCGAGCTTTGTGCTGCTGGGATCGGGTCTGCTGGGTATTGCAGGCATGGCGCGGCGGAGGTTCGTTCGCACGTAAATATCAGAAAACGCTGCAGGCAGACGCTCGGCCTAGGTCGGGCGTCTTCTTCTGTGTGCGATTGGGCTGGGGCCACGCGGAGGCTCAGGCCTTCCCTCCGCCTGAGGAACGAACCCTCACATCTCCTGATAAGACGTGAGCTTTTCCCTGCACATGAAAAACCACCGGTACACTGTGAGCCGGAGCGTCAGAAGCAATGCCACAGACCCTTGCCGACCTAAATGCGAAGTTCGCCATTCGGGATCATGTCTCATTTCACGAGGACCAGCCCGGCATGGTGCAGATGCACATCGTTGCGGGGGCGTCCGAGGCCGCGATCTATCTGCAAGGCGCCCACCTGACCCAGTGGACACCACATCGCGGCAGTCCTGTGCTGTACCTCTCGCCGAAGAGCGCGCTGGCTCCCGGCAAGCCCATCCGCGGCGGCGTTCCGGTACTGTTTCCCTGGTTCGGGCCGCGGTGGAATGGTGCGGAGTTCGACGCGGCGCACGGCACGACGAGTCCCATGCACGGCTTTGGCCGCATCTCCGTGTGGACGGTCGACCGTGTGCATCTCTCGCCCGACGGCGAGGTGCACGTCACGCTTTCGCTCGCGCCGAGCGATGTTTCGCGCTCGTTCGGCTTTGACCACTTTGCTGCGACGCTCGAGTTCCGCATCGGCAGCGATCTGCACGAGGCGCTGACCGTCACCAACCACGGCTCCGCCCCGATGGAGTTTGAGGAAGGGCTGCACACCTACTATGCGGTGGCCGACGTGCCCGCGGCGCGGCTCGAAGGCCTGCGCGGCAGCACTTACCTCGACAAGCGCGACAACCTGGTCCGCAAGGTGCAGCGCGAAAGCAGCTTCGCCTTCACCCGCGACGTGGACCAGACGCACGTGCATACCGCCGAGCCGCTCGCCCTGCACGACCCCGCCGGCAAGCGCACGATCCACATTGCGAAGGAAGGTTCGCAGACTACCGTCATCTGGAATCCGTGGAGCGTTCTGACGCCAGGGCTGCCCGATCTGCCGGAAGACGCCTGGCAACACTTCATCTGCGTGGAAGTGGTGAATGCCACCGACGACCGCATCACGCTGGCGCCCGGCGCGACGCATGGCATGGCCATGACCGTCCGCGTGGAGAACGATCATGCCTGAGCCCTCAGCACAGCAGGCCGCCAAACTCGCCGCCGCGCAATACGCGCTGCGCTTCGTGGAGCCGGGCATGACCGTCGGTCTCGGCTCCGGATCCACCGCGACGCTCTTCATCCAACTGCTGGGCGAGCAGGTGAAGCAGGGTCTGAAGATTCGCGGCATTGCGTCGTCGCAGGACAGTGAAAATCTCGCCCGGTCGCTCGGCATTCCGATCACCGACTTCGATCATCACAGCACCATCGATGTGGCGATCGACGGCGCAGATGAGGTCGGGCCGCGCATGGCCCTGATCAAGGGCGGCGGCGGCAAGCTGCTGCGCGAAAAGATCGTGGCCAGCGCGTCGAAACGCTTCATCATCGTCGCGGACGAGAGCAAGCTGGTCGCGCAGCTCGGGGTGTTTCCGCTGCCGATCGAGGTCATTCCGATGGCCGTTCCGCTGGTCGTCACGCAACTCGAAGAACTTGGATTTACGCCCAGGATCCGCCAGACCAAAACCGGCAGCGGACCCTACATCACCGATGAAGGCAACATCCTGCTGGACTGCTCATCCGCCGGCATCGTGGACCCGGAAGAGACCGCCGCGGAGATCCGCGCGATCATCGGCGTCGTCGAACACGGCCTGTTTCTGGGCATGGCCGAACGCGCGTTGATTGCAGGCGAAGACGGCGTACACGACCTGTCCGCTGCCGATCTGGCGTGAGCCTGCAGCCGGAACAGCCGCTGATTCTCGCCTCAGCCTCACCCCGCCGCCGCGAACTGCTGCAGCAGATTGGCCTCGACTTCACCATCGTCACCGCCGACATCGACGAGACGCCGCTCCCCGGCGAACACCATACCCACTACACGCTACGTCTTGCGGAAGCGAAGGCGCGGGCCGTGCTGGAGCTTCATCCTGACGCGGTGGTCATCGGTGCAGACACCACCGTCGCCGTAGACGGCAATCTCCTCGGCAAGCCCCTCGATACCGAGGACGCAGCCCGCATGTTGCGCCTGCTGCGTGGCCGCGCGCACGAAGTCATCACCGCAATTGCCGTGTTGACTCGCGATGCCACACAGGCCGTCGCGGAGACCACACAGGTCTATTTCAGCGGCATGACAGACGAGGAAATCGCGGGCTACGTGGCCACGGGAGAGTCGATGGACAAGGCCGGAGGGTACGCCATCCAGGGCAGTGCGGCACAGTGGATCCCGCGGATCGAAGG
>CBAAAE010000141.1:0-7627 GCA_964658845.1 uncultured Novosphingobium sp. | reverse complement strand
AAGCGTTGCTGCTTCGACGAGTAGTAGCGCGTGGTGACCGGCACCGGCTGACGATTGCCGCTCTTCACCAGTTCAAGCTGTCCCTGGTCCAGGATCTTGCGCACGGCGTTGTAGATATAGCCTTCGGCAAACGGCTGCTCCTTAGCTGGAACTACTTCGGCGAAGGTGACCGTCATGCTGGCCAAAACCTTGGCGCGAAGCTGCGTTTCCGCGGGAGTTTTGCCGTCTTCCAGCCTGGTGTCGCCGTGCACGATGTAGGTGTCCGCGCCGCTGGTGGAGAGATGGAAGGGCCAGCGCCAGCCGCTCATGCTGATGGGCAGCCCGCCCAGCGTGACGTAGACATCCGGCCGCGGATTGCGCAGCCGCTTCGCCGCCTCCAGCAGGAAGTCGTGGATGGGCTTGGCGAACTGGTGATGCTGCAGATCGAAGCCTGCGCTCAACTCCAGCATCTCGCGCGCGCCGGGGATCTGTTCTGCTGTGGTCTGCAGCAGGACGTTCCGCGCATCCGCCACCTCGGCCAGCATCAGCGTAAACTTTTCCGTTGGGATGCCATTGAAGCCGGCGCTCTCCACGCCCTCAACGACGACCAGACCGGCCTCGCCTGCTACCTTCTGCACTTCTTGTGCCAACATCGTACTCAATGCAATTGCCATGCCGTTACAGCCTGCCTCTTAATCAGAAATGGTTCCGCACGCCTGACTTGCCTCTACTGGTTTGAGGAACGTTGGTGCAGGCGCCCACGCGGACAATCTTCATGTTAGCCCACGCAACCGGCAGCCCCCGGCGCAGAGCCGGGAAGATGTTCGTTGCGCGATGCTCGTTCTTCGTACGTGACCCTGCTGTAAAGAACGCACAACCAGAAGCGGATAACGATCACCGGCACTGAAACGCTTCAGAACCTGCACACATACAATGAAGGTGTGGCACCCCAAAGCGAAAACTCGCCTGTGCCGGAGCTTCCGCTTGATCGACGTGAAGGCTTTACGCGCGACCTGATGGCCTGGTACAGGCTGCATGCGCGCGCACTGCCGTGGCGCGGCGTGCGGGATCCATATCTCATCTGGCTTTCAGAGATCATGCTGCAGCAGACGCGGGTTGCCGCCGTTCTGGAGCACTATCACCGGTTCGTACAGCGGTTCCCCACCCTGTCGTCGCTGGCGGCCGCATCGGAAGCGGATGTGCTGACAGCGTGGAGCGGCCTCGGCTACTATCGCCGCGCGCGCATGATGCACCGCGCCGCACAACTGCTGATGGAGGAAAACGGCGGCACGCTGCCAGGTACCGCGGTGGAGCTGCGCAGGCTGCCCGGCATTGGTACTTACACTTCTGCCGCCATCGCAAGCATCGCCTTCGGCGAACCGATCGCCGTCGTCGATGGCAACGTGGAGCGCGTGCTGTTTCGCATCCTCGGTCTGCCGGAGAGCCATGGGGCGGTCGCGACCGACATGCTGAATACCACGGCCCAGTCGTTGCTACCGAAGTCCGATCCGGGCGAACACAACCAGGCCATGATGGAGCTGGGAGCAACCGTGTGCCTGCCGCGTGGTCCACTCTGCCAGGTCTGTCCCGTGTTTGCTGAATGCCGCACACGCGGCGAGCACAAGACCTCGCCACGCACACCCATGCAGTCAGAACGCGTGTCCTACGGTCTGGCGACACGCAAGGCGCGTGGCAGCATCGCGGTCGAGGTCTTGCTGCAGCACCGGCCCAAGGATGTTTCGCTGATGGCCGGCATGCTTGAACTGCCACAGATGCAGCGGCTCGCCGATGACACGGAAAGTACCGGAGCCCCGCTTGTGCTGCTGCAGGAGCCTGTGCTTCGCGTCCGTCATGCCATTGTGGGCACGAACTATTACGTCGAGATCATGGCACTCTCGGGTCGCCGTGAACTGACCAGACGGGCCCTGCGCCGCGACGGCTTTGAGTGGGTCGCGACACGTGATCTGATCAACCGGCCGCTCACCGGCCTGGCACGCAAGGTGCTGCAAAGGCTGCGCCTGATGCGGGCGTCCGGGGAAGAAAGAACGCCGGACATGCCCCTGCTGATTGGGCGCGCAAGCCGGGTCGCGACCGGAGAAGAGGCCTAGACGTGACAGGTCACGGCAGGCGTAAAACGATGCGCCGGGGCGACGGGACATTCCCGCAACCTGATCTTCGCAGGCACATCTCATGAAGGGCAGCGAAAGGCTCTTGCACACAGAGCAGAATCCCAAGGAGAGAAACATGGCATTGGAACGCAGTGGCAGCGCGGTTTGGAACGGCGGTCTAAAAGACGGCAAAGGCATGGTAAGTACCGGCAGTGGAGTCCTGAAGGATCAGGGCTACAGTTTTGTGTCGCGCTTTGAGAGCGGCAACGGCACCAACCCGGAAGAGCTGATCGCAGCGGCACACGCGGGCTGCTACTCCATGGCTCTCTCGGCAGAGCTCGAGAAGGCCGGCAGCAAGGGTGACGAAGTTGCCACCACCGCAACCGTTTCGCTGGAGTTCATCAGCGGCGCGCCCACCGTCACGAAAATCCTCCTGAAGACCGAGGCAAAGGTGCCAGGACTGGACGATGCAAAGTTCCAGGAGATTGCAAAGGGTGCAAAGGAGAACTGCCCTATCTCCCGCCTTCTGGCGGCAGCACAGATCACGCTGGACGCGACGTTGATCTCGTAGAGCATCCGCAGTCTGTTCTCACGCAAAGAGCCACGCTTTAGCGTGGCTCTTTCTTTGTGAGCAGGGCCTATTGCACTGTCAGGTTGATCGTTGCGGTATGGGTAATGCCACCGGACGTCGCCGTAACGATGTAGGTGTAGGTACCGGTAGGCGTGCCATTCGGGTTGGTTGTGGACTGGTCGTTGCTGCATCCCGAAAGACCTACAAGGGCCGCAAACAACAGCACGAGCAAGCCGCCGAGACGGGCCTTCAAACCCGCTCGCCGAAGCATAATCAGCACGCCGCACGTCAGCGCCAGCAACATCAGCGACAGCGGACGAATCGCATTCGGCAGGCCCAGCAGCTTCGTCGAGTACGTGCGCGCCGTGGTGCTGATGATGGCTACCGTGCTGCCTGTGCCCGCGGCTGCAAGCACCACCGGCGAGGTGATCGCGCAACTGGCGCCGACGGGCGCCGTTCCACTGGCCGCGCAGGTGAGCGCCACCGAACCGGAGAAGCCGTTCAGCGAGGTAAGTGTCAGCGAATAGCCGGAGGTGCTGCCGGCTGCCAGGGTCAGGCTGCCGGTAGCCGCCCCGCTGCTGTTGAGGAGGCTGAAGTCCGGCGGTGGCAACGCCGTTCCAGACAGCGTCAGAGCCGCCACGCTGGCTGAGCTGGTGACGGTCAACGAGCCTGTCCTCGCACCGGCCACCGTCGGCGTGAAGACCACGTTGATGGCGCAGGTGGCTGCGATCGGCAGCGTCGATCCGCAATTGTTGCTCTGCGAAAAGTCCCCTGTCGCTACGACGGACGTAACGATGACCGGCGTTTCACCCGTGTTGGTGAAGGTGAGCACCTGTCCCGTGGAGGTCGCCCCGGTGATCGTCGATGGGAAAGCCGCCGTGCCCGTTAGCGTCGCGCTCACGACGGGGGCCGGCAGCGCAAGATACGTCAGCACCGGATCGTGATCCGATTCGCGTGCAGCGGTTGTCGCGTCGTTGTAGCTGATCAGCGGAAAGTCCGCATCGATGTGACCCACCGCAATGGTGGATGACGCGGCAATGTTCGCGCTCACCACCACGTGGTCCAGCACCTGTGCGTTGCCGAACTCGGTGTAGGTCTGCTGCTGCGCCGCTGGCAGCGTGGTGATCAGGTCGGTTGCTGCCGGCGACACAATCGCAACCCCTGGCTGCGCCGCGACGCCATTGCCCACCTGGCCCGTGATGGTGCCAAGCGTGTCCGTGTAGCCGTCCGAGAACTGGAAGGCGTTCATGTCGCCGACCGCCACCACGTGCTCGCCGTTCGTCTGGTAGTTCTGGATCAGCGTGGCCAGCATCTCGGCCTGCAGTTCCTTCTTCTGCCGCGTGCTGGCACTGGTGTTGATCCCCGAGAGCGAGCGCAGGTGGTTTGAGATCACCGTGACCGGATACGGCGCGTTGCCCGTGCCGCGACTGATGGTGGCGTGCAGCACGTCGGACGGACGGTCATTCAGGGTCTGCGCCGACGTGGATCCGGTAGGCGTAAAGGTGCTCTGCGCACCCATCTGTTCAAATGCCGTGACGTTGACCCGTGAAGGCTTGACCAGGAAACCGACCGAGATGCCGCCAATGTCGTTGGTGTACGTGGTGACGTTATCCGTCCCGTAAGCCACGTAACCGGGCTTGGTGCCGGACGTGGTATCCGCATCGATCTGTGCCGCAATATCGCGCAGCACCGAGGCATTCTCGACCTCTTCCAGCGAGAGAATGTCCGGGTTGTTGAGCACCGTTCGGATCGCCAGCGACACCTTCTTCAGCCGTCGCGCATACGCATCGGCGGTGACCACGACTGAGTTCCCCGCCGCGATCTTCTGCGGCGCCTTCAGGACCGGGTCGTAGTAGAAGTTGTCCGCATCTGTCGTATTGAAGAAGCGCTCCACGTTGAAAGCGGCCACCGTGAACTGGCTCGCACCCGGCAGCGGCAGTGCCGTTACCGTCAGCGGACTCGCAGTGTAGTTTGAGGCGGTCACGGTACCCGCATCCAGGAAGAAGCGGGCGGGGTCCCCGTAGGGGGAATCCGTGGCGTAGGTGAAGTCCATTACGCCCGTCACGTTCTTCAGCACCGCACCAGCGATCAGGTCCACGGCGGTTCCACCGGCAGACGAGGTCTCCACCAGGATGCGCTCAGGGTTGTCGTCGTACAGCACGACGTTTGCCGGCCGCGCCACACCCGCGTTCGTCACTGTGGAGGTGCAATTGGTCAGGGTGGGGCAGGTCGTCGCAGGAAAGTCGC
Source organism: uncultured Novosphingobium sp. (assembly GCA_964658845.1). Lineage (GTDB taxonomy): Bacteria > Acidobacteriota > Terriglobia > Terriglobales > Acidobacteriaceae > Terriglobus. The sequence goes on along the minus strand of CBAAAE010000141.1, from coordinate 2,722 downwards.
GGAAGTCGATCCCGGGCTCGCGGAAGGGCCGGGCGATGCCAGTCGCAACGGCATAGAACTCGCCGGAGGAGGCGATCGTCTCGGTGTTCTCCGTCAGATAGCCGTCGGTCCCCGACACCGCCGTGAGCGACGGCGCCGTGACTCGCATGCCCTCATACTTCGTCAACTGGTAGATACCGCCGGCAGCCGTCGGAAAGTTGGCCGGCAGCACAACGGGCGTGGGCAGTGCATTACCCGTGGAGTTCGTCGTGATGGTGGGCGACGAGAGTTCAAGCGCCGGCGTGTGACTGGTGGCCGCGGACGGAAACAGCACCAGGCTGCCCGTTACCGTCACATTGTCGCCGCGCGACACCGTCGGCCTGCTGGCCGTGTAGACATCCAGGCCTTCCGCAACACCGCTCGACCCGGGCGTGGAAGACGGCGTCTGGATGAAGAATCCATTGCTGATGACCGCCGTCACGACGCCTGTCGTGGAGATGGAGGTCCCCACGTAAGTCGACCGATTGCCTTGCAGCGTTGCGATCGGCGTGACCGGCGGTGGAGCCGGCGTCCCACCAACGCTGCCCGAGTTGTGCGGGTTCGGCGTGGTCGCGGTGAAGTCAGCCGAGTTATTGTCCGTGTCCGCGCCCGCCGCATTGCGGCTGACAGAAGTAGTATTCGAAGCCGCTGGCGCGGCCGTACCCTCGGCGCAACTCGTGCCGGTGCCAAAGCTGACTTCGTCGACAATGTTCCCGCCCGTGCAAGGCGCCGATGTGCCGAGCGAGGCGGTGCCGTTGACCAGCGCAACCTTGCCCGCGGTGGCAGAGATCGTAAGCGTACCCGTGTCGTCCGGGGTTACGGGTATGGTCCCGCCGCCCGAGCCGCTCGACGCCGTCACCAGGAAGTAGTGCCTCGGCTGTATCGTGCCGGTTGTAAAAACCTTCAGATTGCCCGTGGACGACGCGAAACTACCCGTCGTCGAGCCGTACTGCAGGGACAGTCCAACCAGGCTGATCGGGGCCGCCGTCGGATTGTAGAGCTCGATGTAATCCGTGTTGTACGTCGCCGCAGCCGAGGTGCCGCCTCCGCCGCCATAAACCTGTGAGATGACAAGATGCGTCTGGGCGCCCGCGATCAGGGAAAAGCAGGTAGCCATGGCAAACAGCAGCGCAGACAGACGCTTCGTGCACAGAAAAATCTTCAAGGTGGCCTCGTATTTTTGGAGAAAGATAGTTGCTGGCTCTCGAAGGCCGGCACTGCACATTGGGGGATTGAAACCTATTTGTAGCGCCTGTAAGTTCAGGCCGCAAGTGAAAATCCCGCCAATCTCCACAGGCATAGACGATGATCTACAGGGACGATCATCCCAAAGAAACTGTCATCCGGGCAGCAATAAACCTGTCATCCGTCAGGGATTACAAGTTCTTGAGGGACGCACGCCATCTCCAGCGATGTCGACCTAATCCACACGCGCGATCAGGCACTTCAGATAGGCCGTCTCCGGGAGCGTCAGCACCTCAGGATGATCCGGAGCCGCTCCCCGCGTCTCCAGCAGGCGCACGTGCCGGCCCGCATCGGCTGCAGCCTCCGCCACCGCCGCAGTGAACGCCTCGCGGCTCACATGGTGCGAACACGAGCACGTCACCAGTGTTCCTCCCGGTCGGAGCATGCGCAGCGCGCGCAGGTTCATCTCCTTGTAGCCACGAATAGCACCCTCTACCGCGTTCTTGCTCTTCGCAAACGCCGGTGGATCCAGAACGACGGTGTCGAAGCGCCGGCTCTCCGCGTCATACGCGCGCAGCAGCTCGAAGGCATCCGCCTCCACCCAGTCGACCTCGGCCCGCAACGCATCGCGATTCAAGGCAAGGTTTGACTCTGCCGTTTCGAGAGCAGGACGGCTGGTGTCGACACCGGTCACACGCGTGCACGTCCGCGCCAGGTGCAGCGCGAAGCCGCCCTGGTAGGTGCAGATGTCCAGCGCCTCGCCGTGCGCGTACGCCGCGGCCGCCGCGTAGTTCAAGCGCTGATCCAGAAAGGCGCCCGTCTTCTGCCCGGCGTTTGCGTCGAAGTGGAGGCGCAGGCCGTTCAGGGTAAAGATCGTCTTCGCCTCTGCTCCAGCCCGTTGCAACAGCGGCGTGGACGAGGGCGCAGCCAACTGCTCCAGTTCGCGGATGCGCGGGTCAGGGCGTTCCACGATCATGTCCACGCCGTCCACCGCAAGCTCGCGCGCAAGCACCTCGCGCAGATCATCCTGTGCCGTGCCCTGCGTCAGCAACTGCAGCACCACCAGGCTGCCGTAGCGATCCGCAACGATGCCCGGCAGACCGTCCGCCTCGGCGAAGATCAGCCGAGCCGCATCCGTCTCCCCCGCCATCAGCATGGGAGCACGCAGGGCAAGCGCCGCACGCACGCGCACTGCGACATCTTCCAGGTACTCGCCACGGCCCACGCGCGGCTGCTCCGACACCCTGCGCAGGGCAAGCTGCGAGGCCGAACTATACAGCGCCGTACCCAGCGGGATCCGACGGCTATCCAGGATCGTAAGCAGGCCACCGGGCGCGAGTTCACTCGACCCAAGCGCCGGAATCAGGGAATCCACATCCGTGCGGTAGACCCACAGGTGCCCCGCACGCAGCTTGTCCGAGGCACGCCGGCTGATGACCGCCGCCGGGCCAGCCTCATCGGCTTCCAGCAATTGTGGCTCGTGCACATAAGGCACGCGCGTCTGAGGTTTGCGCGTCTG
>CBAAAE010000140.1:0-7787 GCA_964658845.1 uncultured Novosphingobium sp. | reverse complement strand
ATGGACCTGAACCATGCGCGTCTGCCAATTCCGCCATTTCGGCACGGGAGCGAGCGTCGGGCGGGGCCAGAGCATCACTTGCAGCCCTCTCAGTGTCCCAAAGGGAACCCCTGATGTCAAACAGCGGGTCGTGCGAAGGTCTCTGCACTTGCTTCATGCTGAGCTGCCGTTTGGAACGGGTATGATGCGTGTACGTTCAAGTGCACATGATGAGAGACCTGATGACGAGATCTGAGTCGCAGCCTGTCGCCGGATTTCCGGCCGGCGAAGCCATAATCCCCGAAGATCTTGCCCTCGAGATCCGCAAGCTTGCCCATGACCTGAGCAATGCGCTTGAGATCATCGTCCAGACGGGCTATCTGCTGAACACGGCTGACCTGAAGTCCCCGGCGAAAGACTGGCTGCGCATGCTGGACAGCGGCACGACCAAGGCGCTGGAGATCAACCTGGCCCTGCGCGAGTACATCAAGACCCACACGCCGCGCTAATCCCTGCGCACCTCCGGGGCGTTCGCAGCAGCGTCTTCACCCTGTCCGGTTCAAAGGTGGGTCAGCGTGCGGACTGCTTTGCCGCTGCCTTCTTGCCCGGAGACTTCTTTGCGGCCGCTTTCTTTGCAGGTGCCGACGTCTTCGCTGCGACGGACTTCTTCGCAGGTGCGGGCTTCTTTGCGGGTGCCACCTTCTTTGCCGTCGCCGTCTTTTTGCCCGAAGATGTTTCTTTTTCAGCCGTGTGCCGCGCAAACAGCGCTTCTAACTGCTGCAGCAGGACGCGGGTGTGCATCGGCTTGACCAGCATCTTGTCCGCGCCGAGCGAGCCAAAGGACTCGTCATCCATGGGAAACGCTGTCAGCAGTGCGATCGCGGGTGCGTAGGTTGCTTCCTTGGCAGCGGCGATCACATCCTTGCCCGCATGCTCGTCTTCCATGCGCATGTCCGTGATCACCATCTCGTATTCGCGATGGCGAATACGGGATTTGCCCTCGCGTGCCGACGTTGCCGTGTCCACATCAAAACCACTGATCTCCAGCACGGCCTTGAGTGTCAGCAGAACGGCGACCTCATCATCCACCAACAGAATGCGACGCTTCATCGTTCCCCTGTTCTCCTTGTCCTGACACCCGCAGTTTTCGCGCAGGGCGAAATCCAGCAGGTGCAGACACGAACGCAAGCATACTCTTTCGCCAGCGCCCCAAGGTGAAAGGTACTTGGGAGTGAGGCGAAGGGCAAGCGCAGAAGCGGGCGCGCCAGCCCTCCCCCCGGGCGATTCCGCTTGTTGACAGGGTGAATCGCGATGCGTTGTATACTGCAACATGCAGCCTCGCAGAACAGGTCTACTCCGTGGTGGAGCGCCTGTCAGCAGCGAGCGCTGCGGAGGCGACTTATTCCACCGTTTACCGACAAGCGTTCCGTCAAGTCATTCATCCGCACCAATGAAAAGATCCGTGCGCGCGAAATCCGCGTGATCGATGAGAATGGCGAACAGCTTGGCATCATGGCTCCGTTCGACGCACTGAAGATCGCACGCGAACGTGCGCTCGACCTCGTAGAGATCTCGCCCAATGCCGTTCCGCCCGTCTGCCGCATCCAGGACTACGGCAAGTACCTCTACGAGAAAGACAAGAGCGACCGCGCCGCACGCAAGAAACAGAAAGTCATCGTCATCAAGGAAGTCAAGTTCTCCGTCACCGTGGATGAACACGACTACCAGACCAAGAAGAACCAGGCCGTACGCTTTCTGAACGAAGGCGACAAGGTGAAAGCATCCCTGCGCTTCCGCGGCCGCCAGATGGCGCATCGCGACCTTGGCTACAAGATTGTGAACCGCCTGATCATGGACATCGGCCCCGCAGGCATCGTGGAGTTCATGCCCCGCATGGAAGGCACCACCCTGCACGCCATCATCGCCCCAAGCAAGAAGGCCGAACCGGCACCCGTGAAGAAGGCTGCCGCGGTCGAGACCGAAGCACCCGCGGAAGTTTAGCCCTTTGCCGCACTCACGGCGGAGTGCGCCAACGGCGTTCCGTGGAGTATCGTCCTATGTGCTTAGCTGCAGCCTCTCGAAAGAACCGTCATCCTGAAGCGCAGCGAAGGATCCCTATACGACTTGCAGCAGTCGACTATCGGGAGGTTTTAGCCTCGTCGTTCGTGCAGCGAAAGATGCTGGAACGGATCGGCACGTAAGATTTCGAGGGATCTTGCGCTCTGCTCAGGATGACGGCAGGGACGCCCAACGGCTGATTACGCCAGCTTGCCGCCCCGCGTCACAATGCTCAGCCGCTCCGTCGCCATGGTCCGCCGGGCCTGCATGCGGGCATGCGTCGCCCATGGTCCAATCGGGTCCAAGCGCACATAGCAGAGCCAGTGGCGCAGCGCCCGCCGGCGCTCCCCAGTCCGCTCATACGCCAGAGCCAGGTTGTAGTGGGCGTCGGCGTACTGCGGCACCAGTTGGATGGCCCGGCGGTAAGCCGTGATGGCCTCAGGCAGCCGCCGCAGCTCGTCCAACACGTTGCCCAGGTCGAAGAACGCCAAGGCGTAGTCCGGATCGATCTCGACGGCGGCGCGGTAGCGTTCTTCCGCCTCCGTAAAGCGGCCTGCGTTGTAGTGGATGGTGCCCAGGTTGATGGATGCCGGTGCGTGGCGGGGCCAGATGTCCAACACCTGCAGGTAGAGCGCGGCAGCCTCGCCGATGGTCGCAGGCTTCTCCTCGAGCTGCACGGCACGCTGAAACAGGGCTTGTGCCTGTGCCTGATCGCGCCGCTGCTGCTCGCGCGGCAGTTCGCGCTTTAGCAGCGAGAACTCCCGCCGTGACGCTGCCTCGAAGTCGAAGCCGAGCTGCTGCGTTAGGGGATCGAGCAGCGATCCGCCGTGCCGGAAGACCAGGCGTGCCCCATGCGACACGGGCGCACTCTCATGCATGGGGTCTGCGATGCCGGCGATCCGCTGCATGGCCTCGACCGAGCTACGGATAGATCGCACCGACACCCGCTGCAGGCGCAGGTCACGCATATTGCGCATACCGGCTAGATCGCGAATGCTAAATTCATTGGCTGAGGCAATCAGGCCCGCGCGCTGCCAGGCTAGCAGCTGCCGTTCCGGCACGTGGAGGATGCGCGCCGCATCCTGCAGCGTGTAACAAGAAACAGGCGCTGTCACTGCGGGCATCGTCTGCGCTCCTGGCTTACGTCTGCTTGGCCGGACAGCCTGTCAACGCAAACGTATGAGCCGAGTATGCTGCGAATGCCATGAGCGTGCAAGGCGCAGCAAGCGCTCACGCGTTATTTCTCGTGGATAACGCGTACCAGCGCTGATTCTTTCGGAAATACAACTCTGGATAGGATTGCGGATGCCGTGCGCAAGCCAAGCAATGAAGCAGAATGGAGCCGACGAACGGACTTGAACCGTTGACCTGCTGATTACGAATCAGCTGCTCTACCAACTGAGCTACGTCGGCGTACAGATCGATTCTAACTGTCATCGGCAGCACACGCAAAAGCCGGCATGGACCTCATCAGAAGCCCTGATGAAAGGCTCAGCAGAAGCAAAAAGGCCACCCGTGAAACGGGTGGCCTTTTCTTCAGGGAGAATAGTCCTGACGGAGGCAAAGCCATCGGAACTTTCTGGCGAAAGTCTATGGCGCGGGTTGGGACGGTGTCAAGAAGATTCGCAAACCATTCAAAGCAAAGCATTTACATCTGCAACCAGAACCAGGGCTAAATTCATATTTTCGCCCTTTATTCGCTTGCCAGTGTGCTTCTACAGGTCAGCGGATTCCATGTTCCGGCTTGCCGCGAAGGCCCAGGCTGATGATCTCCATGTCGTCGATCGATGAGATCGGTTTGCCGCGCGCGCGACGGATGGCGGCACGTCCTCCGCCAAAGACCAGGCCCAGCACCAGTGCTGCTCCGACCATAACCAGCACGAAGATCATAATCTGCACCATGACGCTGGCGGCGTTGCTGATCTTGAACTGCTCCATGTAGCCTTCCGGCTTGTTCCAGGTGATCTCTGCCTGGTACTTCACGCGTGCTGCCAGCTTCGCTCCATCGGCGGCGTTGAAGCCGTTGCTGGCGAGAGCGACGATCGGCCCGGAGCGCGATACCTGGGGCGAACCCGCCATGAAGGACGTGGGCAGTGAACCACCCTTGATGGCAGCCTCCATCGCACGCATGCGGTCGCCTGCGATGGTTGGCGTGGGATAGAAAATGGTGGTCAGCACGCCGCGACCGACGCGACCGGTATAACGAGCCGTCAGGATCTCCGGCGACTTGCTGAAGTCGATCATCGAAGCCGGAATTTGGCCGCCACCGGCCGCGTAGGTCAGCGGACCAACGGCATAGCGCAGGCTGTCCTTCACCAGGCCGTCCTGCGGCACGCGCGTTGGCAGCAAAGGATGCGCACCTTTCGATCCGCTCGGTTTCGGCAGGGTGCTGACCAGTTCGTTGAACGAGCTTGCCGAGATCGGCTTTGTACCGGCCGGCGCAACAGACACCACCGTGTCGCCCTGCCAGAACAGCAGTTTGCCGGCGGAGACGGAGCAGTCCACGCCCAGGCTGTTACCGCCCGCACAGGGGTGCATCTCCGGCGTGCGCAGCAGGGTAAACGCGCTGTACGCCCCCGTCGCGTCGGTAAACTCAACCGCCGAGATGGTCGCGGCATTGCCCTCAGCCGTGTACTTCTTCGCGTCGCGGCGCGTGACAATCAACTCGTTCGCGACATCGCCTGTGAGCCCGATGGTGTCGTCCGCCGACGAACTCGCCACCCACTCACCGAAGTGGTCAGGCAGCAGCGGCGCGGGCGGCATCGACACGGCGACGGCAGGGCCCTTGGGAGCAGCCTGCGCGGGGAGCAATGGCGCCGTCAACGCGGCCGCCAGCATGATTCCTGAGAGATATCGCAGCATACGCAAGTGAGACTATCACCGGAGCGCAATCGATAGCGGGGCCGCAGGCAATCGCTGCCGAGCCGCAGCAACCGCGTGCCGTATCGTGGAACATCCGTCGACCTTTTTCAGTGGAAAGCGACGTGATCACTCGCCGCGCGTGTCCACCTTCGCAGTCACTGGGCCGTGCATCCCTGAAAGCCCGCTGGTGTAGTTCGCCACGCCATGGAAGATCGACTCCGCGACTCGCTCGCGATACTCCGGCGTACGCAGTTGCGCGGCATCCCTGCTATTGGTGACGAAGCTGATCTCCGTCAGGATCGACGGCATGTTTGCGCCGATCAGGACGACGAACGGCGCCTTCTTCACACCACGATTCTTTAGTCCATCGTTGCCCTTGTGCAGACCTTCGAAGAGCGATTGCTCCACGTCCGACGCGAACTCGCGCGACTCGTCGATCTTGTCCTTGAGCGTGATCTTCTTCACCAGGTCGGCGAGCTGGTGGATGCTTTGATCGCTGACGGCGTTCTCGCGCGCGGCAACGTCCAGGGCGTCTGTCTGCGAGGTGAAATTCAGGTAGTACGTCTCGACGCCACGCGCCGTCTCGTCCTGCGAGCTGTTCGCGTGCACGCTGATGAACAGGTCCGCCTCAGCCTTGTTTGCTATGGCCGTGCGCGTCTCCAGCGGGATGAAGGTATCGTCCGACCGCGTATAGATGATCTCCGCGCCCAGCTTATCGTGCAGCATTCTGCCCAGGCGCAACGCAACATCAAGCACCACATCCTTCTCCATGATGCCGCCGGCGCCGATGGTACCGCTGTCATGGCCGCCATGTCCCGGATCGATGACGATGCGACCGATCTTCAGCCCCAGCGCACGCACCAGCGACCGCTCGCCGTCGGCAGTCGGCGCGGCAGCGTGGCCTGGTGTGGCATCCGCTACGGTCTTATCCGGCTTCTTGCCGCGCTTTCCGCTGGAACCTGCAAGTTGTGGGGTCGCCACGGCGATGGGCTGGCTGGTTGGCTGTGCCGTTCCTCGCTGGTTGTCGGGCGCGGCGCTCAGCGACGCCATCTCGCTGCCGGTGGTGGTGCGGGTTGCGACGGTGCTTGGGACAGCGGAGACGTTCGTGCTGGCGGAGGGCTGCGGCTGCGAAGCCGGCAGGGAAGGCCCGGAAATCGTCGCTCCCCGCTGCGTTGCGGCGACACTGCCCTGCACTGCCGATGGCGGCTTCAGCAGATCGCTGCCATTGATCCGCGCCGGCGCGTCTGTCTTCGGCGCCGCAATGGGGGTCGCAGTTGACGACTTACTCCCACCGTGAATATCAATGATCAGGCGATACGGATTCGGCAGCAGGAAGGCCGAGTACTCCGTCACGTCGTTCACGTCGAGCACCACGCGCGTCATGTCGTTCGAGTACTGCGCGGCGCGGATGCGCTTGAGAAATCCATCATCGGTCACGGTGAAGCTCTTGCCGGAAAGCTCCTGCGCCAGGCGTGTACCGTGCAGGTCGAAATAGATGCGATCGGGGCCGGGCACGCGTGCGGCCTCGTACTGCACCTCGTCCCCCAGGTCGATGGCAACGCGCGTGTACGTGGGCGTGGACCAGTGCCGGATCGCCGAAACCGTCGCCAGACCGTTGCGCGTGTGCGCCGGGACTTTCGCGGCGGCATCCTGCACGGGCGCGGTGCTCGGTCCGCCGCCGGGCCCGGTACTTGTTCCGGTTCGGGGCACGGGCGAGACCACCGCAATTGGCTGCGAAACGCTGCCCTGCGACGCGGCCAGGCTAGCCTCGGTGTGCACCTCAGGCGGAATGGCTGCAGCATGGACGCCGCTGGAGACCGCAGACCGCGTGGCAGCCGCTGTCATATCCGGTGCAGCAGGCGGTGGCAGAGCACCCGCACGGAGACTGGTCAGCGCGGCCTGCGCTTCGTCGATGTGGGTGGACTGCGGATACTCGTCCACGAAGGCCGCGTACTTGGTGCGCGCCAGCTTGATATCGCGCAGGTTGTTCGCGGCGACATGCGCCTCTTCCAGCAACGCCGCAATGCGGAATGACGAACGCGGATACTGCGTCCGCAAGAATTCAAACTGACCGATGGCGGCGGTAAGCAGCTTCGGCTCATGCAGCGTACTGCCCTCGTCCACCAGCAGCAGGCCCACGTTGAAGATGGCCTCGGGCGCGTGCAGGTCGGCGGGGTTGCTGTGGTAGATCATGCGGTACGCGTCCAGCACCGTGCTGTAGTCTTCGCGGGTGCGCTGCTCCGCGGGCATGGCCAGCAACTGCTCACGTGCGGCTTCCGCCATCTGCCACGGCGATTGCGCCACCGTTCGCTTCGGCTTTGCCACGGCATGCAGCGGTGTCGGCAACAACAGCAACGCCATGCAAAGAGCACTGCAACATGCGGTTCGAGATGAGGCAGTGTAGGCCAAGCCGCGTCCAGTTTACCGAGGAGTCAACACCCAGTGCCGCTCCAAAAGGCCGCGGACGTACATGGCGCGGCACTCCCCACGCTGAGGCGCGATGCTGCACAAGGTCCAGTGCAACCTGCAGATTTATAGCTTTTTCTCACAAAAACGCTGGTCAAGCCTGCGTGGCGGGGACTAGAACGTTGGCACAGTCGCCTAACGTCAGCGCCGATGGAGGGCGCCGTCATGTGGAGATCTGATTCCCTTTTCGGACAATCTCAAACACCCAACCACCACGCGGCTCTGCATGCAGACACCCACCAGCCACTTGCCGAACGCATCCGCATCCTTGGCGACCACCTGGGGCAGACCGTCTGGGGCGACCCCGTGGTGCTGTGCCACGTCTGTCACGCCGAACTGCAGTCGCACGAGTTCGCCACCGGCTGCTGCGACGACAAAGACGCCTGCTGCTGGCGCTCCCTTAGTGAGCGATGCTGCTGGTA
>CBAAAE010000139.1:0-7855 GCA_964658845.1 uncultured Novosphingobium sp. | reverse complement strand
ACCTCGCCATCAGCGACCGGCACAACCACCAGGTGCAGCGGGTAGCGCTCGCGTCCCTCGCGTTCGGCAGCGTACCCGCGGGCAGGAGCAGCACGGCACAAATGCTGACGCTGCAGAATGGTGGCGCGAGTGTTCTGCAGGTGCTCGCAATGCAACTGCCCGCGAGCTTCGCGTCCGACGGGAATGGCTCCACATGTGCGATCGCGCCGTTCACGCTTGTCCCCGGGGCGACGTGCGCGGTTGCCATCCGGTTCGCGCCAGCTATCCAGGGCAGCCTTGACGGCACAGCGCGCGTGCGCGTGAACGGGGCCGCGCCGCAAAGCTTGCTGCTGACCGGCACCGGCAGCGCCGGCGGCGATCTCGCATCGAGCATCACTGCGCTCCACAGCGACGGCAGCATCAGCTATGCGGGCTCGCCAGTCACACTTTCGGCGACGGTCGTAGGTTCGCTGCTGAATGCTCCCATCGGAAACGTCAGCTTTCGCGATGGCACGGCTTCCCTCGCATCCGTCGCACTGACCAGCGGTGCGGCGAACCTGTCCACCGCGTCGCTGCTGCCGGGCCAGCACACGGTGCAGGCTGTCTACAGCGGGGATGCGGTGTACAGCACCAGCACCTCCACAGCCGTTTCGGTCACAGTGGTGCCCGCGCCTGACTTCACGATGACGACCACAGCCGCGAGTTACAGCGGCAAGGCAGGTGGAACGGTCGCGGTCAACATGACGCTGGTGCCCGTCAGCGGCACGCTGAACCACGTGGTCCAGTTCAGCGTGAGCGGTCTGCCTGCGGGTGCAACGCCTGCGTTTTCTCCCGCTCTACTGACGCTTGGGGGCGATGCCGTGCCGGTCACGCTCACCCTGCAGATGCCTGTAACCCTCACCCGCAATACAGCATTACCGTTCCGCACCTACGCTCCCGCGATGTGCGTTCTGATCGCTGGTGCAGTCTTCTATCGTCGCCGTAGAATCTCAGCTTCGCTGATGATGGCCGCGCTCGCGCTGGGTGTGAGTGGATGCGGCAGCGGCTTTCTCGCGGGTAAGACGGCCGCTGACCTGACCGGAACCCACAACTACACGGCAGTGGTGACAGCGACGACTACGGGTGTGCTCGGCAGCACCCTGGCGCACTCCTCTGCGGTAGGTCTGGTGATCACGCAATGACCCGCTTGACCGTTCTTGTTCTAACCATCTTCTCGCTGGCAGCGCACGGTCTGGCTGCGCAGATTGCCGTCCCGGTCAGTGTGCGCTTCGCTGCTACTGAGGCCAACGCACCGCCTGGCACCTGCGGATGCTTTTTCCTGAAGGGCGCGGCTGCGGATGCAGCGGTCATCTTCCTGCCTCGCCTGTCTGCGGCGCTGGAGGTCGGCGGCAACACCGTCGACCATGTTGCGGGGACGACCCGTGGATTAAGCACGATCACGCTGCTGGCCGGGCCTCGTTACACGCTGCCGCTGGGCCGCCTGTCCGTATCAGCGCAGACGCTCTTCGGAGCCGTGCGTGGCTTCGACGCCGACTTCGTCGTGGGGGCGGTTCACGCCGACACGAATACGGCGTTTGGCATGGCGCTTGGAGGGTTTGCCGAGTTTCGCCTGACACCTGCCCTCGCCGTCCGCATTGCGCAGGTCGACTATGTGCAGACAAACCTGCCGAACGGTGCAGATAATCGCCAGCGAAACATACGCGTTGGTGCAGGCATCACGTTTCGCGTGCCCCTGCCGGCTTCTCGCCGCTGAAAGCCTGAAAGGCTGAAAGCAAGAGGGTGCCCGAAGGCACCCTCTTGCGCGCACAGCAACGTCTAGAACTGGCCCCACAGCAACTGGTTGTACACGTCATGGTGGAACTGGATTTCGCAGCCCTTCACCACCGTACCCAGCAGGCGCGGACAGCGGTCTGCTGAGGATTGCTTCAGGTCGGCATAGCGCGCCTTCACATCCTCGCCCAGCAGCTTGGTGGTCCAGTCCGCGCCACGGAAATGCTCAAGCGCGGTGTAGATGTTATCGGGCAGGTAACGCTGCGCCTGGCGAAGGTTTTCGATCTTCGAGATCTCGCCGTCCAGGCCCGTCTTGAAGATCGAATACAGCACAGCGTAGGGGTTCGCATCGGGACCAACAGAACGGACCTCAACGCGGGACGACTTCTCGTTGCCGATCGGAATGCGCACCATCGAGCCGCGATCCGTAGCCGAAGCCTTGATCTGGTTGGGCGCCTCAAAGTGCGGGTCCAGCCTCCGGTAGGCGTTGACGCTGGCGTTCAGCAGCAGGCAAAGGTCGTTGCCGTGCGTCAGGATCCTGTCGATGAAGTCCCACGCCATCGAAGACATACCCTCTTCACCGCCCGCATCGAAGAACAGGTTCTTCTTGTCCTTGGTGATGGACACGTTGGTGTGCATGCCGCTGCCGTTGACGCCGGTCACCGGCTTTGGCAGGAAGGAAGCCGTCATGCCCATCTGCGTTGCGACCTGCCGGCAGATCAGCTTGTAGAGCTGGATCTGGTCGGCTGCTGCCACCACGTCGCCGTAGGTGTAGTTGATTTCGAACTGCGAGGGCGCGACTTCCGGGTGGTCCTTTTCGTTTTCAAAGCCCATCGCGCGCTGCACTTCCGCGGCGGTGTCGATAAACTCGCGCAGCGGATCGCCCGGCAGCGAGTGATAGTAGCCACCGGCATTGACATACTCGAACCCGCCGCCCGACTTGTGGAAGGTGCGTTCCGCATCAACGCCCTCGAACAGGAAGCCTTCGACCTCGTTCGCGGCGTTCAGCGTGTAGCCGTTGGTGTCGTACATCTTGTTCGCATACTGCTTCAGGATGCCGCGCAGATCGGCGGCGTAGGGCTGGCCGTTCTTGTCGATCACTTCGCCAAAGATCAACACCTTGCCCGATCCGAAGACATCGGCCGGCGTCCAGTAGAAGGCGTTCCAATCCAGACCCAGGCGCAGATCGCTTTCTTTCTGCGCGGTAAAGCCGCGGATGGACGATCCGTCGAAGGTCAGGTTGTCATAGGAAGCGACGAGAAACTTCTTGTCGTAGTCCAGCATATGCAGGCGGCCTTCCAGGTCGCTGAAGACGACCGTCACGGCCTTGATGCCTTTCGTGTCGGTGAGGTACTTCAACCGTTCTTCCTGCACCTTGTCGATCTTGACCCGCTGCTTGCGCTGGTCCTTCGCGGCGAGGTTAAGGTCTTCCAGCTCCTGGTACGACAGCTCGAGAAAATCGCGATAATTGCCTGACATACGACTCCTTTTCGGGTATGCGCACAATGCGGAACGATTCCATCTCGCGCGTGAGAAGAATCCTTGAATGTTGAAAGCGATCAGAAGCGTTTGATGAATGGAGCGTGAAGTTTCCGCCCAGCTAAAAATACCAGAAAAAGTTCGGCAAACCGGCAGCACGCCTCTCATTGTCTTTTCACGGCGCACTGCGGAAGGGACCGGCAGAATGTGATACTTTCAATCGGGTGCCGCGCCTCGGTACTGTTCGGCTGTCTGGTATACAGCGCTTCCTTACTGGCATTGCCGCGTTCTACACACACGTGGCTGGCACATCATTGCCTCACGTCTTTTTCACCTCCCGGAGGATCTCAAAGTTGGGCATGAATATGGTTCCCAAGCGCCTTTTCTTCACAAAGGGCGTTGGTCGGCACAAGGAACGGCTTACGTCGTTCGAAATGGCACTGCGCGACGCCGGCATCGCGGCACAGAACCTGGTTCGTGTCTCATCGATCTTTCCGCCGAAATGCAAGATGATCACGCGCAAAGAAGGTCTGACTTACCTGAACCCGGGCGAGGTCGTCTTCGCGGTCGTGGCTGAAAACAGCACGCGCGAGGCACACCGCCTGGTGGTTTCGTCCATCGGAGTTGCCATCCCCACCGACCGCAATACCTACGGGTACCTGTCGGAACACCACAGCTTCGGCGAGACGGAAGAGCAGGCCGGCGACTACGCCGAAGAGCTCGCAGCCGAGATGCTGGCGACCACGCTGGACGTCGAGTTCGACCCCGAAAAAAGCTGGGACGAAAAGAAGGAAATCTACCGGATCTCCAACAAGATCGTCCGCACGGCGAACGTAACGCAAAGCGCCGTCGGCGATAAGAAGGGCCTGTGGACTACGACCATCGCCGCCGCTATCCTGATCTTCGACGACGACGAAAAGTAGAGCGTACATCGCGGCAGCATGGGCGCTGGCATCTGAGCCAGCGCTCTTGTTTTGCTTCCTGCATGCCCCTACGTTCATCCAAACAGGCAGCCCATGACGCACATCAGCGACGACAACTCGCAGCAGTTTGCCAGCGATAACTACTCCGGAATCTGCCCGGAGGCCTGGGCAGCGATGGCCGAGGCAAACCACGGCCACGCCACCGCCTATGGAGACGATCCGTGGACGCAGCGGGCGTCGGATCTGTTTCGCGACTTGTTTGAAACGGAATGCGAAGTGTTCTTCGCGTTCAACGGTACCGCCGCGAACTCGCTCGCGCTGGCATCACTCTGCCAGAGTTATCACTCCGTGATCTGCACGCAGAGCGCCCACGTGGAGACGGACGAATGCGGCGCGCCCGAGTTCTTTTCGAACGGGTCGAAGCTGCTGACTGCACCCACGAAAGACGGCAAGCTGACTTCGGACGCGATCCGCGCGCTGGCCACCTCGCGCAAAGACATCCACTTCCCCAAGCCGCGCGCCGTCACCATTACGCAGTCAACGGAGACGGGACGCGTCTACGACGTAGCCGAAGTGGAAGCAATCAGCAGCACCTGTCGCGAACTTGGACTGCACCTGCACATGGACGGCGCCCGCTTCAGCAACGCCGTCGTCTCAGCGGGATGCACACCGGCGCAGATGACGTGGAAGGCAGGCGTAGATGTGCTTTGCTTTGGCGGCACGAAGAACGGCATGGCCATCGGCGAAGCGATCGTCTTTTTCGACCACACGCTGGCGCTTGATTTTGATTACCGCTGCAAGCAGGCCGGGCAGCTTGCGTCGAAGATGCGGTTTCTGTCGTCGCCCTGGGTCGGCATGCTTGAGAGCGGTGCCTGGCAGCGCAATGCCGAACACGCGAATCGCTGCGCTCAATACCTGTGCAGGTCGATCCAGAATCTGCAGGGCGCCAGCATCATGTTCCCAGCGGAGGCGAATGCAGTGTTTCTGCTTGCCGATGAAGAGCGTCTGCAAATGCTGCGCGATCGCGGCTGGCGCTTTTACACCTTCATTGGTGGCGGCGCGCGATTCATGTTCGCGTGGGACACGGACATGGCTCGCGTCGACCAACTCGCGCAGGACATTCGCGAGATCATGGCCTGATTGCGCCGCCAGTCCCGCAGCAAGGAGTTGCTATGAAGAAAACCAAAATCGCACTTATCCAGATGAGCTGCGAGCCGGACACGCAGAAGAATCTCGACAGGGCCGCGGAGCGCGTTGCGGACGCTGCGCGCGGTGGCGCGGAACTCGTCTGCTTGCCCGAGCTGTTTCGTGCGCAATACTTCTGTCAGCGCGAGGATCACGCGCTCTTCGCTACGGCGGAGTCCATCCCCGGCCCAAGCACAGAGCGGCTTGCAGAGGTCGCGCGCGAGCACAACGTGGTCATCATCGCGTCCCTCTTTGAGCGTCGCGCGCCGGGCCTGTATCACAACACCGCCGTGACGCTGGAGCGCGATGGCAGCATCGCCGACGTGTATCGCAAGATGCACATCCCGGACGATCCGCTCTACTACGAGAAGTTTTACTTCACGCCGGGTGACTTAGGCTTTCGCGCACTGCAGTCAACCGCCGGTAACATCGGCACGCTGGTCTGCTGGGATCAGTGGTATCCCGAGGGCGCGCGCATCACGGCGCTCAAGGGTGCGGAAACACTGTTCTTTCCGACCGCGATTGGCTGGCATCCCAGCGAAAAAGTTGAGTTCGGCGAAGCGCAGTACGAAGCCTGGCAGATCACGCAGCGGGCACATGCGATCAGCAACGGTGTGTGGGTGTGCGCGGTGAATCGAGTTGGCTTCGAGCATGGCGATGTGATCCACGGGGGCGTCAACATGCCCGGACCGGAGGGCGCGGGACTCGAGTTCTGGGGTGGCTCGTTTATCGCGGATCCATTCGGCCGCATCGTCGCGCAGGCCTCGCACGACGCCGAAGAAATCCTCTACGCCGACATCGATCCTGCACAGGTCGAGATCACGCGGCAGCACTGGCCGTTCCTGCGCGACCGCCGCATCGACGCATATGAAGGTGTGACGAAGAGATTTCTCTTGTAAATGCGAAGAAGTACAATCCGTCCATGATGCCTTTGCTGAGAACGGCTTTCTTAGTGGGATCGATTGCGAGTGCGCAGAACTCACGTGTTGTGGACACACCTGCTACAGAGGTCAGCTTTTCTCAACCCTGTGATGTCGTGCGTCCTGCTGCGCTTATGTATTTCCAAAAGGAAGCATTTCCGCTTGCCGCAGTTCCTGCCTGCACAGATTGCTTTACCGGAACTACCAAGAAGTTGCACGACGAGTCAGGTCACCGTCTACTAAGCAATCGAAAAGTGATAGGTCAATACACCACCTACACACTCGAATACGAGAAGATCGGACCTTTTTCGCAGATCGTGCATACTAATCTGCGCACAGACGCGAACCTACGTCTACGGCCTGAAGGCAGCGGCTGCCGCGCCGCTCTACACCTTCAGTACTCCTGGTACGGTGCGGAACTCATCTTCGGCTTTCCGGTCGACGGCGATGGGACGGGCGCATACAGCAATGGCAATCTGGAAGCAGCGTACCTGCGCACATTGCAGCAACAGATCGATCACGCCGCAATGGCAGTGATCACTGGCCCGTTACACTGAACGGGATGACTGAAACTCCGCACAGCCTTGGCTTCCGCATGCCCGCCGAGTGGGAGCTCCACGCGTCCACATGGATTGCGTGGCCACATAACGCCGAGGACTGGCCCGGCAGATTTCAGCCTATTCCGTGGGTCTACTCGGAGATTGTGCGGCACCTCTCGCAGGTGGAAGAGGTCAACATCCTGGTGAACGATGCGGCTGCGGAGAAGCGTGCGCGCCGCCTACTGCTGCGTGCCGGCGCGAACCTTGCGCGGCTGCACTTCCATCACTGGCGCACCGACCGTATCTGGCTGCGGGACTCCGGTCCTATCTTTGTGAAGAGCGCGGATGAGCAACTCGCGGTGACGAATTGGAAGTTCAACGCATGGGCGAAATATCCCAACTGGCACAACGACGATAAGATCCCGGAACACGTCGCCATGCTGCAAGATCTGCGACGCTTTGACCCGTCGATCACGCTTGCCGACGGCAGGCAGCACCGCATCGTTCTGGAAGGCGGATCGATCGACTGTAACGGCGCGGGCGCCATGCTGACCACCGAAGAGTGCCTGCTGAGCACAGTGCAGCAGCGCAATCCGGGTGTCAGCCGCGAGCAGTTGGAGCAGGTGTTCCACGAACATCTCGGCGTCGATCAGGTGCTGTGGCTCAATCGTGGCTGTGCCGGTGACGATACCCACGGGCACGTCGATGACATCGCTCGGTTTGTCGCGCACGACACCATCCTTGCTGCCATGGAACACAACACTGCGGATGAGAATCACCTTCCGCTCGCGGAAAATCTGGATCGCCTGCGGAGCGCAAAGCAGCCCGACGGCTCGGCCTATAGGGTAATCGAGCTGCCCATGCCCGCCCCGGTCGTCTTTGAGAACCAGCGTCTCCCAGCGAGTTATGCAAATTTCTACATTGCCAATGACCTGGTGCTGGTGCCCACGTTCAACGATCCAAACGATCGCGTCGCGCTGAACACGCTGGCGGATTGCTTTCCTGCGCGCAAGGTTGTTGGCATTCACTGCGGCGACTTCATCTGGGGTCTGGGCGCGTT
>CBAAAE010000138.1:0-7923 GCA_964658845.1 uncultured Novosphingobium sp. | reverse complement strand
GTGGAGACGCTGCGCGCGCGCGGCTTCCAGGCGTACTTTGCCGGTGGATGCGTGCGCGACCTGCTGCTCGGCATCGCGCCCAAGGACTATGACGTTGCCACTTCGGCCACACCGGAAAAGGTGTTGATGGGGTTTGACCGAACATTCTCAGTCGGCATGCACTTCGGCGTGGTCATCGTATGCACGGCGAACCGGACTGAGGGCTGCGAAGTGCAGACAGAGGTCGCAACCTTCCGCGCGGACGGCTCGTACACCGACGGCCGCCGCCCCGACGAGGTGAGCTACGCCGACACGCCGGAACAGGACGTGCTGCGGCGCGACTTCACGGTGAACGGCATGCTGCTGGATCCGGTCGCGCTGACGCCGGAAAACTTGACCAGCAAGGTGCTGGACTTCGTTGGCGGACGCGCCGATCTCAAAGCAAAACTGCTGCGTGCCATCGGTGATCCCGAGCGGCGCTTTGCCGAGGACAAGCTGCGCATGCTGCGCGCTGTCCGCTTTGCCGCCCGCTTCAATTTCACGATTGAGCCCCAGACCATGCAAGCCATGCAGCGGCAGGCCGCGACCATCCACCAGGTCAGCAATGAGCGGGTCCGCGACGAGCTCACGAAGATGCTGACCGAAGGTCACGCGCGCCGTGCTTTTGAGTTGCTGGATCAGAGCGGTCTGCTCCCGCACGTGCTGCCGGAGATTGCCGCCATGAAAGGTGTCGAACAGCCGCCAGAGTGGCATCCCGAGGGCGATGTGTGGCTGCACACGCTGCTGCTGTTGCAGAAGCTTGAGGCCGGCGTGAAACCGACGCTGGCGTGGTCTGCGCTGCTGCACGATGTGGGCAAGCCGCCGACGTTCCGCGCGCCCGATCCTGCGGACGCGAAGCCGCGCATCCGCTTCAACGGCCACGCCGAGGTGGGCGCAACCATCGCGCGTCACATCCTGAATCGCCTGCGCTTTTCGAATGGCGACACCGACCAGATCGTCTCGCTTGTGGCCAATCACATGCGTTTCGGCGATGTGAAGAACATGAAGCAATCCACGCTGAAACGCTTCTTTCGCCTGCAGGATTTCCCCGAGCATCTTGCGCTGCACCACCTCGACGTGACTGCCTCGCACAACCTGCTTGGCATGTACGACTACGCAAAGCACCACTACGAAGCCGCGCCGGTGGAGCAGCACAAACCCGCGCTGCTGCTAACCGGACGCGACCTGATCGACGCGGGCCTGAAGCCGGGCCCTCGCTTCAAACAACTGCTCAGGGACATCGAAGACGCGCAGCTGGAAGGCACGATCGGCACGCGGGACGAGGCCGTCAATCTGCTGCGCGAACTGCTGAAGCAGACCAGTGAGGCGGTCCACGCATGAATAAGAACATAATCGTTGTAGGCGCGGGTGTTACGGGACTGATCGCTGCGGTAAAGCTTGCGGAAGCGGGTTTGAACGTGACCGTGCTGGAGGCGGACGACCGCGTCGGCGGACGGATTCGCACCGAGTATGCGGGTGACGTCGCCATCGAGCTTGGAGCGGAGTTTGTGCACGGCAAGCCGCCGGAACTGCTCGCCCTGCTCGATGAGCTTCGACTCGAAAAGTACGAACTGGGCGGGGCGAACATCAGCTTTTCGCCCTACGGCGATCTCCACCCGCAAAGCGATGAGGACGACGGAGGCTCTGAGGACCACGGGCCATTCCCGCTGATGGAGCGCATGACGCAGTGGAGCGATGCGCATCCTGACGAAGACCTAAGCTTTTCGGAGTGGCTACAGCAAGTGTCGTTCGCGCCGGAGGATGCCGCCAGCGCGACGGGCTATGTCGAGGGCTTCAACGCTGCGGATGCGACGGAAATCTCGGTGCGTTCGCTGGCGGTGCAGCAGTATGCGGAAGACAGCATCGAGGGCGATACATCGTTCCATGTCAGTGGAGGGTACGCGCGACTTACGGCAGCGTTGCAGCAGCGGCTGCGCAGCCTCGGCGGCGCCGTCTGCCTTGGCGAAGCCGTGACGCATATCGATTGGGCACAGGAGCAGGTGACCTGCCGGTGCGGTGATGGTCACGCCTTCTCCGCCGATCAGGCCATCATCACGCTACCGCTGGGTGTGCTGCAGGCTGGTGCCGTGCGCTTCACGCCGGAGCCGAGTGATGTGCTGGCACAGGCCGCACGCATGCGCATGGGCGCGGTGTGTCGCATCAACCTGCTGTTCCAGCGCCGCTGGTGGGCCGAGATCCCGCATCCGCAGCACGAAGCGTTGCAGCAGATGAGCTTTCTGCTGCCGACGCAGCGCGCGAAGGGAGCGCACTTCAACGTCTTCTGGACCGGCTTTCCGTCGCTCGACCCGGTGCTTACAGCGTGGGTCGGCGGACCCTCGGCAAACCTCTTCGACACGCTTGACGATCACGCCATCACACACATCGCATGTGCCGATCTTGCGCGCATCTTCGGGCTGACGCAGGAGCAAGTGCTGGATGAATTGGTCTCGCATCATCTGCACAACTGGCAGCGCGATCCGCTCGCGCTCGGTGCTTATTCGTGGGTGCCGGCGGGCGCGGTGGATGCGTCCGAAGCGATGAGCCAACCCGTCGACAACACGCTGTTCTTCGCGGGCGAACACACCGACACGACTGGCCACTGGGGAACGGTTCACGGCGCTCTGCGCAGCGGTCTGCGAGCGGCCGCACAGGTACTCGCGCTGGAGCAGGACCACTAAGTCGTTACTCTGCGCTTTGTTCGACCGGGTCGGCTGCGGGTTGGGGCTTTGCCTTGGACGCTGTCACGATCGCGACCGCCGCAAGAATGATGGCCATGGCAATCCATTGCGACCCATGCAGGCCCTCATGCAGGAAGATCGCGCTCAGCCCCACCGCGACAATCGGGTTCACATACGCATACGTGGCCACCTTGGCGACCGGCACGTTGTGCAGCAGGTACGTGTAAGCGGTGTAGCCTACCAGCGACCCAAAGATCGCCAGCCACCCTAACGCCAGCCAGACGCCTCGTGTCCAGTGTGCGCTCCGCCATCCGCCGGCTACCGTGCCGATTAGCACGTTGATCGTGCCGGCAAGGATCATCTGCCATGCCGACGCGACAAACGGGTCGAGCGTAGTAGGTCTCCGACCGGAGAGCAGCGAACCCGCAACCCAACTAACATTCCCGAACATCAGGATCGCCGTTCCGACCAAGACCGCTCGGTCGGCGCTGCTGCCGCTTTCTGCGGCCAGGCCTTTCTGCAGCACCGGCACCAGCAGCAGCGCAAGGCCGCCAAGGCCCAGCATCGTTCCTGCCCACCCCGCGCGGTTCAGCGGTGTGCCACCCGGAATGAAGGTCTCGGCCATCGCGATCAGCAGCGGAATACAAGCCGCCAGCAATGCCGCATAGCCGGCTGAGACGTACCGTTCACCCCACGCCAGCATGACGTTGCAACCAACCAGAAGCAGCAAGGCAAGCACCAGCGCGCGCAGGAACTCCGGCATTGAAAGCGCAATGGAGCGGCCACGCACGGCGATCACCGTCAGCAGGATCAGGCCAGCCGCAAGGTAGCGAAAGCCCGACACAAACGCCGGCGTAAGAAACTGCACGCCATAACGGATGGCGACGAAGGTCGAACCCCAGAAAAAGTACACGCACAGAAAGGCGATGGGGATCAGCAGCCGCTTCCGCGATGGCATAACGAAGGTCATGGAAATTACATCAAGCCTATCAAGCGTCACTGATTGCCTCACCGCAATCTTCGCCGTACCATCGCCATGAGATGGACTTTCTGACCAAGAAGCGCTTTGACGGCAACCGCACGCCGCAGAGCGCAGACGCCGACCGGCTGGTGAGCGCCAGCAGCATGGGCGAGGACGCTGCCTTCGAGCTGAAGCTGCGGCCCACCCGCCTGGGCGAATTCATCGGCCAGGCAAAGGCGAAGGAGCAGCTTGCCATCGCGCTCGAAGCCGCGAGGAGCCGGGGCGAAGCGCTCGATCACGTGCTGTTGTTCGGGCCGCCGGGGCTGGGCAAGACGACGCTTGCAACCATCATCGCGAACGAGCTCGACGTCGGCTTTCAGCAGACCAGCGGACCCGCGCTGCAGATTCAGGGCGACCTCACCGCCATCCTGACCAACCTGCGCGAGAAGCAGGTGCTGTTTCTCGATGAAATCCACCGTTTGCAGCCGGTGCTGGAAGAAAAGCTGTACACCGCGCTTGAGGACTACAAGCTGGACATCATCATCGGCCAGGGGCCGTCAGCGCGCACGCATGTCATGGAGATCCGGCCGTTCACCTTTGTGGGAGCGACCACCCGGCCAGGTCTGCTGTCGTCGCCGCTGCGGTCGCGCTTCGGCATCCTTCTGCGGCTCGAGTTCTACAACGACGACGACCTGCGCTTCATCGTGGAGCGTTCCGCAGAGGTGCTCGGTGTGGGCATCGACAGGGACGGAGCGGCCGAGATCGCCATGCGCTCCCGAGGGACACCGCGCATCGCCAATCGCCTCCTGCGACGCGTGCGCGACTACGCGCAGGTGCGTGCGGCGGGCGTGATCGATCTGGCTACCGCGCAGGCTGCTCTGCAGATGCTGGAAGTGGATGCGCACGGCTTCGACGAACTCGACCGCAGACTGTTGCTCACCATCATCCAGAAATACGATGGCGGCCCCGTCGGCCTGAACACACTCGCCGCCGCGCTGGCCGAGGAAGAGGACGCGCTCGAAGAGGTCTACGAGCCCTTCCTGATGCAGATCGGCTTCCTCGATCGCACACCGCGAGGGCGCGTGGCAACGCGTCGCGCGTACGAGCACTTCGGCATCCCCATGCCGTTGAAGACGGGCCAGTACGACCGGCCCACATTGTTCGAATAGACCGTCAGCACAGCCGTCTTGGTGAGCGTAGCCCGTCCCTAAAAGTCAGCCTCTTCCTGATCGTAGCCAAGATCCCTCGACCGCTGGGATCGGTGAAAGCTTTTCAAGCTTTCATTCAGAAAGCCCAAGACCTGGAAGCCGATCGAAGCGGCTTGGGATTCTTCGGTCGCTGCGCTCGGTCAGCATGACGGCGCCGGGTCCCAGAGAGCAGCCGTTAGAACACAGATTGAAGCCGGACGGGAGCACGGTCCCGGCGACTACTGGTTTGGTGCAGGTGTCGGTGCCGGTGCGGGCTTTGGCGGGGTGCGACGCTTCTTGGGCTTCGCGGCCGCGGGCGTATCTGATGCTGGCAGGGGAGCTGCCTGCCTGGCCGCTGCCAGTGCGCTTGCCTGCTGCTGCACGGTCGCCTGCAGGTCGGCCGTTTGCTTTTCCTGCGCGATGGTGGACGCCAGGATCGCCGCGCCGAGGTCACGCCGGGCGCTGTCCAGCAGCGTTGCCGACTGCTCCAGCGACTGGTTCTGGTCGCGTGGCGCGGCGGTTCGCGAGGCGATCGTCACGCGCAGCAGGACACTGTACAGCGCGTCAAGATTCAACAGCACGGGCAGCGATGCGGACGCGGAAGTCGGTGCGGCGTCGGCCGCGGTGAGCAGTGCTGGAAGAGTGTTCTCGATGTCTTTCTGCATGGACACGAGGTTGGCGTCCACATCTGCCCGCATGCCGGTCGGACCCTTCCAGCGATTCAGATCGACGGAACTGCCCGCCTTTGCCACGCTATCGATCGCAGGCTGCAGCAGCGTGGACGGCGGCTGGGTTGCACTTTGCGCCACTCCCGGCTGCGCCGCCGCACCTTGGGCCCCAGTGGCCGGCTGCTGAGCGTAACCGGCGGCCGGCATCAACAACATCATCAGAGCCAGCGAAAAGGATGAACGCATTCTGGATCCCTCACAAGAACTCGGTTGAAAGACGGATCGTCCAGAATTTAAGTTGCTGAACGCAGCACGCTTGGAGGTCCTTCTTCGCGCACAAAAAGAGGGAAGGAGCCTTAGGTGAGGCTCCTTCCCTGTTCGTGAGAGGACTTACGAGGCCGATTCGACGGCGACGAGCTGTGGCTGATCCGCGGTGGAGATTGCACCACCCTTGGCATCGCCGGGCTTGCGGATGTCGATGCCGCCCTTGAAAAAGGCGCCGTCTTCAATCGAAATGCGTGCCGCGATGACATCGCCGGTCAGCGATCCTTCGCTGCGAATGTCGATCCGGTCGCTGGCCTGGCAGTTGCCACGAACCTTGCCCAGAACCACGATCTCGCGTGCGGAAATGTTTGCGGCCACCTGGCCGTTGCGGCCCACGGTGACGCGGTTGCCGGGCAGGGTGATGGTCCCCTCGATGCGGCCGTCGATGTACAGCGACTCCGATCCGGTGACCTCGCCCTTGATCATCAGGCTCTTGCCAATGGTCGCCTGCTCACCGGTAGCGGTTGCAGTTGCGGCCTGGGGGGGTGCGGTGCGGCTGGTGGGCTGCTCGAAAACGGGCGTGCTGGCCGGCGCTGCTGGCCGGATCGGGTCAGGAGTGGAGGGGGTGGCACTGCCGGAGCCGGGAGTATTGGGTTTCCACATGAGCTTCTTGGTTGTCCTTTCGGCTTGAGATCCGGGCGGGGGCGGGCTCGATTGACCGTTCCACACAAAGATGTCTCCATGCATCTTACTCTGCCAATCCGCAGAGGAATTCTCCCTCGCAACGGAAAACTCTTCCGCCTGCCGTCTGGGAATCGAGGTAAGTACGCGAACAAAGTTTCGCTTTCTGCCGATGGGCCGCTGTTTGCGTTCCTCGCGGGAGCGGCATAGGCTCAGGCTCATATGCGCCTCTGCCGGGCTTTCGCGGGATTTGCCGCCGCGTGTGCGCTTTCCCTGTGCGCTGCTGCCGCTGCACCAAAGGTGCACACGGTCACGCTGGGACCTGCGCGCCGGGTTCCCTTCATTGCGGCGGATGTTTCCCGTGAGGCGAAGGAAGACGAAACCGGCACTCTGCGCATTCGCGCGCTCTACGTCGACGAGAAGCTGCGCGAGTGGACCACCGGCGATCAGCATGACATCACCGATCGCAGCTTTGTCACGCGTCGGGTCCTGCACGTCAATGACGCACTGGCCGGGGAAAAGAACGGGCGGTGGGTCTGGCTGCCAGGGCCCTGGCTGATGGTGGATCGTGTCTCTGGCCGCGTGACCTCGCTGCACCTGCCGGAGTTTGACAGCAGCCTCAGTGAAGTCGTCTGGTACCGCGACTACGCGGCGTACTGCGGTGTGCATACGGCCGCAAAAGGCAGTGGTCTGAGCGCACAGGTGTGGCAGATCGGAGCGCACCGTGCGGCGCTGTCGAAGGTCATCGCGGCGTGGCCGCAGACCGACCGCATGCGCCCGGTGTGCGCGCCCGCCGTCTGGCAGCGCGAGCCCATGCGCGTGACCCTGCGTGCCGCAGGCGGCGATCCGCTGGTCTTCAACGTCGTCGGCACATCGTCGCTGCTGGTTGAGGATGGGGAAGGCGGCGACGATGACAACTGAGCTGCCCGCGGTGTCCCCTATGAATCTCGACTCGCTGCTCCAGGACGCCGCCGTTGCACACGGACACCTGTGCGCGGGCCAGGTGCTGGGCGTGCGCATGGCGATCCATGCCTGCCACCTGCTTGGGGTGGAGGAGCCGAGAGGACGCGATCGCAAGCGCCTCGTGACCTTTGTCGAGATCGACCGCTGCGCGACCGATGCGATCGGCGTCGTGACGGGTTGCAGGCTGGGAAAGCGCGCCCTGAAATTTGTCGATTGGGGCAAGATGGCAGCGACCTTCGTTGACCTGCAGCGGTCTGCGGGAGACGACCTGTACGGCGGCGTGCGGGTTGCGGCACGCGAAACCTCACGTGACCTCGCGCACCTGCGCTTTCCTGACATCGCCGACAAGAATCAGCAGCAGATGCAGGCCTACCGCGACCTGGCTGACGACGAACTGTTCGCGGTCGAGCAGGTCGAAGTTCTACTGCCGCCCAATGAATTCCCCGGCTTCAAGGGCGGACGTCTCGCATGCACCCACTGCGGGGAAGGGATCAACTACCGCC
>CBAAAE010000137.1:0-7968 GCA_964658845.1 uncultured Novosphingobium sp. | reverse complement strand
CACCAGGCTTACCGCGTCCGCCGTATCTTCGGTCGATCTCCAACTGCGTCCCGACTGGGTGTCGAGGTCGGCCGCGGTCAGTGCAAGCATCTCCCGAAAGCGTTCCGGCGACTTCAGGCCCGCGCGGGTGGCGAGCACGTCGCCCAGGTACTGGGTCATGCCTTCATAGATCCACAGCAGCTTTGCCTGGACCGGGGTGGCAAAGTCCGCCTGGTAAATCCCTACCGACCGGCGATACTTGCCGTTCCACGAGTGCGTGAACTCATGCGCGAACAGGTCGGCATCCGCAAGCTGATGCGCTTCATCGCTCATGGAGCGCTTCTGAATGCCGATGTCGGTCGATTGCGCATGCTCAATCCCGCCGTAGCCACCGGCAAAGTCCGACCGCGTCACCAGGAAGTGGTACTCCCGATAGTGAAATGACCCGTACTCCAGGCGTGCCTCGAGCACGGCCTTGTCCATCGCCCGCAATACCTCCGGGCGTATCTCCGCATCCGCGGCCTCATCCCCTGCTACGTCCAGGAAATGATCGGGCTTTACCTTTGGGGCGATGCGGTACTCGCGAAAATACCGGCCCGTAAGCACCGGTGAGTCCTCCAACTGTTCGACCGTGGTCTGCGCATACCGCGTGGTGACAGCGTCGGCCGGCGGCAGGTGATCGGCCTGCTCTGCGAGGGCGGACCGCGGTGTGCTCTCCATGTCCACTTCGGTCAGCGCCGTGCCGACACCCCATCCTGCCGGCAAAGTGACAGCGGGCTGAATCGTGATCTCACTCACGGGCACATGCGCGGGATAAAGCATCAGCGTGTCCCACTCCAACATGGCGATCTGCCGTGTGGCCCGGCTCGCCACAAGCGCGTCGACGTGGGCGTGGATCGATCGCACACCCGCAGGAATCTCAAGGTGAAACTCCGCCAGTGCCACGCCATCCCGGTGCCAGGGCAGTACCTTGCCGTTTGCCGTAAAGACAACGCCGGCAATGCTGCCGATTGGACCGTTCGGCGAGTGAGACCCAGGAATCCAGAGAGGCGAGGTAAAGACAGCGGGACCCGCGTGGACAGGCAGATCGATCTCAGCATGGTAGAGCCGCCGCGAGCTCTCCGTCAGGTCGGCGGTGATACGAATCGGCAGCATCTGCGCTGATGCAACACGATGACTCGCAAGCATGAACAGGAGCGATAACAACAGAGAGCCGGCGCGGACGATGACCATACCGTCAGCCTACCCGCGAGGGCCTGCCAGGCGGCTCAACACGTGAGCCGCCTGGCAGCAGATCCTAGAACTTCAGGCGCGCTGCGAACTGAATGAGGCGCGGGTTATAGGCGTTGGCCGTGGACGTGATGGTGCCGAAGGTGGAGACGGGCGTGAAGCCGGCGACGGGAGAGCCGTTGCAGGCGGTTGTGCATGGCGTAAGCGAAAGCGATGCATTGGGATTGACGAACTGGGCCGTGTTCAGCACGTTGAAGGCTTCCGTACGGAACTCGAGCTTCAAGCTCTCATACAGGTCGAAGTTCTTGAACAGGGACAGATCCACGCGCTGCTGTCCGGGGCCGTAGAGCTGGTTGCGATGCTCGGAACCAACCGTCCCCGCCGGCTGGAACGCGAACGCTGTTGTGTCAAACCACTGGCCGATGGTGGGATGACCGACCTTGCCGCTCTTGAGCATGTTGGGGCGATCGCTGTTTCCAGCGGTAGGGCGCGTGCCGGTGCGGTTCGTAACATTCGTAACCGAGAAGGGCATGCCCGTGTTCCACACCACCAGGCCGTTCGCCTGCCATCCCCTGCCCAGCACGCCTGCAACGCCATGGAGGCTTTGACCAAAGGGCAGCGTGTAGTTGAAGGTAGTGGTCACGCGATGGCGAACATCCAGGTTGCCGTTGCCGTAGTCGATCGTGTTAATCAGTTCCGCCGCGGCACCGAAGCCGTTGCCGCCGTTATTGCTGATCGACTCCGCGTTATCCAGCAGACGGGCGAAGGTGTATGCCAACTGCATGTCCAGACCCTTGCTGAAGCGGCGTCTCAGCACAGCCTGCATGGCGTGATAGCTGCTGGAACCGTTGCTGCGGTAAAGGGGGATAGAAACGACGTTCGGCGCGGTGGCGTTGAACCGGCGCAGCGTGTTGAAGGTCGAGTTGGTCGCTGGTGCGTTGGTCGTGGTGTCGCCCGGCGTGGCAAACACCTGCGACGCCTTGGACAACGGTACGGTGTTGTAGTCCGACAGGTAGTAGGCGTTGCGGCGTCCCAGTTCGCCCACGTAGGACAGGCTGCCGACGAAGCCGGCCACCTCGCGCTCAAGCGTCAGATTGAACTGCTCGATATAGCTGGACTTGAAATTCGGGTCGAGCGCCGCCGTAATGCTGCCGCTGGGATTGGTGTAGCTGTTGGGTCCCGGGATGGGCAGGCCGCCCGCAAACTTCAGATACTGCGTGCTGCCGGCCGCTGCCGCTGCTTGCGCGGGCGTGTAGGGGCCGAACGTAGCGGTGAAGGGCTGATTGACCAGGGCAGAGCCGGACGTGGTGTTTTCCGGCGCAAACGTCAGACCGAAGCCACCGCGCACCACGGTCTTGGGCAGCGGTGTGTAGGCAAAACCGATGCGCGGCGCCAGGTTGCTGTAGTCGGCCTGAATGCCGCCGTGCACACCCGTGTTGACACCCGCCACCAGGATGCCGCCGAAGCTGATATCGAAGTTCGACAGGATGTTATTGATCTCGGTGTAGGGCGTAAACAGGTCATAGCGGACGCCGACATTCACCGTCAGGTTCGACGAGAGATGGATATCGTCCTGGACGAAGATGTGCGGCTCCCAGGTACGGTTATGTGGCGTGTACAGGATCTCGTTCCGTCCACCGCTCAGGTAGTCACCCGTCAGCAGCGACGAAAAGGTGGTGAAGGTCCAGCTGCCGTTCGCCGTGTCGGTCTGCGTGGTCGAATCCTGACGGCGAATGATGCCGGCGCCAACCTTGATGGACTGCTTGCGAAGGATGTAGTTGACGATGCCCTCGTACTGCCACGTGTTCTCGTGATAGATGATGGGCGGCCGGTTGCCCAGCGTCGGCGTCGTTCCCTGGTTGATCGTGACCGCCGATAATTCTGCAGTGCGTCCATCGACGTTGATGTTCGGCTGTCCGAACTTGGTGTTGATTGCGTTCCCGAAGTTCAGGGGGAACTGCGCGTTGTCCAGCAGCGTGTAACCCGCCTTCAACTCCACCAGCAGGTTGGGTGTGAAGGTATGAACGTAGTTCAACTGTGCCTGGTGCGCGCGCGTCACTGCCGGACCGGGATAGCTGCCAAGGTTGCCGCCCGGCAGGATGACACCAGCGGCTGAGTTGACCGCGGGGAACAGGCTGCCGATGGTCGTGTCGACGGCGTTGTAGCCATAGCGCAGGTAAAAAATGTCACCGTTGCCGAACCTGTGGTCGACCCGGCCGTCTGCCGTCTTGTTGTACTGAGAATCGGCACGTGCGCCCACGTAGTTGCCGGAAAGCGCGTTGTTCGTCGGTAGAGGAAACAGGTTGAAATACTGCTGGCCGATCTTGTCGAACTGGGCAGCCGGAATGACTTGATTGGCAACAGGGATCGCGGGATTATCGGTGAAGTTACCGGGATTCTGGCGCTCGAAAAGGGTCGGTACCGTGGTCGTGGTCGGGTTCTGGTTGCGGATGATGTTGAGACCTTCATAGTCCGCGAAGAAGAACGTGTGGTCCTTCCAGATGGGACCGCCCAGGCTGCCGCCGAACTGGTTCTGACGGTATTTCGGCTTGGGAATGACGGCGCCGAATTTGAAGGGGTTCGCATTCAGCTTGTCATTACGGAAAAACTCGTACGCCGTGCCATGAAATTGATTGGTTCCGGACTTGGTGATGACGTTGATGATGGCGCCGGCTGCGCGGCCCACCTCAGCCGTGAAGACGTTGGTCTGCACGCTGACTTCCTGGATCGCGTCGACCGACGGACGCAGACCGATGGAACCGATCACGCGCTCGTTGTTGTCGATGCCGTCTATGGTCTGGTTGTTCATCATGTCGGCCTGGCCGTTGACGGACACAGAGGAGGTCTGGCGGCGATCGTCAGGGCGGTTGCCGCTGGCCAGGCCATTGTTCAGGCCTTCTGTCGCGCCCGGCGTTACCTGCACCAGGTTGATGAAGTTACGGCCATTCAGCGGCAGTTCCTGCGTTGCCTTTTCCGTGATCGTGCTGATCATCGCTGCAGAGTCGGTGCGCAGCGCCGGCGAGGTCGCTTCCACGTTCACCACTTCGCCTGCGCCGCCAACGTCCAGGTGCGAGTCTTCACGCGCACGATCGCCGGCAGCGACGTTGAACGAACCGATGCTGAATGTCTTGAATCCAGGAGCTGAGACGGTGAGCGTGTAGGTGCTCGGCTTCAGCAGCGTGAATGTGTACTCACCGCCTGAACCGCTGTGTGCGGTGCGCTTGTCATGCGTGTTCACGTCGGTCAGCTCGACGGTCGCGTTCGGCACAACCGCGCCCGTGGCGTCTGTCGCGGTTCCAACCACATCCGCCGTAGTGTTCTGCGCCATCATGGGCGCGCTCGTCAGCGCCGCAAACAGGCCGATCTTCGCCGCGTTGCGCAGAGGCAATGCTGTGACGAACCGTGAGGCTGCGATGCCTCTCCACGACAAGTGCGACGGTGAGATCTTCCTGGTCCGAGAACTGTCCTTCATGTTTACGCGCCTCCGGAATGCTTCAGTAGGTGTCTGCTCTCAGCGATGGCTAACAGCCTGTGTCACCGCGTTGATCGACGCAGTGATAGCGGTTCGCCAGGCGTGGTCTGTGTCAAGACCTGTTCACGAGGTGAACTAATTCGCCCTTGAGCAGCGGCGTTGATCGAGTCGTTTGAGTGCGTTCGGTAGCTGGATCATAACGACCACCGTGTGAGGGGTCAAGTGATTACGTCCGCAAACGACATCGCGTGACGTGCCAAGGAACAAGCGCTTGCTCAGAGCAGACGGCGCCTGTCCGGCGCACCGCCATGTGTCTAAATGTGCCCGTCCGTGATCAGCCGGTCCAGCAGAATAGCCATGTCCGGCGCGGTATCGTCCATGTAGTGCGTATGCGCGCCGGCGCCGATGCAGCACTCCGCGCGGTCATTGCTGTCTGAGCGGATGATGTCTGGAACGGCATTCGCGCCACGGAAGAACCACTCGCTCAGCCAGAGGGAGCGGCCAACGTAATCGCCACTGCGGTATCCGCTGGCCCAGTGGGTGACGCCGAGCTCGTGCGGGTACGGCCTTTCTCCCTGAGAAATGGTCACTGGTCCGGGCAAGCCAGCAGGACCCGGCAACGGCTCGACCGCATTATCCGGACGCGCCCGCACCCAGTCGTACAGGTAGGGAAAGAACCGGTTCAGCAACTGCCGTGTGGGATTGCCAAAGGTGAACAGGCGGGTGGATGGGTGCAGCGAGTCGACGGCTTCGCTGGTCACATTGTCCGGGTTCTTCGCATGAATGTAGTGCAGGATGTCGCCTGAGATCAGCGCACCAAGGCTGTGCGCGGCGATGACGACCGAGTCATACCCTTGCGCATTCACGTAGCGCAGGGTGGACGCGTATCGCTCGAAGATCTTCGCGCGCGGCGTGGCTTCATCTGGCAGTCCGGAAAGATACGTGTCCACGTCCAGAACAATGCCGAGCACCGTCTGACCGCCCTTCGCCAGCGCCGCCAGGATGACCGTGGCCAGTGCCGCATAGCTGATGACCAGTACCCGCGTCGATGCCTGCAGCCAGTCGAGCGCGAACTGGAGCGGACGATCGATCAAGCCGGGCAGCAGATGCCCAAGGTGGAACGTGTTCAGCAAAAGGTATGCCGCCGGGACCAGAAAGATGGCGGACCAGAACAGCAGCGTGACCACGCGTGTCGCGTCCAGACCGCGCGAGAGCCACGTCCCCATGTGGACGGAAACTGCGTCCGTCGTGGAGCGCGGCGCACCGCTCTTCTGGCGGTATGGAAACCGTTCCGTTAACACGCTGGGCAGCGCCCACCAGACCGTCAGAAACGCCGCCAGGCCGATCAGCGCCAGAGTCACCGGCAAGTGGTATCCCACGCTCCACGCCAGGATGGCGGAGGCGTCGTTATACCTCGGCGGGGTAGCCGTGGTGGCATTCGCAGCGGGTGCTGCGGGCTGCGAGCAACAACTGCATTCCGTCGGGACGGATGCGCAGGGGGCAGTTGCAGGCGCCACCGATGCAGCCGTCTGCTCCTGAGTCGGCAGCAGGGAGAAGCGTTCAAGAAACGAAGCTCGCGACAACGGTGCAAGCTGCGCCTTCAGGATCGGCTGCTTGAATTGGCTCTCCGTTAGGTGGATAAAGCCGTTCCACAACAGCATGGTGACCAGCATGAACGTCACGGCAGGCAGCGCAAGCGCGAGACGGCCCGTGCGAACCGCAGCCCTGGCACGTGCCCGCTCCGGGCTGCCCTTCGGAAACCTCATGCAGCCGACGAAGCCGAGCACCGCTGCCGCCGCCGCGAAGACGATGAGCAGCGCCCAGAAGCCCCGGATGGACGCCAGCAGGATTTCAGCGATCCAGAAGGCTGCCTGCGGAACCGCATCTGGAGAATGGCTTCGAAAGGCCCGGCCCAGGCTGACGACATACCCGATCAGGCAGGCCGCAAACATGATCCAGCCCGTGGGTTCCACGCCTCTGCGCACGTTCTTGTAGTTCGTCAGGATCCAGTACAGCAGCCCGGCCCCGGGTACCAGCCACCAGAGCACGGCCGTAACCGCGTCCACCGGAACATGCATGTGCAGGAGGACCAGGACCAGCAGGCTGCCCAGCGTACCCGGCATCAAGGCAAGCACGACCCACCAGAACCAGCCCAGGCGAAACCTCCATTGACTTGTCCAGACCTGCCAGAAGAACACGGCATGCATGCCAAGCCCACCCAGCAGGACGGGCAGGATCGCGTTGCCTTTGGTCGCGTCGATCATGCCTGGCAGGCAGGAGGTAAGCGCGATGAAGAGCAGGATTTCCGCCAGCGGGATGAAGATCTGCAGCATCCGAACGGCCCAGCGCTGCGACCACCGCTGCGCCGTCCATACCCGTCCAGTGGCTTCCGCCGAACCCGAGTCCAGTGCCAGCCGGCTTACGCCTGCCAGTTGCAGTAAGAGTTGAAACAGCCGCACAAAGAACGTCAGGACGCCGCTGTTGGGCTTCGTAAGGTCAGACCACAGCACCTCGTAGACATGCACGTCGCAGGTGCCGTCGGCGCGGCCGCCTTCAAGCCGGTTGGTCTCGTAGAAGTTGCTGTCTGCGCCGCCTTCGTAGTGTTCGAGCAGCAGGTCGGTGTACTTCGTCGCCACCTTGCCGAGCGGCATCTCCGAGGTGTCCTTCAGGCAATCCGCAAAGGCGGCGCTGCGCTCCTGGAAGAGCGAGACGATCTTCTTTGCCGTGGTTTGCACGCGCGGCTGGACGACGGGCTTGCCCAGCCTGAGCGGCTGCAGTGCCAAACGCAGATTCACCGATCGGAACGGCGCGTAAGTACGCTGTGCCGCGTAACCCTGTGCGGGAAGTGAAAGCAGCAGGTCTGCCATGTTGTTCTGCGTCTGGCCCGCCGCGTGCCTGCCAACGCCGTGGACCGCGATGACTGCGACCTTTTTCCGGCTGGGCGGTGTCTCGGATGAAGGCTGGTCTGCGATGGACGGGACACGCTGCGGAACAGGTTCGCTCATGCGAAAGACAACTCCTCTTCGGAGGGGACAGGGCGGCTTATCGCGCCTCATGACGCAGGCTGCGGGGCAGGATTCTTCTGGCAAGAAACCGCTGCGATTGTGCGGCAGCAGCCGGTCGTTGTCCAGCACTTTCTTACGTGAGAAGTGTCTCCGGATGAGCCGCGGCGTCACGCAGCCTGCGCATGGTCTCAAGATAGAAATGCAGGTTGTGCACGCTGGCCAGCGTTGCGGCGAGCGGTTCGCCGGTGTGGAACAGGTGCCGCAGATACGCCCGCGAGTACC
>CBAAAE010000136.1:0-8002 GCA_964658845.1 uncultured Novosphingobium sp. | reverse complement strand
CGGCAGACATTGCCAGGTTCCAGGTGGGTCCCATTGGCGCGCAACGCAGCCGCACATATGAGGCCGGTCTGGACCAGAACATCTACAGCGATCGCGCGATCCTGCATTTCAATTACTTCCACAACACGTACGGCAACGGCATTGAATACGTGTCCACGTCGCTTTATAACCAGTACTTCAACCAGAATTTACCCAAAGCCTTGTACGGCTTCTACCTGAACTCGCTTGCAACACGAGGGCAGGGGATCGAGGCAGAGGTGCAGTACCAGGTTCTCAGGCGACTCTTCGTGCACGCGGGTTATACGTACCTTGACGCGACGGTGCTGCGGTCGTTTTCGACGGACGCGCTGAACGCATTGGGCGGCAGCCCGACGGTGAATCCTAAGTACCCGGGTGTCTCGATCGGTGTAAGTTCTCCGCTGGTCGGGCAGCGGCCCTTCCGGCGTGCACCGCAGACGGGCTACTTTGTTGTGCAGTACACGGGTAACAAATGGAATGCAGCGCTGAAGGGCGCCATGTCGTCGAAGTCGGATGACTCTACCTTCATTAACTCGTTTTCGAGCGCGAGTTTCGATAACTCCCTGCTGTTACCCAACCGCAATCTTGCATACGGCTTTACCAAGCTGGATGCAAACGTGACGTATCAACTGATGCCGTCGGTTGCGGTGTTTACCCAGGCGGAAAACCTTCTGAATCAGCAGCACATGGGAGCTTTCGGATACCCCGGCTTGCCGCTGACGGTCAGGGCCGGCGTCAAACTGCGCTTTCCGCGAGAGTAGCCAGGCGCGTCCGAGGGGTACCCGTCTCGCACCGAGGCAACAGAGCCTCGTCGCGGGACGGAGGGACGCTCACCAAGGCGTCTTGAGGGTCCGGCAGCGGCAAACGACCGAAATGACGTCCTTGAAAACGGACCGTCCCGGTTGCTGGTGCGTCCAATCTACACGGCCATGTGGTATAGGTCAGGGAGATCAAATGTCCACCAGATTGTTTGCTTCGCTTGTTGTTGCAACGGCGGTATTCGCCGGGATTTCACAAAAGGCTTCTGCCCAGGATGAAGGTCCTGCCACGGTACGGTTGGTCGTGCGTGCGGAAGCGAAAGACAGTGCCGCTGCACCATCTTTGCGTGCATCGGATTTGACTGTAGAACTCAACGGGAAAAAGGTGGATGTTACACGTGTCCAGCCGCTTAGCCGGCAGAACGGCGCGCCGGTAGAGGTGGCCCTGCTGATCGATGATGGTCTGCGGAGTAACTTCGGAACGCAGATCCGTGACATCGAGCAATTCGTGCAGACCACCGCCGGTCCACAGGTGGCGTTAGGTGTTGGGTACATGCGAAACGGCCGCGCAGAGTTTCCGGCGGGCTTCAGCACTGAACCCGAGCAGGAGATCAAGGCAATTCGCCTGCCGATCTCCGCAGGTGGTGTTTCGGGTAGCCCCTATTTCTGCCTGCAAGACCTGGTCAAGCATTGGCCGACGAACACCAATGCGGCTCGGGTCGTGCTCATGATCACGAACGGCATCGACTATTACAACGGCTCCGTAAGCCCGCTGAACCAGGACAGTCCATACGTCCAATCGGCGATGGAAGATGCGCAGCGCGCAGGCGTTCCGGTGTACTCGATCTACTACGGCCGGCGCGAGGTCAATGCAACCTTGCCCAGCTTCAGTGGTCAGAGTTATCTGAGCCAGGTCGCCGAAGGTACGGGCGGAGAATTGTTTAATAGCGGGCAGATCAATCCGCCGTCATTGACACCCTATTTCACGCAGTTCAATCGCGATCTGCGTGAAAGTTACGTGGTCAGTTTCATGACAGGCAGCCGGAAGCTCGAGCGTGTGAAGGTGAGTACAACTGTAAGTGGACTAAAGTTACACACACAGAAGGCGGCAGGCGGCGCGCGTAGTTAGTATCCTCATCTGAGTGCGCTGTTTCCGAGAAGCCTGCCTGCAGCAAAGGGCAGGCTTTTTGCTGTTCTGCTCGCTACTTCACGTGAAATGACTTGATCGCAATCGCGTTTGGCTGGGCACCGGCGGGCAGCATGGTGAACAACTCAGGTCCGTTGTTATCGCGGGTGCGGATAACCGCGACATCCCCACTTCTTGCGTCCGCCACCAGCAACACCGGCTGTGCGGGTGACATAGCCATTGCGTCCGGCTGCGGCCCGGTGTGAACGCTGTTCATCATGCGTCCCTCGTCGATGGAGTAGAGGCTCACTGAGTCAGCACCGAAATTAGACACCCACAACGTGCCATTATCCGCGCTGACGATTCCTTGTGATGGCTGCTTGCCTATCTTGTAAGTGCCGCCGACCTCGTTGGTCGAGGTAGATACCTCGCTGATGCTGTCCGATCCGAAGTTACTCACGAACAGTTCGCCGCCGTCCGGCTTCAGCGCAAGATGCACCGGTGTTTTGCCTACGCGCAGGCGTACCAGCAGGTGGTCCTGCATGCTCGCCGGATCCTGCTTTGCGGACCACGACCCGGGCGCGCTGGCCAGTGCGATGGACAGCACCTCACCACCGTCGGAACACGCGATAAACGCCTTTGATGAATCCGTGAGGATGGCGACGTCCGTTGCGCCGGGACAGCCGTTGAAGGCCGCTCGAAGGCGGGGAACAGGCGCCTGCCCGATCTCGTACACGGACACACTGCCGCTGCCGCGATTGGAGACGATGAGGGACCGTCCGTCAGGCGCGATCCTGGCCAGTCCCGGCTGTTCGCCAGCGCCAACCGTGGCAACTTCGCGATGCCGCCGCAGGTCCAGAACGCTGACCGTGTTCGATCCGGAATTAGAGACGTAGGCCCGGTCGCCTTTCGCGTCTACGCTGATGCTGTAGGGGTTACGGTGGACCGCTATGGTCGCGGTAACGGTGTTGCTCTCCGCGTCGATGACGCTGACCGTGCCGCTAGCCGTGTTCACCACGTAGACTTCATTCCGCACTGGATTTACCGCCACACCCGTGGGATTGTCTCCAACGCGTAGTGTTCGGTCTGTACGGAAGTTGACCAGGTCCAGGACGCTGACGGTTCCGGCGCCCCCGTTTGTCACGTAGGCGTATTCGCGATAGTTCTCGGCAAGCTGGGGAAAGCGCATGCGGCCGCATCCGCTGACAAGCAGTAGTGGAAGCAGGGCTGTCGCTTGAAGCGTGGGAGGTATGCGCACCTGTGCGAGTCTATCGCTTCGACCGCGACCAGCGAAGCGCAAGCCAGCCCGCGTAACCCGTCTGCGCCACCGCCACCACGATGTAGGCGGCCCAGAGGAAGTGGATACTGTTGCTCGGGTCCTGCATCTAGACCTCCAGCGCCTGTAAGGCTGCATGTTCCGTGGCGACCTGCTCGCGGCGTACGTTGGCATAACGCGCCCAGACCAGAGTGACTCCCCAGAAGAACCACGCCGCCATGTTCCACAGGAAAGCCGGCCACATGGAAGGATCGAGCGAGCCTTCACCGGTCAGTACGGGCGCGGGATGCTGCGTCCTCCACCACCGGATCGACATGAAGACGATGGGTACATCAATCCCTGCAAAAACGCTGAGCACAGCCGCGATGACCGCGCTCTGGCTGCCCTCGGAAAAGCGCCGCACCAGCAGGTAGCTGACGTACAGCAGAAACAGCATCAGGAAGCTGGTCAGCCGCGCATCCCAGGCCCACCAGATACCCCAGACGGGTCGTCCCCAGAGCATGCCCGTCACCAGCCCCAGGCCGACGTACAGCACCGTAACCTCCGCCGTCGCCATAGCCAGCGCGTCGAGCTTTGCGGCGATCTGCGGCTTCGTCCTGCGGTAGTACAGAAAGGCGATGGACGCGACCATATTCACATACGGGAACACCTCAGCCGAGATGTTGATTGGCACGTGCCAGTAGAAAATCCGGTAGATGGGTCCCATCGTGGCTTCGACGGGCGCGACGAATACGGCCTCGTAGAAGCCGATCAGCAGCAGGGCCACGCTGAAGCCGCACAGTAACCAGAAGAGACGCTTCATGTCTCGTCCAGTCTACCGTCACGCAACCTTGGGGCGTACGCTATTCGGCGGTTCGGCGCTACTCTGCGTTCAGGACCGTGCCAAACAGCAGAATGCACGCCGTTGTGAAGATCACATCGAAGCCGAAGAGCATTCGAATCCAGAGTTGCGGCTCGAACTCGCCGGTAATGACGCCGGTGGTGGCCTGTACCATGCCCAGCAGCGCGGGGATTGAGATAGGAAAGAGGATAGCCGGCAACATCAGCTCGCGATTGCGGCTGCGCAGCCCGAGCGCGGCAAAGAACGTGCCGTTCACAACGATAGCCCAGGTGCCCAGCGGCATGATCAGCAGCAGCCACTTCGTCTCACCCAGCGGGTGCAGGTTGTAGAAGACGATGAAAACCGGCGCCAGCACCGCCTCGATGAACGTGACAAAGATGAGGTTCGCCAACGCCTTACCGAGGAAGAGTGCGCTGGGTGCACTGGCCGACAGGCGGTGTGCGTCCAGCACCTGGTTGCGCCGCTCGCGCTCCCAACTGACATTCAGCGCGGTGGTTGCGGCGAACAGCAGGCCCACCCACAACAGGCCGCCGCTCATCTGTCGCGCCAGGGTGGGATAGCCCGTCGGATCGAACGCCATGGCAAACACGACGGCAATCAGCAGCGTGAAAAAGAGCATGCCCGCGACGGCATCGCGACTGCGCCACTCCAGTCTGAGGTCCTTTTGGAGATGCAACCAGACAGTGCGCAGGTAAATCATGCCGGCGTCCTCGTCAGGTCTGCCACGGCGGCGTTGGCGGCGCGCAGGTAATCCGCTGGTGCCAGCAGCAGTTGCAGCCCGCGGGTGCCGGCGGAGACGCTGATAATCTCGAACAACTCGATGGCCTCATCCGCGAAGGCGGGATAGGTCTTCTTCGCTCCCATGACGGTCACGCCGCCGCGGATGTAGCCGGTCAGCGGCTCCACGTCTTTCAGTGCGGCAAGCTCTGCCTTCTTTGAACCGGCGGCTGCTGCCAGCTTCTTCAGATCAAGTTCCGCGTCCCCCGGGATCGCCGCGAATACGTACTCCCCTTCGTGCAGCCGGCACAGCAGCGTCTTGAAGACCTGTTCCGCGGGCATGCCGATTTTGCGTGCGACAGCGGTTGCCGTCAGGTCATCCGGATCGACGGCGTACTCTCGCGTTTCGTACACAATGCCCAACCGATCCAGCAGCCGGGCTGCGTTGGTTTTCACGCGGCGTGCGCCTCGGCTGTGATGATCGATCCGGCGCGCATGTGCACGACAGTGTCGGCTACGTCCTGCACCAGCTCGAACTGGTGTGTCGTGACGATGATGGTCCGCTTTGCCTCGCTGCCTGGCAGCGGCCATGTCAAAAAATCGAGCAGCAACTGCACGAGTTCGCGCGCGCCGCCTGCATCCATGTTGGAGAAAGGCTCATCCAGCAGCAGTAACTCGGGGTCACCCACCAGGGCGCGCGCCATGGAAACGCGCTGCCGCATGCCCTGCGAAAACTGCGAGACCGGGCGCGTAATCATGGGATCGAGCCCGACCGCGCGCAGAGCCATCTCCGGCGATCCGCCGCAGTCGCACGTCGCACCTGGCCGCTGCAGTCGTGAAAAGTAGCGCAGGTTCTCCATCGACGACAGCTCTTCATACAGCATGGGCGCGTGGCTCATGTACGCGATGCGTGCGCGCTGCTCTTGAGGATCGCCGCCAAGGACCTTCACGCTGCCGCTAGAGGGCGTTACAAGACCCGCGATGATGCGTAGCAGCGTGGACTTTCCCGCTCCATTCGGTCCAAGCAGAACGTGAAACCCACCTGGGAGGAACTCGCAGGACACGCGCTTCAATGCGGCAAAGTTCCCGTAGAGCCTTGAGACGTTCTGGAGCGTCGCCGCCTGCATGCATTCTCCTCATGCGAGTATATGAGTGCTCCGGAGGTGTTTTCAGCATGAAGAAGACCGTCGCGTTGTTGCTGTGTTCGATCGGCATGTCAGGATACGCGCAGAATGTGGACCAGGCAGAGGCGCGCGCGATCTTTCGGCAGCTCATCGAGATCAACACGACGGACTCGGTCGGCTCGGTAACGAAGGCGGCTGAGGCGATGCGGCAGCGGCTGCTGGACGCCGGTTTTCCCGCGGCTGATTTGAAACTGCTGGGTCCGAATGACCGCAAGATGAACCTTGTGGCCCGGTACCGCGGCGTTGCGGGCAGCACGCTGAAACCCGTCCTGGTGATCTGTCACCTGGATGTTGTCGAGGCGAACCGCGCGGACTGGACGACCGATCCGTTCAAGTTCACGGAAAAGGATGGCTACCTTTACGGTCGCGGCGCGATCGACATGAAAGACGCGGACGCTGCTGCCGTTGAGGCTTTCCTCAGCATGAAGCGCGAGAAGTTCGTGCCCGCTCGCGACATCATTCTGGCTCTGACCGCGGATGAAGAGGGCGGCAAGTCCAACGGCGTCGCCTGGTTGCTGAAGAACCACCCCGGTGATGTGGCAGCGGAGTTCGTCATCAACCCGGATGCGGGCGGCGTCACTACGGTTGGCGGCAAGCCGCAAACCCTGGACGTCGAAGCCACGGAAAAGACCTATGCCGACTATGAGTTGACGGCCGTCTCTCCGGGCGGGCATTCCTCTGAGCCGATGCCCGGAAACGCCATCTATCGGCTGGTGAAGGCGCTTGGGAAGGTAGAGGCCTACCAGTTCCCGTTTGAGCTGAACCCCGTGACGCGCGCCCAGCTGCAGGTGCAGGCCGGTCTTGAAAAGGGTCAACGCGGCCCGGACATGAAGGCAATCCTGCAGTCGCCGCCAGATCCGGCTGCCTTGCAGCGCTTGACGGCCGATGTGACAGTGAACCCGATGCTGCGGACGACATGCGTCGCCACGATGATCAACGGCGGACACGCACCCAACGCGCTGCCTGCTGAGGTCCAGGCGAACGTGAATTGCCGCATCCTGCCGGGCCACACGCAGGAAGAGGTGAGGCGGGAGCTGGCGCGGGTGATCGGCGACAGCGAGGTCAAGGTGCGATACGAGAGCGACGCTCGCGTTGTGTCGGATGCTGCGCCCGATCGTAAGTCTGCGCCGCCGCCACCGCCGATGCCCGTTGTCTTCGGGCCCCTGAAGGCGACTGCAAATGCCATGTGGCCCGGTCTGGCAATCGTGCCGAGCATGAATGCCGGCGCGTCGGACAGCATCTACACCACTGAGGCAGGCCTGCCCAGCTATGGCATCTCAGGCATGGGCATGGATCGCGACGAGAACCGCGCCCACGGCCGGGACGAACGCATCAAGGCTGCGGACTTCGATACCGGATGTGAGTTCTTCTACCGGTACTTAAAGGCTCTGACTACTTCGAAATCGTGATCGCTGCGGTCGGCGCTACGACGGCCTTCTGCTCGCCCGATTTCGCAGGCGCGTACTTGCTGGCGCACTTGGCCTGCAACTGGTTGGCCTGGAAGATGCCGTCGCGGCCGAGATGGCCCATGGCCAGCGCCTGCGCATCGTCTTTGAATGTGTCCGGCGGCGGCTCGGCGCCGTCATACTTCACGGGCAGCTCCTTGCCTAGTTCCAGCAGGACAAAGTTGGCATGGGTGCCAACACGCTGGATCGAACCGGGCTTCACGTTGCCGGCCACGCGCAGGTTGCGGCTGTAGGCCTTGTTGCCCATGGTCTGCAGCTCACCGATCGTGCAGTAGTAGCTCTTGCTGTCGCGGGCGCCGCTGATCGCCAGGTACAGCACAGCCACGACGATGACGACTGTGGCAACGATGATTTTCTTCGAAGAAGAGCTATTGCTATCCATGGCATCTCCGATTTTACTCCCGACCGCGGCCCTGTCCCAGGTAGAAGCCGTGTCCGCCGCACGGTAAACGCCCGCCGTCTACGCGTATACTTCGCCTAGTGAAAACAGCAGGAGACCACGACCGAATGAGCACACCCGCGAGCACCAACGGCAACGGAAACCACTCCAACGGCAACGGCTACGACGTGCCGAAACCCCGCGCCGAGTGGATCGTGAAGCGTCGCGAGGAGGCCG
>CBAAAE010000135.1:0-8006 GCA_964658845.1 uncultured Novosphingobium sp. | reverse complement strand
CGATCAGACAGACACTTGCGATGAAACGTCCCTGGGGAACGTCTAGCGACCTTCAATCACCTGCAGGAATAAAAGCAGCGTAGCAGCGAGCGTGGGTATATACGCGACGGCGCCAGCCGGCCAGTAGAACACCTCAGTGGTATGGCCTCCGGCTAAGAACAGGCTCACGAGTGTTAAGGCGATCAGCAGACTTGGCCACGAGTCTTCCGCGCTGCCGTCGCGGCGCTTCCGCCAGAAGGTGAGAAATCCCGCCGCCAGAAAAGCAACCCAGAGAGCGCTCAAGATCGGCACAATGAATTGATGGTGAAAGTGGTTAACCATCCATCCGTACGAACAGTAGAGCACCTCGGAGATGGGACGGGGACTCCAGGTAAGCCTCTCAAGAAGGTAGTGAGTTAAATTCTGGTCGCGCATTTTGTAGAACTCGGCGTACTCATCTAGCTGCCAGCGCCCCAGCGCGATTAAACCCATGTAACTCAGCACGATGAAAGACAAAAACGAATAGGCTACTGCTCGAGCAGCAAGGGGTAACCGGGAACAAGTGGTCATAACTCACATTCTAGGTGTTTGTCGGTTATCCTCGTTCAGGTGGTCTGATGGGATCTGAGTTTCCAACCAGGTTGCACGCTCACTCTTAAGAAGCGACTAACAACTCTCTACTGCTAGAACTTCGCCACAGAGGCACGCTCGACCAGCTTCACGTCCACCACCCGGTGACGGGGCGTATCTAGGCCGGACTTCAGCAGCTCCTGCACGATCTCAAAGGCTGCGCGTCCCACGGCATACTTTGGCTGGTGAATGGTCGTCAGCGGGGGATAACTCATGGCGGCGAGTTCCAGGTCATCGAACCCGATCAGCGACATGTCCCTCGGGATGCTTACACCGGCCTCGATGGCGGCCCGCATCACGCCGAACGCCATCGCATCGTTGCCCGTGAAGATCGCCGTTGCATCGTCCATCGCGGCAAAGATTTTCGTCCCCGCGTCGTAGCCGCCCTGCATGGTGTGGACCGCGTGGATCGTGCGAACGGACGTGCCGGCGCAGGCGCACATGGCTTTGACAAAGGCCTGCGAGCGCCCCGCCAGGTTCGCGTGAGATTTCGGCCCGGTCAAGTTCAGCACGTGACGATGGCCGTTCCGCAGCAGGCACTCCGCCGCCAACCGGCCGCCCTTGGCATTGTCGGCACAGACGGTCGAAAACGCCATCTCTCGTCCCGGGCGGTTCAGCAGCACGATGGGTACGCCGGCCGATGCAATCTGCTGCTGCTCGCTTTGCGAAAGGGTCGAAACCGAGTTCATGATGATGGCCTCAGCCCGCTTGTCCAGCAGCGAGACGACAGACTTCATCTGCCGCTCCGCACTCAGGTCGCTGTTGCACAGCATCACATCGCGGCCCGCTTCCAGCGCAGCGTCTTCCACGCCCCGTGCCACCTCGGCAAAGTAGGCGTTGCGCACATCGCTTACGATCAGGCCGATCATGTCTGACCGGCCGGTGACCAGGCCGCGCGCGAATCGATTTGGTTTGTAGCAAAGATCTGCGGCCGCCTGCAGCACGCGGGCACGCGTCTCCGGGTGCACGCCATAGGCGTCGTTCAACGATCGCGACGCCGTCGCAATCGTCACTCCCGCGGCCTTCGCCACCACCTGCAGCGTCACGCCGCCCGCGAGCGAGTTCAACTTCTTTACGATCATGACTCAGCGTCCCGTTCCACGAATCGATTGGTGCCGGGCGCGACAAGCTTTGGCATAGCACCGTTCACAGCAAAGTACGCCATTGGCGCATGCCATGTCCTGCGCCGTGCCCGCTTAGACCCTGCTGACCGCAAGAGCGGGGTCGCCTGCCTCCGTGGATACCGGGCGCGACTTGACCACCTCAAACCGCTCCTTCCACCGCAGGAAGGGGGATTCCAGGTATCGGTAGGAGAGCATGGCGGTGACGATGGTCACAGCCATTGCAATGGGCAGTTGCAGCGCCAGACCATACCGATGAGGGACGTGCGCACTCAGCGACAAAGCGGGCGCATGGAAGACATATAGCCCGTAGGATATTTTTCCAAGGTAAACCACCGGCTTCGGCCAGCTTTCCAGACCCTGCAGCGCCGCGATGATCGCAACACAACCCAGCGCGACCAGGCAGTAGCCGGCACACAGAAATAGCGCTCCCTTGGCTTGTTCGCCAGGATTACCGCTTGCGTGCAGGTAGCGCACCGCAGCATAGCAACCCCCAATCGCAAACACCAGGAGTGCTGAACGGGTGACCGCACCGC
The DNA here is from genome assembly GCA_964658845.1 of uncultured Novosphingobium sp. Classification (GTDB taxonomy): domain Bacteria; phylum Acidobacteriota; class Terriglobia; order Terriglobales; family Acidobacteriaceae; genus Terriglobus. Next base: position 5,740 of record CBAAAE010000135.1, on the reverse strand, counting down.
TAACCTGCCAGACACGATGATTGTTCGAAAGCGCCATGAGGATGCCGGCCGCGAAAAACTCCATCTGAACAAACGTATTACTCCAGATCACGCCAGCGTGATCCACGTGCCTCAGGCCGAAATACACCAGGAAGGCGTTCGCGACGACCAGCAGAACCACGGCAGCCCGAAGCAGGTGGCTTGGGGGCACGCGACGCATGACAGTGGGCCAGAAGAGATAAAACTGCTCTTCAATCGAGATGCTCCACAGATGGTGAGCACTTGTGCCGATCCACCAGACCGTGTTGCCCAGCATCAGGACGGCCGCCGCATACCAGAGGGCGGTCCCGCCCAGCGTGTGGCGCGCGGCAGCATCCACCACGCTGGCGGCCAACGCCGTGAAATACAGGGGAAGGATCCGGAGTGCCCGCCGCTTGTAGAAACGCGGCAGCGAGATGGCGCCGGTGCGTTGCCTCTCCTTCAGCAGCAGCGTCGTGATCAGGTAAGCGCTCAACGTGAAAAACAGCGGCAGGCCGAAACTGCAGGCCCGAACCGCCGCTCCATAGACCGTAGAGGTCGGTCCCCAGGGCAGCGCGTGGTGAAGAAACACCGCGCAGAAGGCTGCAAGACGAACCACGTCCAGCCCCGGCCGGTAGTATCTCGTTTCTAGCTGTCCTGAGAGCATCGTTCTTTCAACACCATCGCGCACCTTGCAACGAAGTTATGTCCGCTGCATCACACTTCAACAATCTTTAACTTGACCCCGGCGGAAAAGCAGCCGATGACTGGTTCACGGACACGGTTCTTTGTACACGCTGGATCGCCGACGCACAATGACATTCTTCAGCATGTCCCGAGGGGTTGTAAGGTTTGCGTCGTTTGGACCACGATACAACCGCAGGTATCTTGACGGCACGTACCCCCGTGAATCACCCTGGCGTCCGGCCGAAGGCTAGTGTCCAATAGAAAACATTATGGAGCAACAGATCCGCGCAAATGGGGTCAGCTACTAAAACCCCTGTAAATTGCATCACATCGAATGATCGGCGCAGGGAGATACAAGAACAAAAGTTTCCATCGTGTGGAAGATTTTTAGGTGGGAGGACTCCGTCCATGAATTATTCTTCTGCTGCCAGATCACGACACGTCCAATCCCCGGAACCCTGCATCCGTATATCTAGAGATGGCCATGCGTAGACAATTCGTGCGATACGGTTTGATCGCGATCGCTGCAACATCATGCCGCGCCCAGGTTACGGGCGCAGCGACAGGTACAACTACTCCACCCACCGTAACGATGGCTCAGCCGCAAGCAAAAACGTCGAACATCGGCGTTGGCGATCAACTGCTGATCAGCGTCGCCGATCTGGACGAGGTTGCCAGCAAAGCGGTTAAGGTCGCAGAAGATGGCACACTAGACCTGCCTTTGGTCGGATCAATTCAGGCCAGCGGAACAAATCTAAACACGCTGAGAGCAGCGCTGGCAAATGCCTACTCAAAGTATGTCACCAACCCGCAGGTTTCGGTCCAGCTTGTCAGCAGTCAGAACCAGCTAATCTCGGTGATCGGCGATGTAAATACGCCGAGCGTGCAGGAGCTTACCGGACCCTTGACCCTGCTCGCCGCCATCACCAGGGCGGGGGGCGCGAAACCCGACGCGGGTCCCCAGGTGATTGTCACGAGAGAGGCACGATGGGGCATGCTGCCGATCCCAGGCGCCACCATGGGCGAAGGCGGCGCGTTCTCGCGCGTGAGCCTGTCGCTCGACGATCTGGTCGCTGAAAAGACGCCGCAGAACAACATCCTGCTTCGCGCCGGCGACGTCGTCTCGATTCCGAAGGGCAGCATCGTGTATGTGATCGGCGATGTCCATCGCGCCGGTGGATTTCCGCTGCGTTCCAGCGGCAGCATCTCGGTGATCGAAGCGCTCTCGCTGGCAGAGGGGCTCACGCCAAATGCCAAGACCAAGAACGCGAAGATTCTGCGGCCTGCCGCAAACAAGAGCGATAAGCGGGAAGAGATCCCGGTCGACATCAGCCAGGTACTCGCGGGCAAGGGGAAGGATCCACAGCTTTTCGCGGATGACATCCTCTTTGTGCCAAGCAGTTCCGTGAAATCTGGAACGCGCCGGGTCGCCGAAGCCGTGCTCCAGGTAACAACTGGTGTGTTGATTTACCACTGAGTTTTCGAAGCTCAGCCGCTACATAGGAGACTGTCTTGCAAGAACAACTGGCTCAAAACGGCCGGCAACGAGATCGCAACCTCCAACCTTCGGGTCGGGGAGAGCGCGGGCGGGCTTTTGCGCCCCCCATGCCGGAAGAAGATCCCCTCGACCTCGAGGAGCACGAGCAGCCCAACATGGCTGCGGAGTATTACCGCACCGTCATGCGCCACCGCAAGTTGATCGGTGGTCTGGCGCTGGCGGGTGTGCTTGCCAGCGTACTGCTCTACCTGGGCACCCAGCCCGTCTACGAGACTCGCACTTCCCTTGAGATCCAGTCCATGAACGGCGACTTCATGGACACCCGTTCGGTCGCGGCGACGGCCCAGTTACCCAGCGACGCCATCCTGCAGACGCAGATCAAGCTGCTCGGCAGCGACTCGCTCACCGAGCGCGTCAAGGAGCAGATGAGCATGCGCGGTCATGCAGACCGGATTGAGCGCAACGACATGCTCTCCCGGATTCAGCGCGGGCTGCACATCTCCGGCGGTCAGACGATCCCCTTCAACGAACTGCTGGATGAGACGGCGAATGGCGTCAAGATCAAGGCAATGGGCATATCGCAGTTAGTGGAAGTGACCTGCGACTCCTGGGACCCGGCCTTCGCGGCGACTTTCTGTAACAGCCTCACCAACGAATTCCAGGCCGTGGACATGGAAAGCCGCGGCGATCAAGCCAAGCGCATCAGCGACTGGCTGGTGCGCCAGGCAGCGGACGTCCGCCAGAAGGCGATCGATTCACAACGCAAGCTGGAACTCGCGACCGGTGGCAACGGCATGTTGCTCAACCCGGCGACCGACAACATCGGCGAAGAACGCCTAAAGCAGATGCAGACCGAGCTTGTCCGAGCACAGGCAGATCGGATGGAGAAGCAGGCGGAGCTTGCGGAAGCCCAGAGCAGCGGCTCTGACGGAGCGCCGGATACCGCCTCTTACTCCGCTTCAAAGCTGCGCCTGGCCGACCTTCAGGCGCAGGTGGCAGCGCTCGTGCCGCCGCTTACCGAGGCCAATCCGAAGGTCATTCACCTTCGCGCCCAGATCGCGGAAGTGCAGCAGAACATGCAAAGGGAGAAGGCGGTCGGCGCAACCAAGCTGCAGTCATCCTACCTGTCTGCGAAGCACCGCGAAGACCTGCTTAACATGAGCTATCACCAGGTTGAGGGTACCGTTTCCAACAGCCTGCAGAAGAGTTCCGAGATCGATCTGCTACGCCGCGAGGTACAGACGCAGCAGCAGCTTTACCAGACCCTGCTGCAGCGCGCAAAGGAGGCAGGCTTTGCTTCGGCCATGCCCGCGTCCACCATTCGCGTGGTCGATCAGGCAAAGCCGCCACGGTTCGCAGTTTACCCTCGACGCCTGATGACGGCCATCGTGGGTGCCCTGCTCGGCCTGGTGCTGGGCGTGTTGATCTCCTTCATTCTCGAGCGCCAGATCCCGCGTCTGCGCCTGCCGGGCGATGTCAGCCGCTTTGTTCGGATTGATGAACTTGGCGTCATTCCATCGTCTCTGGCGCAGCCCATAGGGTCGCGGCCGAACGCCGGTGCCAAATTGCTTTCACCGGTTCAGACAGCCATGGTGAAGTTCAACGGCGAACAGGACAGCGACGCGGCCCGGAAGACCACGGATACATGGGCGGACGAGGCCCTGGTTGCAGAGTCCTACCGGAACACGACCCTGTCTCTGCTGCTGTCCGGGCCTGACAAGAACGCGCGTACTTTTGTCGTCTCCTCGCCGAACGCCGGCGAAGGCAAGACAACGGTCACGTCGAACCTGGGGATTGCCCTCAGCAAGTCCAAGCTGCGCGTTGTTCTTGTGGACGGCGACCTGCGCAAGCCCCGGCTACATGACGTCATGTCGGTAGATAACACGCACGGCCTGCGCGACCTCCTGCGCGACGGCATCTCTGCATACTCCGGGTCGATGGACATCGTCTGCAAACCCACGGCATACAACAACCTGTTCGTCATCCCGTCCGGTACCGGCAAGGAGTCCATTTCAGACCTGCTCCACTCCTCACACCTGGGTGGCTTGATGGATGAACTGGCGAGCCGCTTTGACGTGGTCCTGGTCGATTCACCACCCATGCTGCACATTGCCGACGCGCGCATTCTCGCCGGCCATGCCAGCCAGGCGATCCTCGTCTTCCGTTCGGGCCTGACCAAGAGGGCGAACGCGATCACGGTGCGCAAGATGCTGCAGCGCGACCGTATCCAGATTGCCGGCAGCATCCTAAACGATTTTGATCCACGACGAGAGGGTCAGGGCAAGTACTACAGCGGTTATTACGACTACTACGGCACCGGCGCAGAAACGGTTGAGGTCAAAGCGTCGTGATGTCGCCCGTACTGGCGGAAGAACCTCATCTCGCAGACGAGGTGATGGAATCCGCACCTGCGGCGGGGGCTCTTCCGGCGGGTGTCGCAGAGCATGTGGTTAAGGGCACCTCGACGCTGGGCGCAGCCGTCTTTGTCGAGCGTGGCGCCAGCTTCCTGGCGAACGTGCTGGCAGCGCGGCTGGCCGGTGCGTCGGTCTTCGGCGCCTACTCCCTCGGCATCACCACGGCAAATAACATCTCCACCTACGCCGCGGGCGGCATCGGCACCACGGCGACGCGCTTTTCCGGCAAGTACCCCTACGACGGCGGCAGCTATGCCGTGTTCGCGCGGGTCATGGCCACCATCTCACTGGCGTCCGCCGCCCTGGCTGCGATCGCTCTTTCGCTGGGTGCCGGTCCCATCGCGCGCCTGCTGCATAAACCAGACCTTGCGAACCTCTTGCAATGGGCCGGGATTACCGCCGCAGGCATGGTGTTGCTAGAATGTGCCCGCGGATTTTTTGTGGGCCAACGACGTCTGCTGGCGCTGGCGGCGTTGTCACTGCTGGTCGGCCTGGGCATGCTCGGCGTGATACCGGTGATGGCGATGACCCACCGGCCGGGCGCCATGGTCATCTCGCACGGTGCCATCACCCTCACCTCCGTCGCGCTCTGCTGCCTGCTGGCGGCGCGTCTGCACCTTTTGCCACCACATGGCGAGGTATCAAAGATTGCCTTCCTCCCCCTGCTCCGCGAGGTGTGGAGCTACGGCCTGATCCAGCTGTCCGGCCTGGTAAGCGCGAACGTCGCTGGCTGGTGGGTCACGGCGCTGGTTGCGCGTGCTGATCCAAGCCTCATTCAGATAAGCTTTTTCGCTATTGCGAGCCAGCTGCGCAACCTGATCGGTCTCATTCCCTCGCTGCTGACCGAGGGCAGTTTCGCCATGATGGCGTCGGCAGGCGAGGACGGACAGACCGTCTCGCGCCGGGTCATGGCGCTGTGTACCTATGCGTCCACTGCGGTGTCGTTCCTGATCGCGGCCCTCACAGCGATTGTCGCGCCGCTGATCCTGCAGTTGATGTACGGCCGTTCCTACGGCATGGCCTCGCTTGCCGTGAGTGTGGCCGTGGGGGTTGCCGTCATCCAGATGGGTAATGCTCCGCCCTCCGCTCGCCTAAGCGTGGTTTCTATCCGTTCCACCGCCGTTTTGAACACGGTGTGGGCTCT
>CBAAAE010000134.1:5612-8141 GCA_964658845.1 uncultured Novosphingobium sp. | reverse complement strand
AGCCAACCGTCTTCGAAGGCCACAACAAGATGCGTATCTTCCAGGAGGAAATCTTCGGACCCGTCGTCTCCGTCACCACCTTCAAGACGGAAGAGGAGGCCCTCCAGATTGCAAACGACACGCTCTACGGTCTGGGCGCGGGCGTCTGGACCCGCGACATGAACCGTGCCTTCCAGTTCGGCCGAGGCATCGAGGCAGGCCGCGTCTGGACCAACTGCTACCACCTCTACCCCGCGCACGCGGCCTTTGGCGGCTACAAGCAAAGCGGCATCGGACGCGAGAATCACAAGATGATGATCCACCACTACCAGCAAACCAAGAACGTACTGGTGAGCTACAGCCCGAACAAGCTGGGGTTCTTCTAACACCGATCCGCCACGCCTTGATCTGTCACCTCGAGGCGCGCCGTCATCCTGAGCGCAGCGAAGGATCCCTTCAGGCTCTCTGTCGGCCTCGAGTATCCGCACTTTCGCGGTAGAACGCTCGAAGCTTCAATTAACCGCCGGGAAGTGCGAGATGGTCGAAGACACACAACGAACACCCGCGCAGGTCCTGCGTACGCCAGCCGCAACCGCTCTCATGGACAAGCTCGAGCAAAAACACGGCTCGCTCATGTTCCACCAGAGCGGAGGCTGCTGCGACGGCTCCTCCCCTATGTGCTACCCGCGCGGCGAGTTTCTCGTAGGCGACCACGACGTCCTCCTTGGCACGCTGGGCGAAACGCCGTTCTACATCAGCGGATCGCAGTTCGAGTACTGGAAGCACACCGAACTCACCCTGGATGTCGTGCCCGGCCGCGGCGGCATGTTCTCGCTGGACAATGGCGAGGGCGTGCGCTTCCATATCCGGTCGCGCGTCTTTACCGATGCGGAGATCGCCGGTCTCCGAGCTGCGGGTCGAATCTGAGCTCGCACCTTCCAACCGGGCATCTAGTAATCTTCCCCCATGCTTGACGTCCATGCCCCTGACGAGCCGGTCCACGGCGTTCGCGATTTCCTGCTGCACCTGCTGACCATCACGGTCGGCCTGTTCATCGCGCTCAGTCTTGAGAACGCGGCTGAGTGGGTGCACCATCGCCATCTGCGCGCCGAAGCCGACGCCAACATCGTAAGTGAGCTCCAGGACAACCGCCACGACCTTGCGGACGTGCTGAAAGCCATCCCTGGCGAGGAAAAAAGCCTGACTGGCGCCTTGAACTTTCTGCAGGCGCGCGCCGCAGGAAAGCCTTACGACATCAAGGACATTAATCTAGGCATGAGCCTGTACACCGCGCGCAACGCAAGCTGGCAGACAGCCACGACCACCGGTGCCGTCACGTACATGGAGTACGCGCATGTCAAGAGCTACTCTGAGGCCTACACGCTGCAGGCACAGTTCGGATCGATGCAGGATCGCACACTGGACGCATACTTAAAGTTGCAGTCGTACGTCGTAGGCGGTATCGACCCCACGAAGATTTCTGCGGCGGACGCGGACAAAGCCAGATCCGAAGTGCAACAGACGATCGCTCGCCTGGTCGCCATGCAGCAGATTGGCGTCGCACTTCAGAAAACCTACGATAAGGCGCTCAAACCCGAGTAACTGTGACTTACATTGGCGGTGCTGCGAATGACTTTTGTGCGCTACGCACTTACTCGTTGCTTCTGCGCAACACCGGCCCTGATGAACTAAGGTTTGCTGGTTGCGGCGGATGACTCGGCAGCCAGTACGGCTCGCCCGCCGGGATGAAATCGACCTTCATGCCGGGCAGGAACGTCTTCAGCCAAGCGGCGCAGCGATCCATCCCGGGCTCCTCCGAGGTGTAGTGCCCCAGCAGGATCAGCGCCTTGTGCCGGCCCTGCTGCGCGGCATCCCAGGCATACGAAATCGTCTCCCATTCGGGGATCTCGCCGCCCACCAGCACGTCGACATCGTCACGCTCGAGAGCCATCACCTGGCGTGCTTCTCCAGGTGCACCCGGCGCGTAGACAACGTTCGAGACACGCAGGTTCGGGTCGCCGATGACGCGAACAATGCGGTCGCCCATGCTCTTCTGCAGCTGCTTCGCGAGCGCCTGCAGCGTCGTCGACGGAACCGTGTAGAAGTACTGATTATCAGCGTGCTGATAAGCCTTCCAGCCGGCCTTCTCCATCCAGCCTTCGGCGATGCCGTCCGGGCTGCGCCCGTGCCAGCCATCGTGCCAGCGGAAGATGACGAGATGATGCTCGCGGATGTAGGCCTGCTTCTCCGCATAGACCGGATCGCTTTTGAACAGGGTGTCAGTGTCCTGATGGTTGTAGAAGGTGGGCTCGTGCGTGACGATCAGGTTATCGTGCGCGGCCACCGCCTTGCGAAGCACGTCCATGGTCGGGGAGATGGTGGTTGCAATGCCCGTGATGACCGTCCCCGGATCGCCCGCCTTGATGGTGTCCACCGTGCCAGGTGCAGCGGTGACACCGGCGGCCGAGCGCATCTTCGCGATGACCTGTTCGGCGGTAAGTTGCACCTGCGCATGCAGCGTGAGTGTAAGTGCAAGCAACGGCAGCGAAA
>CBAAAE010000134.1:0-5512 GCA_964658845.1 uncultured Novosphingobium sp. | reverse complement strand
GTAAGTTGCACCTGCGCATGCAGCGTGAGTGTAAGTGCAAGCAACGGCAGCGAAAGAAAGCGATGGGCTGGCATGCATCCAGTCTCTTACTGACGTCCGCTTGCGGGCAAGCCAAAGGCCCGGATTTCTCCGGGCCCGCATAACAGCAGTTACTTTCTATGCCTTACCCGCTAATTGCCGCAGGACATACTGCAGGATGCCGCCGTGCTGGTAGTAGAGGATCTCCTGTGGCGTATCGATGCGCACGGTTGCAGGGATGCTGACGCAGGTTCCGTCTTCGCGCTTCGCCTCTACGGTGATCTGCTTGCCTTCGGCGAAGCGGCTTTCGAGCATCGCTTGCAGACCCGGCACGCTGTACGTTTCCTCGCCGGTCAACTCGAGCGATTCGACGTTCTCACCATGCTGAAACTGTAGAGGCAAAATGCCCATGCCAACCAGATTGGAGCGATGAATACGCTCGTAGCTTTCGGCCAGAACGAAGCGGATGCCAAGCAGGCGCGGACCCTTCGCCGCCCAGTCGCGTGACGACCCGGAACCGTACTCCTTACCCGCAAGGATGGCGAGCGGTGTGCCGCGTTTCGCGTACTCGACGGACGCATCGTAGATCGACATGCCGGTGCCTTCCGGCAGCAGGCGGGTCACGCCGCCCTCAGTGCCAGGAGCGAGTTTGTTCTTCAAGCGCACGTTGGCGAAGGTGCCGCGCACCATGACCTCGTGATTGCCCCGGCGCGAACCGTAGCTGTTGAAGTCGCCGGGCCTCACGCCATGCTCGATCAGGTACTTGCCTGCAGGTCCGGTCAGCTTGATCGATCCCGCAGGCGAGATGTGGTCTGTCGTCACCGAGTCGCCGAGCACCGCCAGCACGCGTGCATCGGCGATATCGACCACCGGCGCAGGCGTTGCGGGCATGCCGTCAAAGTACGGCGCTTTGCGGATGTAAGTGGAATCCGGCTCCCATCCATAGGTATCGCCGAGCGGAAATTTCAGGTGCTGCCAGTTGTTATCGCCATCACTTACGGTGCTGTATTGCTTGCGGAACATCTCGGCATCAATGGAGTCAGCAACGGTCTTATTGACCTCTTCCTGCGACGGCCAGATGTCTTTCAGAAAGACGGGCGACAGGTCCGGCGAGAAGCCAATCGGCTCTCTATCGAAGTTGAAGTCGATGGTGCCGGCGAGCGCGTAGGCGACCACCAGTGGCGGGCTCATCAGGTAATTGGCGCGTACGTCAGAGTTAATGCGCCCCTCAAAATTACGGTTGCCGCTGAGCACCGAAACGGCCACCAGACCGTGATCGTCAATCGCCTTTGAGACGTCTGTGGGTAGCGCACCGCTGTTGCCGATGCAGGTGGTGCAGCCGTATCCAACCGTATTAAATCGCAGGGCATCGAGATACTTTGAGAGGCCGGCCTTGTCGTAGTAATCGGTCACCACGCGCGATCCTGGCGCCAACGACGTCTTGACCCACGGCGGCGTGCGCAGGCCTTTTTCGACAGCCTTTTTCGCCAGCAGGCCGGCCGCGATCATGACGTAGGGATTCGACGTGTTGGTACACGACGTGATGGCCGCGATCACGATCGATCCATGGTGCAGGTAAGGATCGATATCGACGTTCAGCCGCTCCTTCACGCTGGCGATCGGCTCGTGGCCCGTGGTCATGTGACCATCCTTGCCGGGTTCGGGCATGGCGATGGTCGACTCGACCGAACCGTCCGAAGAGGAGTGACCGCCCTCACCCTGCCACCGCACCAGTTGCCGGTCGCTCTTGACGTTTGCGTTCGGGCCATACAGAGACGGCAGCTGCTTTGCAAAGCTGGCCGCGGTTTCTGAGAGTGCAACGCGATCCTGCGGACGCCGCGGTCCGGCCACGCTCGGCTCAACAGTGGTCAGGTCGAGCGACAGCGAGCTGCTGTACTCGGCCTCAGCCGCGTCCGCGGTGTGGAACATGCCCTGCGCGCGGTAGTAGTCCTCCACGAGCTCCACCTGGGCGTCGCTGCGGCCGGTCAGGCGCAGGTAGGTCAGGGTCTCTGCGTCCACTGGGAAGAAGCCGCAGGTCGCGCCGTACTCGGGCGCCATGTTCGCGATGGTGGCTCGATCGGCCAGCGGCAATTCACTGATGCCTGACCCGAAGAACTCGACAAACTTGCCCACAACGCCGTGCTTGCGCAGCATCTCCGTCACGGTCAGGACGAGGTCAGTCGCGGTAGTGCCCTGCCGCAGCTTGCCGGTCAGCCGGAAGCCCACCACCTGCGGCACCAGCATGGAAACCGGCTGGCCAAGCATGGCCGCCTCCGCCTCGATGCCACCCACGCCCCATCCCAGCACGCCCAGGCCGTTGACCATGGTGGTGTGCGAATCGGTGCCCACCAGCGTGTCCGGGTAAGCCACATTGTCCCCTGTGGTGAAAACGACGCGCGCAAGGTACTCCAGGTTGACCTGGTGGCAGATGCCCATGCCGGGCGGCACCGCGCTGAAGTTGTCAAAGGCCGTCTGCCCCCACTTCAGAAAGGCATAGCGCTCGCGATTGCGCTGAAACTCCAGCAGCGAGTTGATGTCGTAGGCGTTCGCCGCGCCGTACTCGTCCACCTGCACCGAGTGGTCGATGACCAGCTCCGCTGGCTGCAGCGGATTGATCTTCTGCGGGTCGCCGCCCAGCAGCACCATGGCATCGCGCATGGCGGCCAGGTCGACAATGGCGGGCACGCCCGTAAAGTCCTGCATCAGGACGCGCGCCGGCATGTAGGCGATCTCACGGCTTGGTTCGGCCAGCGGCTGCCACTTGGCCAGGAACTCGATGTCGTGCGCGGTCACCGTTACGCCGTCCTCGCGGCGCAGCAGATTTTCAAGCAGCACACGCAGGCAGAACGGCAGGCGCGCCAGTTCAACACCTCTCTGCGCAAGCGAGTCGAGCCGGTAGTACGTGTACGCCGTGCCGCCCGAGTGCAGCGTCGACTTCGCGTCGAAGGTGTTTTCCGTGGTCTGCAACGGATCGTTCATTGCTGTGGTGGTGGTCGTAGAAGTCATGGTCATGTCAGTTCCTTGGGGCGCGCTCAAAAAGAGGGCGCCGGCTTGCCGCGGGCTGGAAGGTCCGTAGGCGGTCGCAAAAGAGTAGCAAAATGCAGGAGGACTACGTGCTGGTGGGAACACGGCCGCGATCATGCTTGCCGTGCCGGAATCGCCTCGACCTGTTGAGGGAGCAACTCATGCAGTTCAATGTTAGCGCGGAAGAGTCCCAGCTGACACCCCTTTGGCGTGGAGCGGCCTCGCTGGATTACCCGCGACGGTCACTCCCGCAGCCACGTCGCGCGTCACCACGCTGCCCGCGCCGATAACGGCATCGTCACCCACCGTGACACCCGGCAGCAGGATCGCTCCGCCGCCGATCCAGACGTTGCGGCCGACCGTGACGGGCCTGCCGAACTCCAGGCCGGCAAGGCGCGTTGCCCGGTCGCGGGGATGGTCGGCGGTGTAGATCTGCACCGCCGGGCCGATCTGGGTGCCGTCGCCGATGCGGATCGGCATCACGTCCAGCAGAACGCAGTTGCAGTTCAGAAAAACGTTGTCGCCGAAGAATATGTTGTAGCCGTAGTCGCAGAAAAAGTTCGGGCGGACAAAGCAGCCCTCGCCGCACGCGCCGAGCACGATCTGAAGGATGCTCTCCCGCTCCTTGAAGTCGGTGGACGTGTTCAGGCGCAGGAACTGAACTTCCGCCCATTGCCGCTCGCGCACCAGTTCCGGGTCGAAGCCGTTGTATAACTCGCCGCGCAGCATCCGTTGTTTGTGAGACAGGCCTGTTTTGTCCATTTCTTGTGAGATGCGCAACCTTCGGTCGGGAAAGTGTTTGCATAGGTGACCGGAAACAATCCAGCCGGCGAACGGCAGATAATCAACTTGGCATCTGATCTTGCCTGAGGCGTTATGAAGAACAACTCGATCCTTTTTACCTCCGCGGTGCTGCTGTCTGGTCTCACCCCGCTCCTGACCGGTTGCCGCGCCAACACGACCCCGCAGATGGCGCCGATTGTCGATGGCAACGCCTCGGCGACCGATCCGGCGAACGCCAACCTGGCGCCCTACGACCCCAATGCCGCGCCGCAGTATGCCGGTTCTGCACCTGCGCCGACGCGGGTGCTGGCGAGCCGCTCTTTTGCCGCTCCCCAGAGTTCGGCTGAGAACTACCCCGCGCAGGAGCAGCAGGGGCAGAACTACGGCAACGGCAACAGCCAGCAGAATGAGGCGTACCGCTACAACACGCAGCAGCCGCAATCCGCGGACAACACCCAGGCCGGTGCCAACGGGCAGATCACTTCCGCCGAGTACGACCAGTACGCCGATCTGCTGGATTCCAGCGTTCCCGCCGCAACCCAGCCCCCGCCGCCCCTGCCCGTCGATTATGAGCAGCCCGAGGCGCCCGGACCGGATTACCTGTGGACACCCGGCTATTGGAACTACGCCAGTGCCGGCTACTACTACGTCCCCGGCACGTGGGTTGGAGCGCCCTATGCCGGCGCCCTGTGGACGCCCGGGTGGTGGGGCTACGGCTCAGACCGCTATCGCTGGCATCACGGCTACTGGGGACGTCACGTCGGCTACTACGGCGGCGTGAACTACGGCTTTGGTTTTATCGGCTTCGGCTACCAGGGTGGCTACTGGAACGGCGATCACTTCTTTTATAACCGCGCCGTGAATCGCGTGAATCCACGCATCGTGAACAACTACACGTATGAACGGCGCGTGTCGGTGGTGAACAACACCTACGTCAACAATTCGCGCACCAGCTACTTCGGCGGCCCGGGCGGCCTGCGTCGTGGGCCCGCACCGCAGGAGTTTGCAGCCCGGCACGAGGAGCGCATCCCGCCCATGCAGGCGCAGATCGCGAATCGCCAGGCAGCAGAATCCAATCGGCAGCAGTTCTTCAACGCAAACAATGGGCGTCCGCAGATGGTGGTCGCAAGCCGGCCTCTGCAGCCGGACCGCAACATCGTTGCGCCACAGCGCTTTACGCAGGGCAACACACCGGGCACAGCGAACGGCCGTCCCGGCATGCAGAACAGCGCCCTGGCCCCGAACGCCAATCCTCAGCAGCGCGCGCAGTTCGAGCAGGGGCAGCGCCAGGGGATGGAGTTGCAGCGTCAGCAGCAGCAACTGGCGAATACACAACAACGCGGACAGAACCTGCAGCAGCGCGATCAGAACCTGCAGCAACGGCAGGGGATCGAAGCGCAGCGTCAGCAGCAACTCGCAAACACCCAGCAGAACCAGCAGCAACGGCAGGGGATAGAGGCGCAGCGCCAGCAACAGCAACTGGCCAATACCCAGCAACGGGGACAGAACTTGCAGCAACGCGATCAGAACCTGCAGGGACGTCAGGCAATCGAAGCGCAGCGGCAGCAGCAGCTTGCAAACACCCAGGGGAATGTGCAGCAAAGGCAGCAGGCGGATACCCTGCGGCAACAGCAGCAGGCCACACAGCTACAACAACGCACGGCGGAGGATCAGCAACGTACCCAGG
>CBAAAE010000133.1:0-8162 GCA_964658845.1 uncultured Novosphingobium sp. | reverse complement strand
TCACAAGGGCGACTGGTCGCAGAAGGTCAAGAACGTCGAGCCGGGCGGATGGGCCTTCTTCTTCAACAACATCCACTACCCTGATGTGGACGACACGGGTGAGGTGTTGCTGGCGTTAAAAGCCGTGCAACATCCACACGAGCGCCAGCAGCATGAGATCGAGCAGCGGGCGATTAACTGGGTCTTCGCCATGCAGTGCCGAAATGGCGGCTGGGCGTCCTTCGATCGCGACAACACGAAGATGATTTTCCAGTACATCCCATTCGCCGATCACAATGCCATGCTGGATCCGCCGACGGTCGACATCACCGGCCGCATCCTCGAGATGCTGGCGGCCTACGGGTACACGCGGCGCGACAAGCGAGTGGAAGCCGCGGTGCAGTTCATCCTCAAAGAACAGGAGCCGGACGGTAGCTGGTTCGGCCGCTGGGGCGTGAATTATCTGTACGGCACATTCCTTGTGCTGCGTGGGCTGGAGGCGATCGGTTACGAAAACAACGAGCCGGTCGTGCAGCAATCGGTCGAATGGGTTCGCTCGGTCCAGAACAGCGATGGCGGATGGGGCGAGACCTGCGGTACGTATGACGACCCAACCCAGCGCGGAGTCGGCCCGAGTACGCCGTCACAGACCGCGTGGGGCTTGCTCGCGCTGCTGGCGGGCGGGGACAGGCGTTCCGACTCGGTAGCCAAGGGTGTTCGCTGGCTGGTAGATCACCAGGGGCCGGATGGTTCCTGGTCGGAACTGGTGCCGGGCCGCAACGGCGAAAGCTACTACACCGGCACGGGTTTCCCGCGGGTGTTCTACCTTGGGTACCACCTGTACAAGCAATACTTCCCGCTGCTGGCCTTAACGACCTACGATAAGTCGATGTCGCGCGTGGAGCCGTAATGAACGTCGGCACGGCGGAATCATTCGGCTGAACCGGAACAATCGTGATTCGAAGTTGGCTAGTTGTAATCTGAACGTGTGTAGAACTGGGGCGTTTGCTCCGGAGGATAAACACTATGGCAGTTCCAGTTTCCCAGGCTTGGACGGTGGCAAGTTACGTCATCAAGCAGAAGCTCAAGGGCCGGAAGCGGTACCCACTTGTACTGATGCTCGAGCCGCTCTTCCGCTGTAACCTGGCGTGCGCCGGCTGCGGCAAGATCCAGTATCCCGCGCACATCCTGAAGGCGGAGCTCACACCGGAAGAGTGCTTTAACGCAGTGGAAGAGTGCGGCACTCCCATGGTCGCCATACCGGGTGGCGAGCCGCTTCTTCACCCGCGTATGCCCGAGATTGTTGCGGGGTTAGTCGAGCGCAAGAAGTATGTGTATATGTGCACCAACGCTCTGCTTCTTAAAGAGAAGCTTCACCTTTTCAAGCCGTCCAAGTACCTCTCCTTCTCGGTGCACGTGGATGGCGAGCGGGAGCATCACGACTTTGGTGTGTGCCGCGAGGGTGGCTACGACATCGCCATGGAAGGTGTGCATGCCGCCGTCGCCGCCGGGTTCCGCGTGACGACGAACACGACTTTGTTCGATGGTGCCGATCCAAACTCTGTGCGCCGGCACTTCGATCAGCTGATGGAGGCCGGCGTGGAGAGCATGATGGTATCGCCGGGTTACACCTACGACAAGGCACCCGATCAGAAGCATTTCCTCGGCCGCGCTCGCTCGCGCAAGCTTTTTCGAGCGCTGCTGTCCAATCGCAAGAAGACCTGGCGCTTTAACGCGTCGCCCATGTTCATGGAATTTCTGATGGGCAAGAAGGAACTTACGTGCACGCCCTGGGGCATGCCCACGTACTCGATTTTCGGCTGGCAGAAGCCATGCTACCTGCTGCAGGATGGCTACGCGGACAGCTTCGCTGAACTGATGGAATCGGTTGAGTGGGCCAACTATGGCACCGAAAGCGGTAATCCACGCTGCGCGAACTGCATGGTGCATTCCGGCTATGAGGCTAGCGGCGTCAACTACACCTTCGGCTCGTTCAAGGGCCTGATGCAGACCGCGAAGGCGATCTTCTCAAGCAGCTACAAGGATGACGGCGCGCAGAAGATCCTGAATGACTGGCGGCCTACGAATCACGGCCAACTAGTGCAGATTGGTTCCGGCATCCTGTCGCAGGAAGCAGAGCAGGTCAACCACGCCGAGTCTCTGGTCGCGGGTGATTGATGGCAACTGATCAGCAGGAGCACCTGAAAATCGAGCAGTTGCACGATCACGACCCGGACCAACTAGAGGTCATGGCGGGTCGGGAACGCGAAAATCTGGAAGGCTGGATACCGGCCCTTGCCACCGAAACCGAAATCCGTGAGTCGCTTGAAAAAGCCTTTGACTACCGGGGCGATGTCACGCTGACGCTGCGCTCCGGGGAAATCGTCGAGGGTTACATTTACGACCGGCGAACCGGTAAGACGCTGACTGACTCGCTGGTGCGCCTGATGCCCTCGAAGGGCGAAGACCGCAGCCGACGCAGCATTCCCTACGCCGAGATTGCCGCGCTGAACTTCAGTGGACGCGACACCGCCGCGGGAAAGACCTTCGATGCCTGGGTGAAGAAGTACTGGGCAAAGAAGGCAGCCGGCGAAACGAACATCCAGATCGAGCCGGAAAAGCTAGACTGACCTCATGAACGATGCACAGAGGATGGCAGGCACAGGTTTTCTTGAAGAACTCCTGCCATTCCATCAGGCGCAGGGTCATCAACTGACGGCTGTGCTGAGTGCCGACACCGAGGACGGCGAGCAGATTCTGCTGGCCTTTGGCACTGAAGGTCTGATCTTCAGTTGTAACGGCGACACGGACACTGTTGCCGTGCGCTTTGGTCCCCTTGGCAGTGTTGACGACGCCGAGGACCTGACAGCGGACGGTGCGTGGAGCCGCTTCATCGGCAAAGAGTTTTTCTGGGGCTGGCTGATGCTGAACCAGCAGGGCTATGCAGACGGTGTCCTGCTGAGTTTCGACGGCGTCGTCCCTGAGATCGGTCTGAACGTGGTTGCCTCGGAGTTCGAGGTCCTTGAGATCCGGCAGCGCGCGCGATGAGGGTGTTCCTGACAGGCGCGACAGGGTTTGTTGGCAACCATGTCGCCGCGGCTTATGCCGCTGCCGGCGCGCAACTGCGCCTCCTGACGAGATCCACAAGTAGTACCGCAGCACTCGAGGGAATTGGAGCGGACGCCGTCGTCGGAGACCTGCGTCAGACCGAGGCCCTGCGCTCCGCGCTCACCGGATGCGATGCGCTGGTGCATGTCGCTGCAGATTATCGGCTGTGGGTCCCCGATCCAGCCGAGATGTATAAGGCCAACGTGGACGGCACCCGCGAGTTGTTGCGTATTGCTCGCGAGATCGGGATCAAGCGCGTGGTCTACACGTCGAGTGTTGCGACCATGGGCTTTACGAAGTCCAACACGGTCGTTGACGAAGACACACCTGTGACGGAAGCCGATATGATCGGCCACTACAAGCGATCGAAGTGGCTGGCGGAGCAGGAGGCGATTGCGGCTGCGCGCGCCGGGCAGCACGTCATGATCCTCAATCCAACCACGCCGATCGGCTCAGATGACCGCAAGCCGACGCCCACCGGCCGCATCGTTGTGGATTTTTTGAATCGCAAGTTTCCGGCGTACGTTGATACCGGCCTGAACCTCGTGGATGTGCGCGAGGTCGCGCGCATGCACGTGGTGGCTCTGGAACGCGGAACGCCAGGCAAGCGGTATATTCTCGGTGGCGAGAACCTGACCTTGAAACAGATACTCGACCGCATGGCCGCGATCTCAGGACTGCCGTCGCCCACGATGAAGGTGCCGCACGCCGTCGCCATGGCCTTCGCATTTTTCGACGAGACGATCACCGGCAAGCTGCGCGGCAAGGAACCTCGTGCCACGGTTGAAGCGGTGCAGATGGGGCGCAAGATGATGTTTGCGTCGTCCGCCAGGGCTGCGCGCGACCTTGGCTTTGAAGTAATGCCGGTCGAAGACGCGTTGCGTGCAGCCATGGAGTGGTTTGTCGCGAACGGCTACGCGCCCGCCTACGAAGGCCGCGCGTGAACGATGCCATTGTCATCATCGCCGCCATGCCCGGCGAGTTGAAGCCGCTGGTGCGCAGCTGGGCTGCCCTGGAGACCCGCGAGCGCGTCGACGGCTGGCAGCACCCCAACGGGCCCATCATGGCGTTCTGCGGAGGCATGGGGTCAGCCGGGGCGACTCGATCGTTCGCACGTGCGCGCGAGGTATGCGAGCCCGTCCAGCTGCTCTCAGTCGGCTGGGCTGGAGCCCTCCGTGAAGATCTTGTGCCTGGAGCGGTCGTCCGTGCGAGCATGGTGCGCGATCTTCAGACGGGAGAGATGCTCCCTGTCGAGGGGACGGGCGGCTTGCTGCTGACCTCGCCGCGGGTCGCCGTGCGTGAGGAGAAGCATCGGCTGTCGCGCACGTACGATGGAGCCGTTGCCGTCGACATGGAGGCGGCAATCCTGGCGCGTCTGGCCGGGGCCCATGGCGTGCCATTTCGCGCGATCAAAGCCATCAGCGATACGCTGGATGAGGACTTGCCGGACATGAACCCCTTCGTCAGCAGCGACGGGCAGTTTGCGGTGGCCCGCTTCATCGCGCATGCAGCGCTGCAGCCAAGGCACTGGCCTGCGCTCGCGCGCTTTGGCAAGCAGGCGAACCTGGCGGCCGTGAACCTTTGCGATGTAATTGCCGACGAGATTGGAATCGAGAGACCACGATGAACACCCAAGTTGCCCCCAACGAGCAGTCCATCACAACCGGCGTTCCAGCCACGCAGCGCGCAGCGGTCTACCGCGGCGTGGACGATGTTCGCGTTGAATCCGTGCCGGTCCCCGAGATCGGCGCGGGTGAAGTCCTGGTCAGGATCGACACTTGCGGTGTGTGCGGCACGGATCTCAAGAAGATCCACAGCGGTTCACATTCTGCGCCGCGCATCTTCGGGCACGAGATGGCCGGGACCGTCGTGAAGGTCGGCGAGGACGTGGAAGGTTTCGCTGTCGGCGACCGTGTCATGAGCTTCCATCACATGCCTTGCGGCGACTGTTACTACTGCCGCAAGCAGACATTTGCCCAGTGCGAAACGTACAAGAAAGTGGGCGCAACCGCCGGCTTTGGCGAGCCTTCCGGCGGCGGCTTTGCCGAGTACATCCGCGTCATGGACTGGGTGGTGCGCCGCGGACTGATCAAGCTGCCCGACGACATCCCATTCGAGCAGGCGGCATGGATCGAGCCTGTTAACACCTGCTACAAGGCCATCGAACTGCTTCACCTGCAGGCAGACGAAACCGTGCTGGTCATTGGCCAGGGGCCGATCGGAATCCTGCTGGCGGCGCTTGCCCGGCGCAAGGGCGCGACCGTTCTGACGAGCGATCTCTACCCGGAGCGGCACGCCATTGCGGCGACGTATGGCCTGAACCATCCGCTGGATGCGAGTGCAGACGTGGTGAAGGAATGCAAGGCTGTGACCGAGGGCCGCGGCGCGGATGTGGCCTTGCTCGCTGTGGGAGCGAACGCGCTGATCAAGCTTGCGATGGACGCGATCCGTCCGGGCGGTCGTGTCTGCCTGTTCGCGCAGACGCAGCACGGCGAAGCACCGTTCGATCCCGCCGCTGTCTGCATGGATGAGAAGACGCTGATGGGCTCGTACTCGTCCTCACTCGCGGTGCAGGATAAGGCCATAAAGCTTGTCTTCAGCGGGTACCGCGACGGCAGCTTCGACTTGACGCGGCTCATCTCGCACCGCTTTTCGCTGGAAGATAGTGTCGCTGCAATCGAGATCGCGTCGCATCCCGTGGGGGACTCAATGAAGGTCATCATCCAACCCTGACCTGAAGAGAACATGTTGCGCAGCGGTGCTATTCTGTTGGCCTTCCCAGGAGGATGTTCATGAAGGTGTTCCGTCTGTTTGCGATGGCTGCGGTGTTGGCCTCGGGTTCGATCATGGCTTCTGCGCAGCAGACGGCCCCTCCGGCGGCAGCACCCTCGACTCCGCCGAAGCCGGGCCTCGCGCTCTCATCCACGTCCATTGAGGACGGTGGCATCATCCCGAACAAGTACACGCAGAATGTGCCGACGCCCGTCTCACCCGAGCTGGAGTGGAAGAACGCACCCGCAGGCGTTGTGACCTACGCGCTGATCATGCACGACCCCGACAACGCCGGCCAACGCAAGACTGCTGACACCGTCCACTGGCTGGCGTTCAACATCCCCGGCACCGCGACCAGCCTGCCTGAGGGTGTCCCGGTCGGCCCAACCCTGCCGGACGGCACGATCCAGCCCAAGAATGCGCGCGGCGTGCCCGGCTACCTGGGACCAGGTGCGGGCGCGCAGGGCCCATACCATCACTACACCTTCGAGCTCTACGCGCTGGATACCAAGCTGGACCTGACGCCGGATGCGACGCGTGCCGACCTGCTGGCAGCAATGGACGGCCATGTCGTCGGCAAAGGCGTCATGTTCGCACGCTTCCACCGCTAGGATGTAGCCCAACTAACTTATGCTGGAATTCTGGCGGCTTGAGCCACTGAGAAGACGTCTGAGTAGATATGGTAAGCGGCTTTAGCCGCCGAGGTACCTCCCGTTGGCTGAAGCCACGTTACCAGAAGCTTTCTTATCTATCTCAGCGACTAAAGCCGTTCGTGAGATGGTGCGTCATCCCTGTAAGAACAGCTACATGTAGAACGCCCTAGACCTTGCGAGGGACCCTTTTCTATTGGTGCAGGGAACCGAGCGCCATCACTGCGTAGGCGGTGGCGGCGTCGCTCATGAACTTCGCGGGATCGCTTGCAGGATCCCGTTCTTTGTTCAGCGACGCTGCCTTCCAGTGGCCGTCTGCGACATCCTGATTCTGGACCAGCCACACCGATGCTCGCCTCAACTCGGGCGACGACGTCGGGACGCCGGCCTGGCGCAGTGCATAGACAGCGAGGCCGGTCGCGTAGCCATCGCTCGCACTGCTGATCGGCGTGTTGTCCCGGCGTTTCCATTGCCCGAGCGTTGCCAGGCTCCACCCGCCGTCAGTCTGCTGATGTGCACGGATATTCTTCAACAGACCGCTGCGTTGCGATGCTGAAAGCAGGCCGTCGACCTTTGTTGAGGCCCAGAGCAGGACCATCTGGTTCAGGAGCGGCTGTTTCTCGTAATCGCGATTCAGGTAGGCGCGAAGCTGCGCAAGGCTTGATCTGGCCGCCGGCGAGTGTCCGTAATGGCCCGGTGCCAGTCCCACTGCGATGGCAGCAAGGGTCGCGCCATAGTAGTGCGACTCGTCCGACTCCCAAGGCGCGTTGTGGAAGTTCAACCACACCCACGAACCGGAATCGCTGCCGGAGGTGATCTGCTGAGCCCACATGTTGGTGAAGGCCTGCTTTGTGATTTCACGCAGGTGGCCTGCCTCAGAATCGTACCGGGCGAGCACTAATGCGTTCAGAACTGATTCTGTTCCGCGTGATTCCTCCGTGCGGTGCGGAGCCTTTTCGTCTGTCTTATAAAACGGCTCAGTCTCTTCCCACAGCGTGACACGCTTGATGATGTAGCCGAGCATCAGGTGCTCCTGTGGCGTAAGCGGCTGCAAAGACTGCAAGTCGTGAAGGCCAGGCCGCGCCATCGCGTAGGGAAGTGCCGTGTGGCATGACACGCATGCGGTCCCGTGATCACGCTGTGCCTTAGGCCAGGTCATCCACCACTGCTGGCGGGCGTCCAGGTACTGCGCCGCTGCATCACGATTCCACACGGGAGCGTCCGCAGGTTTCAGCGACGCAGCGGATGCCGCGGAGACGAGTGAGAGCGCCAGGATCGACCCTAAGCCGAACATGCGGTGCATCCGAAGACCCCTGAAGATCTCGTTCGAAGTCACAGTCCGACAACTGCGGGCTGATATCCGGTGGCTGTACTTTGAGCAGATGCTATCACGCGTTGGCCGGGCATCCGCCCTGTAGTTACGAAACATACCTAATTAAGTTACGCCGGATCCGTGCGGTGATCCGTTCAGTCCCGATTGCGCTTCTTGATCTCGACGTTGAGCCGCTTGATCTTCTGGTTCAGTGTCGACAGCGGTATTTTCAGGAACTCGGCGGCCTCCGTCTGGTTCCAGTTGCAGCGCTCCAGCCGGTCTGAGAGGATGCGCCGCTCGATCTCTTCCATGATGTCGAAGAGGGAAGCGTCCGTGCGGTG
>CBAAAE010000132.1:0-8192 GCA_964658845.1 uncultured Novosphingobium sp. | reverse complement strand
ACCAGTGACCTACGGGTTATGAGTCCGTCGCTCTAACCATCTGAGCTACACCGCCATGCCGGCGCGGCGGGGAGCCACGAAACGACTCCCTGTAGTTTACTGGAAGACGGCTCGCACCGAAAGCGTCGCCCGAAACAAAGCCCATGAGCGACGCACGAATCCTCGGAGTCATCCCGGCGCGGCTTGCCTCAACCCGCCTGCCACGCAAGGTACTGCGGCCGCTGCTGGGTCGGCCCATGCTGCAGTGGGTGGTGGAAGCGGCGCTGCGATGCCCGCAACTGGATGCCGTCATCGTTGCGACGGATTCCGCCGAAGTCGCCGACCTGTGCCGAGCGAAGGGCTGGGCCTGCCAGATGACGGACGCGGCGCTGCCCAGCGGCACCGACCGCATGCGCGCCGTCGCACTGGTGCAGGCTGCGGCCATCTACGTCAACGTCCAGGGGGATGAGCCGCTGCTGCAGCCTGCGCACATCGATGCCCTGCTGCGGCCCTTCGCGCGCGGGCCACACGTCGAAGTCACCACCGTAAAGACACCCTGCACGCCCGCAAACATCGCGAATCCAAATGCCGTTAAGGTCGTAACCGCGACCGATGGACGCGCGCTGTACTTCTCCCGCGCCACCATCCCCTACGATCGCGAGGGCACGGGCGCGACCCCCTGGAAGCACCTGGGTCTGTACGCCTACCGGCACGACGCGCTGCTGCGTTTCGGCATGCTGCAGGCCAGCCCGCTGGAACAGACCGAGCGGCTGGAGCAGCTACGATTGCTGGAAAATGGGGTGGCGCTGTACGTCGAGCCGGTCGACTTCGACACGGTCGGCGTCGACACCGAAGAAGACATCGCTCGTGTGGAAGCCCTGTTGCGCGAACGTCATGGACGCTGATGTGGAGCGGTAACTAGACGGCGAAGCCTGTGTCGAAATCGATGTAATTGTTCAGGTGATCCTTCAGGACGGCGTAGCATTCGCATGCTTTTGCTTCCAGCCGGGGGACGTCGGTCAGATGGATGTGTCCCCTCGTGTACGACACGAGTTCGTCCTGCTTGAAGCGTCCCATTGCAAGCGCGACTGAGGTGCGCTGCACGCCCAGCATGATCGACAGGAAATCCTGTGACAGCGCCATGTCCGGGCTGCCGGACCGATCGGCGCAGAGCAGCAGCCACCGCGCCAGTCGCTGTTCCACATCATGTTTCGCATTGCAGGCGGCAGACTGGGTTGCCTGGGTCAACTGCATCTGCACGTAGCGCAGCGCAAGGTCCTGAAACACGCCTCCGAGGTCAAACTCTGCCCTGGCGTCGGCGATCCTGGACACGTACCCGCTGCCTGCCATCTGCATGTAAATGCGGTTCAGACTTCGCCGCACACCCATAAATGCAGAGATGCCGACGGCGGACTCGTAACCAAACAGGCCGACCTCTACCTCAGTGCCATCCTGGAAGGTCGAGGTCATGGAACCCACACCCGCTTCAATAAAGAAGATGTGCTCGATGCCCCTTTCGGACTGCTCCAGAGCCCTCCTTACCGGCAGCTGCACATGCCGCAGCTTCAATCGCTCCACACTTGCCACAGGCAGGTGTCGGAGGATCGTGTTCTTGTAGGGGCGGGCTTCTCCTGATGCAGGATGCATGACGCTCCTTCGTCCACCTGGATGGCTTTCCATGTCATTGCCAGAGAGCATTGAACCTCACGAGACGAGTAGATAGAAACGACTCTACCCGTCGGTTGGGCAAACGCAAACTCTGAGTGTGCTGATTTGGACAGTACGCAGGTCTGTTGCTGTGAAGATCAGTCGATCACAGGCAAGGTAACCTGCAGCCCATCTGCGTGGGCGGTCGCGGTAACACCGTCCAACGACTGCGCGATCCACGTTGCTGCGCCTAACTCATCGGCGGGCGTAGAACTCAACACCGCAAGCACGCGGCAGCCCGCGGCAATGCCCGAGCTCACACCCGAAACAGCGTCTTCCACCACGATGCAATCTGCGGGAGCGAAGCCCAGCAGATCGGCGCCCCGGCGGTACGGCTCGGGATCGGGCTTGCCGCGCGTGACATGGTCGGCGCTGACGACGTTCACGGGCTCCGGCAGACCTGCTGCCCGCAGACGTCCCTTCAGCAGGCGCAGCGTGCAACTCGTGACAATGGACCAACGCTCGGGCGGCAGGCTGTTCAGCAACGCCGCGACGCCGGGCAGCACCTGCAGATCGCTCACGTCCTCCAGCTCAAGATCTTCAATCACGCGCAGCGCTTCCGCCTGATCCACATCCGGCCGCAACAGGCTGATGATGTCGCGCGCGGGCAGGCCGTGCGGCAGCACAAAGCTCTCCGCACCGGGCACGTCGTACCGCTTCGCCCACTGTCGCCAGCACCGCGTCGCGGAACCGATCGAGCTGATCAGCACACCATCCAGATCGAACAGGAAGCCCTGCGCACTGGTCTCCACCGTTGTTATCACGTTCAAAGTCAGCCCTCCAGGACGAACTGTTCGGCGGCCTTCAGAATCCTGGTGACCGCCGCCTGCGAGGTCGATTCGCTGTACACGCGCAGCAGCGGTTCCGTACCCGAAGCCCGTAGCAGCAGCCAGGTCTCGGCAGGATTTACAAGGCCGGCTGCTTCCGGGTTTTTGAGATAGAACTTTATGCCGTCCATGTCTTCGGTCTTCAGAATCTTCAGGCCGGCGATTTCAGTCAGGCCGCTGCTCGCGCGCTGAATGGCCGACTGCTTCAGCCGGTCGTTAATGTGCATGTCGATGCGGCCGTACTGGTGCTCGCCGAACTCGGCCTGCAGCATCGCCACCAGCTCACCAAGCGTCTTCTTTGCCTCGGCCATGACGTTCGCAATCAACAGCGCGTTCAGGATGCCGTCGCGCTCCGGCAGGTGCCTGCTGATGCCAACGCCACCAGACTCTTCGCCGCCGATCAGGATGTCTTCCGTCAGCATCAGGTCGCAGACGTACTTGAAGCCGATGCCGTGCTCGTACAGCTTGCGGCCGTACTTTGCCGCGATACGGTCCAGCATCTTCGTCGTGTTGAAGGCGCGCGTCACACCTCCAGGCCAGCCCTTGAACTCAAGCAGCCACCAAAGCAGGATCGAGTAGATCTTGTGCGCGTCCACCACGTTGCCGTGCTCGTCCACGGAACCGATGCGGTCGGCATCACCGTCTGTAATCAAGCCCGCATCGCACTTTTCGGCGACCACCGTCTTCTGTGTCAGCGCGATGTGCGGCAGGATCGGCTCCGGGTTAATCCCTGGAAACAGCGGATTGTGCTCGGCCCGCATCTCCACGCAGGGTACGCCTGCACGCTCGAAGATGCCCTTCAGAACGCCCGCGCCCGCGCCGTACATGCTGTCGATCAGAAAGCGATACGGAGACGTCGCAATCAACGGTAAATTGGCGAACGCTTCAATGGCTACGATGTAATCCGGCAGAAAGTCTGTTTCGACAATGGCTGCCGGCTTTTCCGCCGACGGCAGCGGCTGGCCGAGATATCCCTCGATCTGCTTCATGATGCCCGGCGAGCCCGAACCACCATAACTCGCCTTGTACTTCACGCCATTCCACTGCGCCGGGTTATGCGAACTGGTGATCATCACACCGCCCGCGGCGCCCCGCTTGCGCACGCCAAAGGACAGTGCTGGGGTCGGCGTAATGCCGCTCGCAAGTTGAACGGGAATGCCCGCACCCGCCAGCACCTCTGCCGCCAGCCGCGCAAATTGCGGCGAGCCGAAACGCGTGTCATAGCCGATGCAGGCGCCCTTCGATGGGTCCTCATGCTGCAGGATGTAATGGGCAATCGCACTTACCGCGACGCGCACATTGGCGTAGGTAAAGTCGTCGGCGATAATGCCGCGCCATCCATCGGTTCCAAACTTGACGGGGCTGGTGACTGGGGAAGCGGTGCTTGCATTCATCGTGTATCCAAGATTCTACCGGCACAGAGTTACCGCCGATTGTATGGGTACCTGGCGTTGGAACCGGCACGCGCTCCAGGCGGACCTAGACGAACTCCGGCCGCGACAGCTTCACAAGCTCGCTCACCACGCGGCCGACTTCCTGCGAGTGGGCGCGCGTCGTGATCAGCAGAGCGTCTTCCGTCTGCACCACGACGAGATCGCTCACGCCCAGCAGTGCCACCACCTTGCCCGGCGCGTAGGCATAGTTGCCGAAGGCATCCAGGTGCAGGGCCAGACCGGCTTCCACCACGTTGCCATGGCCCAGGCTCGCACCCTGCGACATGGCATGCTCGTGCAGCGCGGCCCAGCTACCCAGATCGTTCCAGCCGAAGTCCGCGGGCAGGCAATAGATGTGGCTCTGATCGCCCTTCGCGGAGCGCGGCTCCAGCACGGCATAATCGATGCTCACGTTCTCCACACGCGGATACTCGGCGGCGAATACCGCGTCGAACTCAGGCGTGCCGTAGGCCGCTGCAATCCGTTCCAAGGGACCGACCATGGCCGGGCGATGTTCCCGGATAGCGTTCGACAGGGTTCGTGCGGACCACAGAAAAATGCCTGCGTTCCACGAGTAGTTGCCGTCCGCAAGGAACTCAAGGGCGCGATCGATCTGCGGCTTTTCCGTGAAGCGCTTCACACAGCGCGCGACCACGCTCTCGTTGGCAAACTGCAAAGCCTTATCGCCCATGCGGATGTAGCCGTAGCCGGTTTCAGGCCGGGTAGGCGGCGCACCCAGCACCACCATGTTGTCGCCCGCTGCTGCAATCTCCACGCCCGCAGCCAGTACCTCGAGAAAGCGACGGAGGTCCGTCACCACGTGATCTGAGGGAAAGATGCCCAGCACCGTCTCAGGCGACGTCCTCTCCACAATCATGGCCGCCAGCGCGCAGGCCGGTGCCGTGTTACGCGCGCAGGGTTCTCGGAGGATACGTCCAAGCGGAACCCCCGGCAGTTGATCCACGATGGTCGCCGCCAGGAGATCGTTGGTGATCACCAGGAACTCTGAAACGGGGCATGCGGGCAGCAGGCGCGCCACCGTCTCCTGAATCATGGTTGCATCGCCGCCGGAGAGCGGCAGCACCTGCTTTGCGCGGCTCTTGCGCGAACGTGGCCAGAACCGCGTGCCGCTACCGCCCGCCAGCACGACGGGAACCAGCTTCGGTTTCGCCCCGGGCCCGGCAGTTGTGCTTTCGTCGATGGTCATTTCGTTTTTATCCCGTCAGTCCCTTGAAGAACGCACCCATGCGCTCGATACCCTTGTCGATGACGTCCGCCGACACCGCATAGGAAAAACGGAGATGTTCTTCCGTGCCGAATGCTTCGCCCGGCACACAGACCACGTGCGCTTCACTCAGCAGACGGGCGGCGATCTGTGCCGCCGAGCCCGCATCTTTCCTGCCGAAGAACGCACTTACATTGGGATAAACATAGAAAGCGCCCTGCGGCACCGTGCAGGTTACGCCCGGAATAGTGTCCAGACCGGCCAGCATGCGGTCGCGCAGACGGATATAGTCCGCGCGCATATCCGCCACACAATCCTGCGGTCCACTCACCGCGGCAATCGACGCGTACTGCACGAAACTCGCCGTATTGCTTGTGCTCTGCGACTGTAGCTTGCTCATGGCGGCGATGATCGCCTTCGGCCCAAGCGCATAACCAGCACGCCAGCCCGTCATCGCGTACGTCTTCGAAAGCGATCCGAGCACCACAAGATGCTCCTTGCAGTCGGTAAACGAAGCGCCGGAGACGGACTTCCCCTCGAAGTTGAGGTAGATGTAACACTCGTCCAGCAGCAGATAAATGCCGCGGCGATGCGCCAGCCGGACGATGCTCTCAAGATCCTGCGCGGACACCACCGCGCCCGACGGGTTGGACGGCGTGTTCAGGATGATGACCTTCGTCCGGTCCGTGATCGCAGCCTCGATCATCGCCGCCGTGATGCGGAAGTTCTCCCGCTCCTTCGCGTGCACAAAGACCGGCGTGCCACCCGCAAACTGGATGATGTCCTTGAACGAAACCCAGTACGGCACAGGCAGGATCACCTCGTCGCCGTGATCGACCAGCACCTCGATTGCGTTGAACAGCGCCAGCTTGCCGCCGGTGGTGAACTCGCACTCGTCCGGCGCGTAGTTCGATCCGAAGTCCGCGGCATGCCGCTCGACGATCGCCTTTCGCACCTGCGGAATACCCGAGACCGCCGTGTAGCGCGTGTGGTTCTGCTCGATGGCCTCGATAGCCGCGCGCTTGATGTGTCCTGGCGTATTGAAGTGCGGCTCGCCCGCACCGAAATCAGCTAGATCCACGCCACTCTGCTTCAGTCGCAGAGCCTCTGCCGTGATGGCCATGGTGGCCGAAACTTCGATGCGATCGATGCGGTCTGAGAAGACCTTCGTCGCTGCGGAAACAGCGGCTGCAACTGCACTCATGGGTCTGATTCTACCCGAGCGCCTCCAGCAGTACGGCAAAATGCCTTCTACCATCGACACAGGAGTCTCACGTCCTGATGCCGGACGTGACGAACCTGGAGGCTCGCGCAGATGCTCTTAGACGTCGCCGGGAACTTCGCCCTGCAGCGACGGCGTGTGCGCCGCGCGCTTCTCCTGCAGGCGCCGCAGCACCAGCGGCGGGACCAGCTCGCTGATGTCGCCGCCGAGTTGATACACACCCTTGATCAGCCGCGAGGAGACATACGTGTACTTCTCCGCGGGCATCATGAAGACCGTCTCCAGCGCACTGTCGAGCTTGCGATTCATCATCGCCATCTGAAACTCGTATTCGTAGTCCGAGATGGCTCGAATGCCGCGGAGCACCGCCGCCGCCCCCTCGTGCCGGGCGAAGTCCACCAGCAGGCCGTCGAACGTCTTCACCGAGACGTTGCCGAAGGAATGCGTCGCCTCGGACAACATCTCGACACGCTCCCCCGTGGTGAACAGCGGCGTGCCCTTGCTGGAGTTGCGGAGGACCGCGACCACCAGGTGATCGAAGATCTTTGCACCGCGACTCACCAGGTCGATATGCCCGTTGGTCGGCGGATCGAAGGTGCCCGGATAGATCGCTCGTACAGTCTGCATGCGCTACGGAAAGCATACCCCGTGCCGCGCGCGCGAGGGTAGAATGTCCGCATGGCAAACTTGAACATCGAGGTCTCACACTCGGCTCTTGAACGACTACAAGCGATGTCTCAAGCGATGAACGTGCCGATAGGCGAGATCATAGAGAATCTGGTGGAACCCCCTTTTGAACTGACCGCAGAACAGATGCGATTGGTGGATGAGGGTATTGCCGATGCCGATGCTGGCAGGTTTGCCAGCGACGAGGAGATGCAAGCCATCTTCGCAAAATACAAAACCTGACCCTCTTCTGGACCGAGCGAGCCAAGTCCCAACTAGCAGGAATTCAAGACACGATTGGGGCAGAACAGCCCGCAGCAGCAGTTCGGATCACACGGTTGATCCGCGAGACGGCGGAGTTGGTCGCAATGTGGCCGGCTGTTGGACGCGTGATTAGGCGGCCTTCTGCCAGGACGTTCGCGGTACCAGGAACCAAGTTTCTAATTTCATACCGGATTGAGCCAGGACGCATCTCCATTGTGGGCGTCTTCCACGGCGCAGAAGATTGGCAGCGTCAATACCGCATGTGATCGCGCATAAAGGGCCGCTTTCGCGGCCCTTTCGTTATGCGAGAGACCTACTTGCGTGTGGGCCGGATAGCTTCCTGCGCTCGCTCTTCGCCGTCGACGGGGGCCACGGGGACCGGAGCGGGTTCAGCCGTACCGATCTTTAGCTTGGCGCGCAGCTCCAGGTTCATCCGCTCGAAGAGCTCGGGATTCGCCTTGAGAAAACCCCGTACATTCTCGCGCCCCTGGCCGATGCGTTCGCCGCTGTAGCTGTACCAGGCGCCGCTCTTCTCCACGACGTTATTCAGCACGGCCTGGTCCAGCACGTCGCCTTCACGCGAGATGCCTTCGCCGTACAGGATGTCGAACTCTGCCTCGCGAAAAGGCGCCGCAACCTTGTTCTTGACTATTTTCGTCTTGGTGCGCGAGCCGACGACGACGTCGCCTTCCTTTACCGCGCCGATACGCCGAATGTCGATGCGTACGGAGGAATAAAACTTCAGCGCGCGACCACCCGGCTGGGTCTCGGGTGAGCCGAACATCACCCCGACCTTCTCACGGATCTGGTTCGTGAACACGCACAGCGTCTGGGTGCGGTTCAGGTTGCTGGTGATCTTGCGCATCGCC
>CBAAAE010000131.1:0-8202 GCA_964658845.1 uncultured Novosphingobium sp. | reverse complement strand
CGCCATCATCGCGCACGTCGATCACGGCAAGACCACGCTGGTCGACGCCATGCTCCGGCAGAGCGGCACCTTCCGCGCCAATGAGGCCGTAACCGACCGCGTCATGGACTCGAACGACCTGGAGCGCGAGCGCGGCATTACGATCCTTGCCAAGAACACCGCCGTCATCTTCGGCGATGAGAAGATCAACATCGTCGACACGCCGGGCCACGCCGACTTTGGCGGCGAGGTGGAGCGCGCGCTGAAGATGGTTGACGGCGTCGTTCTGCTGGTCGACGCATCGGAAGGCCCGCTACCGCAGACGCGCTATGTGTTGTCCAAGGCGCTCGATGCCAAGCTGACGCCGATCCTCGTGATCAACAAGATCGACCGGCCCGACGCGCGTGTGCAGGAGGTGCTGAACGAGGTCTATGACCTGTTCATCGACCTGGACGCGGATGAGAGCCTGCTCGACTTTCCCGTCGTCTACACGAACGGCAAGGCCGGCACCGCAACCATGGACATGAACGTCCCTGGCACCAGCCTGCAGCCGCTGTTCGAGACCATCACCAGCGCGATTGCGCCCGCGAAGGGTGACGCGGAAGGTCCGTTGCAGATCCTGGTCACGAACCTGGACTACTCCGATTACCTCGGTCGCCTCGGCATCGCGCGCGTCTTCAACGGCACGCTGAAGACCGGCGACATGGTCAACATCGCCAAGCTCGACGGCTCGCTGATGCCCGTCAAGATCACGAAGCTGTTCAGCTTCAGCGGCCTGAAGCGCACCGACATCGAAGTCACGACGGTGGGCGACATCATCGCCGTTGCGGGCGTTTCCGGCCTGACCATAGGCGAGACGATCACCGGCCTCGAGGACCCTCAGCCGCTGCCGCAGATCGTCATCGACGAGCCGACGATTGCGATCCAGTTTTCGGTCAACAACTCGCCGTTTGCCGGCCGTGAAGGCACCTACGTCACCAGCCGCAACCTGCGCGAGCGCCTCGACAAGGAGCTGCAGACCAACGTCTCCATCCGCGTCGAAGACACCGACTCACCCGACACCTTCAAGGTGCTCGGGCGTGGCGAACTGCAGCTCGCCGTCCTCATCGAAATGATGCGTCGCGAGTCCTTCGAACTCACCGTAGGGCGCCCTGAAATCGTCACCAAGCGCATCGACGGCAACCTGATGGAGCCGGTTGAGTACGTCACCATCGACGTCCCCGAAGAGTTCTCCGGCACCGTCATCCAGAAACTTGGACCTCGCAAGGGCGAGATGGTCAAAATGCACGGCCAGGGCCGCGTCCGCATGGAGTTCAAGGTGCCCTCGCGCGGCCTGATCGGTTTGCGGTCGGAGATGCTGACGGAGACCCGCGGCACCATCGTGATGAACACCCTGTTCGACGGCTACATCGCCTACCAGGGTGAGATTCCGCAGCGTCCCACGGGCGCGCTGGTCAGCGACCGTACCGGCGTTACCACCACCTATGCGCTCAACGGCATCCAGGAGCGCGGCACCCTCTTCCTCGGCGACGGTGTCGAGGTCTACGAGGGCATGATCGTAGGCGAAAACAGCCGCGACAATGACCTCGACGTGAACGCGGTCCGCGAAAAAAAGCTGACCAACATGCGTGCCTCGTCTGCCGACGAAGCCCTCCGCCTGGTGCCCTTCAAGCAACTCACGCTCGAGCAGTGCATCGAGTTCATCGCCGAAGACGAACTCGTCGAAGTCACGCCGAAGTCGCTCCGCATGCGCAAGAAAGTCTTGCAGGCAAACCGCCGGCCTCGACGCAGCAGCCAGACCGTGAACGCCTGATCTTTTCACCGGCCCAAAGCAATCCCGGCAGAGCGCGCCAGCCCAGCGCGCTCTGCTACGGTTAACACAGGATGTCCGTGCAGCCGCACATACCACTCGTCACACCCCAGCCGCCGCAGGCTGCCAACGAACCGCGCCACGCCGAAGCCGCCAGCGCGCCTCCCGCGCCGGTCTGGCTCCAGCGGGTATCACTCGGCGTCCTCGTCATCTTCTGCCTCTATCTCGGCCTGCTGATCTCCGTCCTGCCGTGGTGGAAAGAGATGTGGGACCGCAACCCCCTGTTGCTGGCGCATCCCGCGCTGCGCGCTGTCCTGATCATGGGACCCGTTCGAGGTTTAATCAGCGGCCTTGGCTTGCTGGACCTGTGGATCGGCATCTCCGAGCTGATCCACTACCGCGACTACCGCAGCTAGTCGGCACAGTCCCGCAGCATCATGACGAATCTGGACAGGTGCTAATCTCTCGTCATGAAATGCCCGCGGCTTGCTCTCCTGCTCCTTTCCTTCGGCATCTCAACCGCGCAGGAACCGATCCCGCTGCGTGACGGGCAGCAGGTGGTACTGCACGGAACCCTGACGATGGAGCCGGCCGGCCGTCTGCAGTTTGTGACTGTGAAAACGACGGGCAGCTACGTGCCGGTCTTCAAGGGAGAAGCAGGCAAGGAGTCATCCGGCGAAACGCTGCACGAGATCGGGCTGTCTGGCTATGCCGACTACGCCCTCCTCTATGCTCACCGCGGCCAACAGGTTACGGTTTCCGGCAAGATGGGCACCGATGAGGCAACACCCTACTTCTGGCACGGCACACGCCTGCAGGCAGCCAGTATCCGCGCGGCAGACGGCGTAGATCTGCTTGGGAAAGCCGGCGCAACCTGGCTCGCGGCAGACACCGGCCTGTACCGCGCAGCAGTCACGCTGCCTCAGGACCTGGCCGCCCCGTGGCGCTACAGCGTTCAGGGTGCTCCCACGCAGGAGGGCAGATACCTGTCCTGTAGCAGCAACGGTGGCGGCGACGTGGTGAACTGCTTCTGCGCGCAGGGCTTCCACCCGATCGAGACCAAGGCCGTAGTAAAGGACAAGGTCTGGCAGGGTGAGATTTTCGGCGACATGCGAATGGCACAGTTTGGTGTGGGTGACGACGCGCGCGACGCGGAGCTCTCCATCACATGCAGCCGATGAAGTTCTGGGGAGTGCGACGGCCGCAAGCATCACTTCCCGCGGTGTGACGCCGAGTCATTGAGAAACCCGTTCACGGCGTCGACGAACTGCTGCGGCTGCTCGAGCGACGGCACGTGTCCGCTGCGTTCGATCAGCACGAGCTTCGACGCGGGGATAGCGTCCGCGAAGGCATGCGCTGTGGCGACCGGCACCAGGTGATCTTCCGCGCCCCACACCACGAGCGTTGGCAGCGTGATGGTGTGCGCGCCTGCGCCGACTGCCTCAGCCTGGACCGCGGGATTGCTGCTGAAGGTGCTGGTCACGATGCCGTCGTTGCTGGCGAGCTTGCTGATGAAGCGGCGGCGGGCCACCTCGGGCGTGATGAGTGCGGGGTCATAAAAGACCGCACGCAGACCCGTGACGACTTCCTCCACGGTGCTGACCATCAGCTTCGGCGGCGTGCCGGATGCCGGCGAGGCAGTGAAGCCGGCGGCGTCTTCAAGGATCAGGCGTTCCGGCATGGGCAGGGTGCTGCCGGTGGCGGACGCCTGCTCCGCGTAAGCTGCCGCGGTCCATCCGCCGAGTGATTCCCCCAGCAGATCGAAGCGCGTAATGCCGAGCGTACGGAGGAACTCCGCCAGGAATTCAACGTAGGTCTGCACCCGGTATTGCATGAGCGGTTTGGCTGACTGGCCCGCACCAATCTGGTCCAGCGCAATCACGCGGCGAGAGCGGCTGAGCCCGGGCAGTGACGGTCCAAAGTCCACGTCGGCCTGGCTGCCAAAGCCATGCAGCAGGACCAGTACCGGCTGGCCCGGTTGCCCTCGGCCCATGTCGTAATACGCGATGCGCTGGCCGAAGACGAACACGGTCTTCTGCGGCGGCAATGCGTGCCCAAAGATGTCTTCGTGGGTGGCGGGAGGTACTTCGCTGACGAGATGTTGTGAGAAGGTGTGCTGCGATAGAAGCGGCAGGCACAGCGCGGCTGCTGCGATCCGAAAGAATGGTGGCATAGGTCCTGGTGGCCGCCTGGGTGAGAGGTCGTCCCTGCAGACAAGCCTACTACCTGCCGTGGTGACATCGAGGATGGTAACGTGCTGCCATGCGCGTGGCTTTCTTTCCGGACTCGTTTCACGAGGTGAACGGCGTGGCGCACACCGCACGAAACTTCCAGGGGTACGCGCAACGGCACGGCCTGCCTTTCCTGTGCGTGCGCGCTGCGCTGCCAGGCACCACTGGCGAAGCGAAACTGGAAGTCGAAGGCCCCCTGACCACGCTCGAACTGCCACGCAGCCGCGCCGCCATCCGCATGGAAAAAGACCTCAACTTTGATCCATTCTTCGCACGCCACGCGCGCGTCATCGAGCGATCGCTGCGTGCCTTTCAACCCGATGTGATTCACATCACCGGGCCAAGCGAACTCGGCATCTTTGGAGCGTACTTTGCATGGAAGCTGGGCATCCCGCTGGCCGCTAGCTGGCACACCAATGTGCATGAATATGCAGCCCGCCGGTCTGCCTGGATGACTCGGTTCGTACCGCCCGCGAGCCGATGGATTGAGGCCGCGACGCTCTCCATAACCGCTCGTTTCTACCGACTGGCGCGCGTCCTGTACGCCCCTAACGAAGAGCTGTGCGACCTGCTACGGAGAGAGTGCGCACGGCCCTGCCACGTGATGCGGCGAGGCGTCGATACGGACCTTTTCACACCCGCGCGACGCACACGCACAGGAGACGACGACACGATCGTGCTCGGCTATGTGGGCCGATTGTCTGTCGAGAAAAATGTCATGTTGCTGCCCCTGATCGAGCGCGCGCTGCAGGCCGCAGGCGTCACGAATGCGTGCTTCCTGATCGTGGGCCAGGGCGAGGAGGAAGCCGCCTTGCGTAACGCCATGGCCGTGGCTTATTTTCTTGGCGTGCAGCGTGGCGAAGCCCTCGCGCAGAGCTATGCCGACATGGATTTGTTCTTCTTTCCCTCAGAGACAGACACCTTCGGCAACGTGGTGCTTGAGGCGCTGGCAAGCGGCGTTCCCGCAGCGGTAACGACCGGCGGTGGACCGAAATACATCGTGCACGACGGCGTCACCGGCATCGTGCGCGAAACCTCCCGTCTGGCGGATGCAGTCTGCGCGCTGGTGCGGGACACGGCGCGGCTCCAGGCCATGGGCGTGGCCGCGCGCGCGTATGCCATGGATTGCCGGTGGGACGCGATCTTCGAGGGCGTCTACGCCGGCTATTCCGACCTGCGTGCGGGTCCCTGATGCAGAGCACGCTTGCCCCGCAGTGACAGCGCGTGCCGCACGCTTTCGCGGCCTGCTTCGCTCTCGATCAACGATGCGTCGAACACGGCAACACTGCCTGGTGGCAACGGCGTTGTGCCAGCCGCTGTGATCTCGACGGCGTTCAAGACTCCCGGCTTCCCTGTGCCTGCATCTCCGGGCGAGACCAGGTGCAGCGTAACGGGATCGTCACGTGATGATGCAGCGCTCTCCCCCGGCACGCGTGCCAGCAAAACACGCCTGCCCGGAAAGCGATCCATCGCACCGCGCAGCAGGCTCAGCGTGTCCATGTCCGCGGGCCGCACGTCGCCAACATCCAGGCCGGCGATTCCGCGGCTCATCCAGAAGCGCAACTCTCCGCTGTTGTTCCCAATCCGCAGCAGCGGCACGCGCAGCAGCACGTGCATGCGCCGTGCCGAGGCCTCGCGCAGCAGCGCGTCCAGATCGTCTTCCGTGCCGAATTTCGCGTCGAACGGCAGCGTAGCGCCGGGCTGAAGATCCGGCAGGATCAGGCTGTCCGCTCCCACCTGACTCATCGCATCCAAGGTCTGCGCGGCCTGCGCAAAGGTCGCCTCCGGGCCGACGCGGACGAAGGTCGCGTGCTTCCACCAGGCCTCTGCCGCAATGCCGTTGCCGCGCCAGCCCGGGTGCGACAGCGATTGCGCAGGAACGAACATCGCGCAGAGAAGAAGGGGGAGCAGGAACCGAAGCCGCATATCAACACGATAGATGCAGGCGTGAGGAAGGGCTCGCCGGGCCCCTGGATGAGAAAATAGAAGACATGCTGCAACTTGCCGATGGAGCCAAGCGCTTTGGCCACAAACTGCTGTTTGAAAACGCCAACTGGCTGATCACGCCGGATGAGCGCACCGGCCTGGTCGGCGGCAACGGCACGGGCAAGAGCACGCTGCTGAAGGTACTGGCAGGCCTGGAGCAACTGGACGGCGGGCAGCTCAATCGCAGCAAGGGCCTGACCATCGGTTACCTGCCGCAGGACGGCCTGGTGCTGCGCGGCAAGACCGTCTTCGACGAATGCCTTTCCGTGTTTCACGCGGCGCAGGCGATGGATCGCGAGATGGACGACCTCAGCGACAAACTCGCCCACTTCCACCCCTCCAGCCCCGAGTACGCCGTCGTTGCCGACCGCTTCAGCCTGGTCAGCGACACCCTGCAGCAGCACGACCTGTACAACCTGGACGCGCAGGTGGGTGCTGTCCTGGGCGGTCTCGGCTTCAGCAAGGAAGACTGGGCGCGGCAGACGGACGAGTTTTCGGGCGGCTGGCAGATGCGGATCGCGCTCGCAAAGCTGCTGCTGGAAAAGCCTTCCCTACTGCTGCTGGACGAGCCGACAAACCACCTCGACCTGGAAACCCGCAACTGGCTCGAGGACTACCTCCGCAGCTACCCGCGCGCGTTCATCCTTATCTCGCACGATCGCTATTTTCTTGATGTCACCGTGGGCAAGATCGTCGAGGTCTGGAACAAGCGTGTGTGGTTCTACACCGGCGGCTACGAGAAATACGTGAAGCAGAAGACCGAACGGCGCGAGCAGCTTGCGAAGGACTACGCCAGCCAGCGCGACCGCATCGATCAGCTTGAGGCCTTCATCAACCGCTTCCGCTACCAGGCCACCAAGGCCAAGCAGGTGCAGAGCCGCGTCAAGGAGCTTGACCGGATCGAGCGCATCGAAGTGCCGGAAGATGAGGAGACCATCCACTTCAGCTTTCCGCAGCCGCCCGTCAGCGGACGCCTTGTGTGCGAGGTCACCGGCCTGGCCAAGCGCTATGAGCCCAAGCAGATACTTAAGAACGTTAACTTCACCATCGAGCGTGGCGATCGTATTGCCCTAGTAGGGCCGAACGGCGCGGGTAAATCCACGCTGATCCGCATGCTCTCGCAGATGGAAGAGCCCACCGAGGGCACCGTTCGCTACGGCCATAACGTGCTTGCAGACTACTTCGCGCAGGACCAGTACAAGGTGCTGGACCCGAACGCCAAGATGCTCGAAGACATCAGCTCCGCAGCACCCAAGGTGCCCACAACCGAGCTGCGAAACCTGCTGGGCGCGTTCCTGTTTGCGGGAGAAGACGTCTTCAAGACGCTTGGCGTGTTGTCGGGCGGCGAGCGCAACCGGTATGCGCTGGCGCGCATGCTGGTGTCGCCCGCAAACTTCATCCTGCTGGACGAGCCGACCAACCACCTCGATCTCCGCGCAAAGGATGTGCTGCTGGAAGCGATCCGCGCGTTCACGGGGACGGTGCTGTTCGTCTCGCACGATCGCTACTTCATCGACGGCCTGGCCACGCGCGTTTTCGAGTGCGAACACGGCGGCGTGCAGGTCTTTCCGGGCAACTACGAGGACTACCTCTGGCGCAAAAACGGTGGTCCGGAGTCGTTGCAGGCAGCCGCCATGGAGATGCAGCGCGTGCACATTCCCGTCGTGGAAGCGCCGCCAGCGAGCCTCTCGTCCGTCACCACGCCCGCTCTCGTGAATGTGAAGAAGGTGAACCCGATCAAGCTGAAGCAGATGCAGGATCGCGTTCGATTTGCCGAAGACGAGATGCCGCGAATGGAAGACCGCATCAGCGCGATGGAGGCCTCGCTCGGCGACTTCGTCTCAGCAGAGGAGAGCCAGCGGCAGGCCGCGGAACTGGCACGTCTGCGCCGCGAACATGAATCGCTGATGGCCGAGTGGGAAGAAATCTCGACACAACTCGAGGAACAGGGGGCAGCCGTCTAGCGAGCATTCCTGCTTCCTGTCCAAGCGGCGGCCATCTCTGAACACCGCAATGCATTTCTGGGCAGCTCATCGGGGCACGTCAGGAGATGAACACGATCAATCGCTAGCGCACGTCGGTCGCGATGATCTGCGCGGCGCCGGCGACCCCGTTGATCACGTCGGTCTGCAGCACCACCTCAAAGTCGCGGTCGCGGAGGGCCGCCGGCCCCAGCAGTTTCTGCAGCTCGACGGC
>CBAAAE010000130.1:6273-8210 GCA_964658845.1 uncultured Novosphingobium sp. | reverse complement strand
TCAGGCGATCGATGAGCTCGGGGTAGCTGAGGCCGGAGGCGGCCCACAGCTTGGGGTACATGCTGATGGAGGTGAAGCCGGGCATGGTGTTGATCTCGTTCAGGTAGATCTTCGGGGCTTTCTTTGCCTTGGAATCGGCGGCTTCCATCAGGAAATCGACCCGCGCCAGACCTGCGCAGTCGCACGCTTTGAAGGCTGCGATGGCCATGGCCTGGATCGCTTTCGACTCGGCCCGGCTGATCTTCGCCGGGACGGTTGGCTCGCTGGTGCTGCTGCTGTCGTACTTCGAGGCGTAGTCGTAAAACTCGCGGTCCGGCACGATCTCTCCGACGACGCTGGCGACGGGATCGTCGTTGCCCAGCACGGCGACTTCAAGTTCGCGCGCCTTGCCCGTCCCCTTGAGCCTGCCCGCGCCGGTGACGCCCTCCTCAATGACGATCTTGCGGTCAAAAGCTGCGGCCTCGTTCATGGCGGCCGCAAGCTCCTTCCGCTCGCGCACCTTGCTGATGCCAACGGACGAACCAAGATTGGCCGGCTTCACAAAGACGGGATAGGTCAACGCTGTTTCGATCCGCTTCGTGCACTTGCGCGGACTGGCTTTCCATTCGCCGCGCAGCAGGGTCACG
The DNA here is from genome assembly GCA_964658845.1 of uncultured Novosphingobium sp. Taxonomy (GTDB): domain Bacteria; phylum Acidobacteriota; class Terriglobia; order Terriglobales; family Acidobacteriaceae; genus Terriglobus. The sequence goes on along the minus strand of CBAAAE010000130.1, from coordinate 7,584 downwards.
TGCCGGACGATGGGCAGGCCCGCGAACGCGAACATCTTCTTCATCGCATCCTTGTCCATGCCGACCGACGAACCCAGCACGCCCGCGCCAACGTACGCGATGTCGGCCAGCTCCAGCATGCCCTGGATGGTGCCGTCTTCGCCAAAGGTGCCGTGCAGTACCGGGAAGATGACGTCCAGCCCCGCCGTACCCGCACCGGTCGCAGAGGCCTGCAGCGTGAGTGCGGACGAGGTGTCGTCTGGTTCGTGATCGCTCAGGGCGGACGCCACGCTGGCAACGGCCGATGCGTGCGCCTTACGGCCTGACATCTTTTTCGTGGCGGGGATCTGCAGAGGTGTACTACCTGCGAGCAGGGCACTCGCATCCGCGCCGCCAAGCCATTGCCCTGACTTCGCGATACCCAGCGAAATCACATCATACTTCCTGCGATCGATCGCCTTCAGGATGGACTCGGCGGAGCGCAGCGACACCTCGTGCTCACCGGACCGGCCACCGAACAACACACCCACTCTCAACTTCTTCGCCATCAATTCCCCATCGCGCAGGTCGCCGCGGTCACTTCCTGCATGGTAGCGGTGCGGGCGGATGTTGCCAGCGTCAACGTATCCGCGGCGGCACCTTTGCGCGGGACCCGGCTTCTCAGGTATAGGTGCGTTGAGGACACCGCAACGATGCCCGATCTTCGAACTCGCCGGACGTTCCTGGCACACAGCGCGCTTGCCGCCGCGGGTCTTGCTGCGAACGCGCAGGCACCACAGGCAGCTGCCGGTCAGGCTCCGCCGCCGGGTGCTCCGCCTGCGTTTGGAACCGCGCCCGGCACCGGTCCTGCCGTGTCGCCGGGGACCTTTCTTGACGCGGAAAAGCTGGCCCAGGTAGAGCTTTCGCCGGCTGAGCGCGTGGAGGCCGCATCGAACTGGCGCAACAGCATGGCCGCGCTGCTGGAGCGGCGCACCGGTCCGCGCAAGCTGGCGCTAGACGCTGCGGACGTGCCGGCCACAGTGTGGGATCCATCGATGCAGCACCCTGCCAAGCCTGTCAGCAGGGCAGCGATTGACGAGGCCAAGCCTATCTTCAGCACGGTCTCTGCAAACCTGCCGTCGGATGAAGCGGCCATCGCCTTCGCGCCCGTGACCCACCTGTCGCACTGGATCCAGACCAAGCAGATCACGTCCGAGCGCCTGACCGGGATCTACCTGGGGAGGCTGAAGCGCTACGATCCCCAACTGCACTGCGTCATTACGCTGACAGAAAGTCACGCGCTGGAGCAGGCGCGTGCCGCACAGGAAGCTCTGGAAGGCGGCCATCTGCGCG
>CBAAAE010000130.1:0-6263 GCA_964658845.1 uncultured Novosphingobium sp. | reverse complement strand
GCCGACCGCGAGATTGCGGCAGGCAAATATCGCGGCGTGCTGCACGGCATCCCGTACGGCGCGAAAGACCTCTTGGATACCGCGGGCATCGCGACGACCTATGGCGCTGAACCGTTTCGCGATCGCGTGCCGGGCGCTGACAGCGCTGTCATCCGCAAGCTGAACGAGGCAGGCGCAGTGCTGGTGGCGAAGCTGTCGCTGGGAGCGCTGGCGCTGAACGACATCTGGTTCGGCGGCCAGACCATGAATCCGTGGCTGCTGCAGGAGGGCGCATCCGGGTCAAGCGCGGGCCCCGGTGCAGCGGTAGCAGCGGGTCTGGTGGCTTTCGCCATCGGCAGCGAGACGCAGGGCTCGATCATCAGCCCATCCATGCGCTGCGGCGTGACCGGCCTGCGGCCCACCTTTGGACGGGTGCCGCGAACCGGTGCCATGACCCTGAGCTGGACCTGCGACAAGCTGGGACCCATGGCGCGTTGCGTGGAGGACACGATGCTGGTGCTCGCCGCGATTCGAGGCTTCGATGTGGGCGACGTGGCCAGCCGGGACATGCCGCTGGCCTTCGATGCGTCATCTGACGTCAAGGGTATGCGCGTGGGTTTTGTGTCCGCGTGGATGAAGGCGGCTCCCGCGACCGATGTGGATCGCGCCGCGTTGGCAAAAGTTCGCGACCTGGGCATGACGCCCGTCGAAGTCGCGCTGCCGGACTGGCCGTACGACTCGCTGAATGTCATCCTGTTCGCCGAAGCCGCGGCGGCTTTTGAGGAGATGACTCTGTCGCATCGCGATCGCGAATTGAAGATGCAGGTGCCCGACGCGTGGCCCAACAGCTTCCGCCAGGCCCGCTTCCTTTCGGCAGTGGATTTGGTGCAAGCCGACCGCCTGCGCCGCAAGGTTGCGGGCGAGATGGAGCGCGTGATGGCAGGCGTCGACCTGTTGCTGGTGCCCTCGCTGCGCGATGAGATGATGGTGATCAGCAACTTCACAGGGCACCCCTCTCTAACGCTGCGGACCGGCTTCGTGCAGGTGGCCGAGGCTCGCAGCGACTGGGCGCCGGATCCGAAGCATCCTCTGCCAAAGTTCAGCCCGCCGCGCCGCGTGCCGCACGGTGTCACCCTGATCGGACGCCTGTTTGAAGAGGGCGCGCTGGCGCAGGCCGGCATCGCGCTCGAGCGCGCATCCGGCGTCGTGGATCAGCATCCTGCCGGGTATGCCTGAGGCGCGGTATCATGCCGCACATGAAGCCGTTCGCCGTGTTCGTCTTGCTCATCCTTGGTGCTGGCTGCCAGGCCCAGGCACCCGCGACCGCGACCACTCAGCCTGCTGAGCCTGAGATCACCACGCTCCACGTGGGAACACGCATCGTGGAGATCTCCGCCGTGGTGAAGGACAAGCGCGGCGAACCGCAAAGCGGCCTGACGAAGGACGACTTCATCCTGAAACAGGACGGCAGGGAAGAGCCGATCCACTACTTTTCCGTGGGTTCCGATCTGCCGCTGACCATCGCCCTGCTGGTGGATGTGAGCGGCAGCCAGCGCACCTTTATCGGCGATGAGTGGCGCGCCAGCGACATCTTTCTGGAGACGATGCTGGGGCGCCGGCAGGACCGCGCCACGGTGGTCCAGATCGATGCGCGCATCAAGACGCTGATGGCCATGACGAACTCCGTTTCATCGCTGCACCTGGCGCTGACGCAGCTTGGCTCGAACGCATCTACTGCCAACGGCACCCTGCTGGACGACGCGGTGTACCTGACTTCCAAAAATATCTTGTCGAAGGAAAAGGGCCGCAAAGCCATCATCCTGCTGACGGATGGTGGCGACAACGGCAGCAGCGCCACCCTGACCCAGGCCATTGAAGAGGCGCAGCGCGCGAACGTCCCCGTGTACGCGATTCTGTACAGCGCATTTGCGGGCTTTACCCAGTCCTCCGCGGCTGGGCGGCCGCACATTGATGAAGGTGCGGCGCTGCTGAAGCATATGACGGAGAGTACCGGAGGCCGCGTCTACAACGTCGTTCCGGGCACCACGCTGAAGGCGATCTACCAGCAGATCGGCGAAGAACTTCGCACGCAATATGAACTCGGCTACACACCGCCGCCCGACCTGAAGCCGAACAGCTTCCACAAGCTCGAATTGAAGGCAAAGGATAAGAAGCTGGCGGTGCAGGCGCGGAATGGTTTTTTTGTGCAGCCTTGAGGAACTGTCTTCGAGATAGGCGCGTAATCGTTATCAGCACTGTCGTCCTTTAAGCATCGCGATCCTGACAGGGACCGTCATCCTGAGCGCAGCGAAGGATCCCGTTGCGGCTGGCCTAAGAAAACAGCAATGAGCCTTCCTCGCGAGGAAGTCTTATCCGCTTCCGCGAGCACGAATGCACGGGTGCTTCACTGCGCTCAGGATGACGGCAGGATAGGGCGTGCTGATTGCCAGCACCGACATCGCAAGGGAACAGGTCGGAGGATGAATGAAATTTGCTCTCGTATTCACTGCGGCTTTGGCGCTCTGCACCGCCGCCGGCAGTCAGCAGGTAATCGATTCCCATCAGCATCTGTTAGGTCCGGGTGCGGCAGCGACGTTACAGGGGCAGAAGACTTTTTCCGCGAGCGACCTGATCCCCCTACTTGATGCAGCGGGGATAAGCCGGGCCGTCGTGCTATCCGTGGCCTACATGGTTGGCAATCCGAACAAGCCTGCAGTCCCGGATGAATATGCCAAAGTCCGCGAGGAAAACGACTGGACGGCACAGCAGGTTGCCCTCTATCCCGAACGTTTGCGGGCGTTCTGCGCCGTAAATCCGCTGAAAGAATATGCACTGGCTGAGATAGCAAGGTGCTCAAGCAATCCGCTGCTCCGCTCAGGCTTGAAGTTACATTTCGGTAACTCGGATGTTGACCTGGATAACTCGGACCATGTCAGTAAATTGAGAGCCGTGTTTCAGGCTGCCGATGCGCGCGGCATGGCGATCGTCGTCCACTTACATGCATGTGTGTCCTGTGACAGGCCGTACGGCGCGGTCGAGGCACAGCGCTTTCTCGACAGAGTATTGCCCGCAGCGCCTGACGTCCCGGTGCAGATCGCGCATCTCGCGGGGTCAGGCAGTTATGATCCTCAGACAGACGCAGCGCTGATGGTCTTTATCAATGCCATCGAGAAACATGACCTTCGCATGAGACACGTGTACTTCGACGTGACCACAGTCGCAGGTGCCGGCGACTGGCAGCAGTTCGCCCCGCTCATCGCAAAGCGTATCCGCCAGATCGGCGTCAGCCATGTGCTGTACGGGTCGGATGGCGCTTTCGGCGGCGTCGCGCCGGGGCACTATCTCGCTGCCTTCCGCTCCCTGCCGCTTACCGCCGAAGAGAAGCGAACCGTAGAGACAGGATCGCTGCCAAACCTGTTCTGACCTACGGATATATCCGGTTCAGCGTGCGTGCGAACGGGATGGTTTCGCGGACGTGGTCCAGGCCGCAGATCCAGGCGACGCAGCGTTCGATGCCCATACCAAAACCACTGTGCGGCACGCTGCCGTATTTGCGTAAATCCAGATACCACTGGAAGGCTTCGAGCGGCAGGTTATGCGACAGGATGCGCTCTTTAAGTAAGTCGTAGTCATCCACGCGCTGTGAACCGCCGATGATTTCGCCGTAACCTTCGGGCGCCAGCACGTCAACGCAAAGCGCCTTGGTGGCGTCAAGCGGATCGGGCTGCATGTAGAAGGCTTTCACCGCGGCCGGGTAACGATGCACCATCACAGGCCGGTCGAACTGATTTGAAATGTAAGTCTCGTCAGGCGCGCCGAAGTCATCGCCATACTCATGCGGCTTTTCGATCAGGCCCTTGGTGAAGGCGTCCTGCAGCATCGCGTGGGCGTCGTCGTAAGTCAGGCGCGGAAACGGTGCGGCGATGTTTTCGAGGCGGGCGGCCTTGTCGTCAGCGCCTGTGATCGTCTTCAGATCGATGCGATGTTTTTCCAGCACGCGGGTGACGATGTGGGTCAGGAAGTCTTCGGCCAGACGCATCAAGTCGTCTAGATCCGCATAGGCCACTTCGGGTTCGATCATCCAGAATTCGGTCAGGTGACGGCGGGTTTTCGACTTCTCCGCGCGAAAGGTCGGACCAAAGCTGTAGACCTTGCCCAGCGCCAGCGCGGTGGCTTCGATGTAGAGCTGGCCGCTCTGCGTCAGGTACGCGTTGCCCTCGTCAAAGTACTTCATCTCGAACAGTTCGCTGGTGCCTTCACAGGCGGCCGGCGTCAGGATGGGCGGGTCGGTCCGGGTGAAGTCCTGGGTGTCGAAAAACTCCTGTGCAGCACGCATGATGGTGGCGCGAATGCGCAGAATTGCGGACTGCCTCGGCGTGCGCATCCACAGGTGCCGGCGCTCCATCAGGAAGTCCGGGCCATGCTCCTTCAGCGTGATGGGGAAGGGGTCGTCGGCGCTGATGGCCTGTTGCACGTGCAGGTCTTCCACGTCCAGCTCGAAGCCGCTGGGCGCGCGCGCATCAGCACGCACCTTGCCGCGCACGATCACGCTCGACTCAAGCTGCAACTCCTTCAGCGTGTCGAAGACTTGAGGCGGCACGGCGGCCTTCGGAACAATGCCCTGGATGGTGCCGGTGCCGTCGCGAAAGATGGGGAACAGCAGCTTGCCGCTGGCGCGCAGGTTGTACAGCCAGCCGCGCACTGTGACGGTCTCGCCTTGATGGGTGCCGATGTTTGCAATGGAGGTGACGGGTGCTGAAGTGAGGGTTTCTGTTGTTGCCATGACAAGCAACAGTGTATGCCTCTGTGTTTCTCCAGGTCAGCGTTCCTGCGTGGCGGCGACCGGCTCTTCGAGCATGGTGAACGCGGTTGCGGCCCGTGCGCTCATCGTCTTGGCGTCGACTTCCGGCTGGTAGCGGATCTCGAGGGTGCCGACGGGCGGCTGCTTCAGGGCTGCGATGCCGGTGCGCACGGCCTTCCAGTCGACGGTGCCTTCGCCGGGCCAGCAGTGCTCGTCCTTCTCGCCGCCATTGTCGTGCAGGTGGAGCTGCTTCACGCGATCGCCCAGCAGCTTGAAGGCCGCCTCAACGCCGGGCATGCCGTGCAGGTTCATGTGTCCCACATCGAGACACACGCCGACCGTGTCCAGGTGCGCGATCCGCAGCATCTCCACCAGGTGTTCCGGCGTGGTGACTTCATTGGGCAGCGTTTCCACCAGCGTCTTAACGCCCAGCGGATGCGCAAACGCCTTGATGTGTTCGACCGCGGTCATGGACAGGTCGAGGGTTCGCTCGCTCCAGGTGTCGTTGGCCGTGCCGAGGTGCAGCACTATGCTGTCGATGTCGATCTGCTCCGCGGCTTCGAGCGCTCGCTTCACCTCGTCCATCGCGTCGATGCGGCGGGACTTTTCCACGTCGATCAGGTTGACCGTGGGTGGCACGTAGCGGCTCCAGTCCGAGCCGCCCGAGGCGCGGCCGTCAAAGATGGGCTGGTGCAGCGTGGCCCGGCAATCGTTGCTGCGAAACCACTTTGCCAGCTCTTTCACTTCACTGCGATCGGCATAGTCAAAATGATGCCGGGCGGCGAACAGCTCGATCGACTGCGCGCCGGCCGCGACCATCGCGTCCAGCAGGCCCGCGTGAAGTCGCTGCAGCAGAAAGACATGGGTGCTGAGGGAACGCTTCATCACACCTGAACATAGCAGGGCGGGATGCTGCACCAGAGAATCAACAAAGGTTCCCCAACGTCAGTGCGCGCCGATCGCCGAGTCGATCGCCGCCTGCGCTAGCGGAGCCATGATGGCGTATCCCTCGGCCGTGGGATGCACGCCGTCCTTGCTGGTGCCGGGCTTCATCGCGCCTGCCGGAGTGGCCAGCGGCGTGTAGTAGTCGAGATACGTGCAGCCCTTGGAGGCGCAGAAATCCTTCATCCACGCGTTCAGCGCGCGCACCTTGTCGGCGGGCTGCAGGCCGCGGCGCCAGGCGTAATCGTCGACGGGCAGAACGCTGGACATAATGACCTTGATGTTGTTCGCCTGCGCAATTGCGGCCATGGAGCGGAAGTTGTCCTCCGTCATCTCGACGGTCGAGATGCCTGTGTTGCCGGCGAGGTCGTTCGTGCCGGCAAGGATCACGACGGCCGCAGGCTTCAGCGCGACTACATCCTGCTGAAAGCGTATGACCATCTGCGGCGTGGTCTGGCCGCTGATGCCGCGGTCAAGGTAGGGCTTGCCCGGGAAAAACGTCTTGGCATTTTGCCCATTACCCCATGCATCGGTGATGCTG
>CBAAAE010000129.1:0-8350 GCA_964658845.1 uncultured Novosphingobium sp. | reverse complement strand
TGCCGGACCAGTAAGGACGAGCCATGGGTACGCGCTCCTGTGTACCAGTGTGATTACACGCAGGTAACTCGAGGATGTATGGCCGCAGACCGCCATGTCAATCCGTTACTGAGTGGTTGCTAACGGCTAAGTAATCACGGCGCCTGCAGATTCCGCCTGTAAGACCGATTGGTAGGCCGGCAGGGTTAGGAAGTCGGTGAACCGATCCGATCGGATCAATTCGCGCAGCAGGTCCGCGGCGCGTTCGCGAGTTTGCTGGTGTAGGGTGCCTTGCGCATTGGCCAGTTCGTCGTCGATAGCCCCATTCACAAGCTCAGCGGTAACGGCACGGCCGTCGCTCAGCACGGCGCCGTGATGCACCCATTGCCAGAGCTGCGCACGGCTGATCTCCGCTGTCGCTGCGTCTTCCATAAGGTTGAAAAGCGGCACACACCCGATCCCGCGCAGCCACGCCTCGACGTAGCCGAGCCCGACGGCGACATTCTGCCGCAGACCCGGCTCAGTGATGTCGCCCGAAGGAATCTGCAGCAGATCGGCCGCGGTGACGCTGTAGTCGTCCCGTTTGCGCTCGATCTGGTTCGCGCCGGGCATCAGGCGGTTGAAGACCTCCAGGGCCACAGGCACCAGTCCTGGATGCGCGACCCAGGTGCCGTCGTGACCGTCGCCCGCCTCGCGCTCTTTGTCAGTTCGCACCTGCGAAAGCGCACGTTCGTTGGCTGCAGGATCGGTCTTGATGGGGATGAAGGCGCTCATGCCGCCCATCGCGCTGATCTCGCGATGGTGGCAGGTTTTGATCGCCAGCTTCGAGTACGACCGCATGAAGTGTGTCGCCATGGTGACCTGCGACCGATCCGGCAGCAGCACGGTGCGGTCTGCCGCGAACTTCTTGATGAACGAGAAGATGTAGTCCCAGCGCCCACAGTTCAGGCCGGCGGAGTGATCCCGAAGTTCGTAGAGAATCTCGTCCATTTCGAAGGTCGCAAGGATCGTCTCGATCAGCACGGTTGCGCGTATGGTTCCTTGCGGCAGGCTCAGCCGATCCTGCGCAAAGACGAAGATGTCGTTCCACAGGCGGGCCTCCAGGTGCGACTCCAGCTTGGGCAGGTAAAAGTACGGCCCGGAGCCGCGGGCACGTAGTTCCGCTGCGTTGTGGAAGAGGTACAGCCCGAAGTCGAAGAGGGAACCGGAGATCGCTTCGCCGTCCACCAGCATGTGCTGCTCCGGCAGGTGCCAGCCACGCGGACGCACGAACAGCACGGCGGGATTGTCGATCAGCTTGTAAGCCTTGCCGGTCTTCGCGTCCTGAAAGGTGATGGTGCGGCGCACGGCATCCCGCAGGTTCGCCTGGCCGTCGAGCAGGTTTGCCCAAAGCGGCGTGGTCGAGTCCTCAAAGTCCGCCATGAAGACCTTCGCACCCGAGTTCAGCGCGTTGATGACCATCTTGCGCTCGACCGGGCCGGTGATCTCGACTCTGCGATCCAGCAGATCCGCGGGGATGAGCGCGCAACGCCATTCGGCAGAGCGGATTGCGGCAGTCTGGGGCAGAAAGTCCGGTCGCTCGCCCGCATCGATGCGAGCCTGCCGTTCCACACGGGCGGCCAGCAGATCCTTTCGAGTGCCGTTGAAGTGCCGGTGCAGATCGCGCAGGAAGACGACGGCGTCTTCCGTGAGAATCTCCGCTGCGGCACCATCGATTGCTGCCTTGAAGGTGACGCCTTCCACTGTCTGCGGCACTAGAACTTCTCCGCTGCGAACTGCAGAGTGGCGCGGCCCGCGTGCTGGAAGTGTGCGACTGCCTCGGAGCCGCCTGACGCCCAGTTGACGCCCGTCCAACTGCCCGTGGTGATCCAGTTGCCGCGCTTCAGACCACGGGTTCGCGCCGCACCCTCGTTGGCCAGGTAGATCAGCAGGCGGATCAGATCAGGTCCGGCAGGGGCAGTTCCGGTGTTGTCAACGCGCACGGCGCCATCGACCGTCAGCGTCACGTGCTCTGTTGCCCAGTCGATATCCTGCCATTGCGGAACGGCGGGTCCGCCGACGAAGCCGCCATGCATCTGCAGGTCAGCCAGCATGTTCATCCGCGAAACAATGGTGGGATCGATGAAGGACGACTCGAGTATCTCAATGGCAGGATGACACCCCCCGATGGCTGCAATGACTTCGTCTCGTGTGTAAGGTGTGGCCCGGGGAGGCAGGTCCGCACCCATCTGGAATGCGATTTCCGCCTCGACACCGTGCAGGCGATGCTGTGGACCGCGGAACAGCGCTCCATTCTCACCCATCCAGCTTGCCGGCATGGGAGCGAAGAAGGGCACGCCATCCGGACCGGCGGCGCCGATCTTCCATCCACCGATGGGCGCGAATGCCGCTGCAACGATATCCTGTACGGCAAAGGCCTCGGCCTCATCCGCGGGAGCCAGTTCCGGCGACAGGTCTGCAATGGGCGTGTGGGTGCGCCGGGCCGTCAATATTTCGTCCGCTGTGCGCATTAAAACTGACTCTCGTGCTGCCGTGATGCTCATGGGTCTCCAAAACCTTCGTCCTGCGAAGGTCGCCGCTTCACAGTCTTGCGCAACGAGGCGCAAGACGCAAACCAACAGGGCCCATCGGTACGTCATATACATGGGCGTAGCGTGCGTGAGAGAAGAGGGAACAGATGCTGATCGGCAAAGCACCGGAGTTCAAGTCGTCGGAAATTACACCGCGGGAGAAGTTCCTGAACCGGCGCAATCTGATCTTCGGCGGTCTGGCCGCGGCCGGCCTCGCGTACGAGTGGCACCAGAAGATGCCGCCGCTTTACACGCCATCGGTCATGGCTGCAAGCAAGCTGCAGACAGTGCCCGGGAAGGTGCCGGTCGTCAGCGACCCCGTCACGCCTCAGGGCAAGGCGACCAGTTACAACAATTTCTACGAGTTCGGTACCGACAAGGCCGATCCCAAGGCTAATGCAGGCAAGCTGCGCACGCGTCCGTGGACTGTGAAGATCGAGGGTCTGGTCAACAACCCGCAGACACTCGACGTCGACTCGCTGATGCGCTACAAGCCTCTGGAAGACCGCACCTACCGCTTCCGCTGCGTCGAGGCGTGGAGCATGATCATCCCGTGGGTAGGCTACCCGCTGGCCGAGCTGATCAAGTTTGCCGATCCCAAGCCGGGGGCAAAGTACGTGCAGTTCTACTCGCTTGCCGACCGCAGCCAGATGGATCTGCCCGGTGGTTTCGACTGGCCCTACACCGAAGGTCTGCGCATGGATGAGGCGATGAACCCGCTGGCGCTACTGACTTTCGGAGCGTACGGTCAGACGCTCGAGAACCAGCAGGGCGCACCCGTTCGAGTCATCCTGCCGTGGAAATATGGTTTCAAGTCGGCGAAGTCGATCGTGCGGATCAAGTTCACTGACAAGCAGCCTGTCACGACGTGGAACGATATCTCCGCGCAGGAATACGGTTTCTTCGCGAACGTGAATCCGAGTCACGATCATCCAAGATGGAGCCAGGCGCACGAGCGGCGCATCGACGCTGGCATCCTGCCGCGCACCATTCCGACACTGCCGTTCAACGGCTATGCCAATGAAGTCGCTGGCATGTACGCGGGCATGGATCTGAACAAGTACTACTGATTCGGGCTGTGACCGCTAAGATCGAATGACCGTATGCCGCCGCGCGTCCTCAAAGCTCTAAAGATTTTTGTGTTCGTTGCCGCCCTGATTCCAGTCGCAGGGATGTTGTGGCAGCTCCAAACCGGGAACCTGGGAGCAGACCCGGTCAACACCCTGACGCACGAGACAGGTGAGTGGACGATCTACCTGCTGCTGGTCTCGCTCGCCATCACGCCCGTGCGACGGCTTGCACCGAAGCTGGCCTGGCTGGTTCGATTTCGCAGGATGATCGGCTTGTACGCGTTCTTCTACGCGACGCTGCACCTGATGACGTACGTTTTCCTGTTCTCAGGCTTCGACCTGTCCGGAGCGATTGAGAGCCTGCGGCAGCATGACTTCGCCGCCATCCGCGGGCAGTGGGCGGCCGTCTGGCCCACCATGGTCGAAGACGTGGAGAAGCGCCGCTTCATCCAGGTCGGCCTGCTGTCGTACGTGATGCTGCTGGCACTGGCACTCAGCTCGCCGCAGTGGGTCATTCGGAAGATGGGCGGCAAGCCCTGGCAGACGTTGCATCGCCTCGTTTATTTCGCCGCGATCCTGGGTGTCATTCACTACTGGTGGCTCGTGAAGAAGGGCGTGCGAGCACCCTGGAAAGACACCGCGGTGCTGGCCGTCCTGCTGCTGGCGCGGCCTGCGTATACCCTGCTGAAGAAGAAACCTGCGGTGAAGCAGATGTCGCCAGCGACGGTAGACCTCTAGACTTCCTCAAGCGCATGGAACAAGCTATCGGTCAGCACAGCAGCCTGCGGCTCCGTCGCGCCCGCCAGCACATAGTGTTCCTTGTCGCCGTATTTGTCCCAGTAAGGCTGTACCTTTTCAAGGATCGGCAACTGCGAATTGTGCTCGTAGAACGCCGCCTCCTTCGTGGCTCTTACGGCAGAGATATCCAGCTCGACCGTCCATGGCGAGGGTAGTTGCGGCTCGCGTCCATCCAGCTTGTAGGCCGTGCTCTGGTGATACAGCCTTTGGGGCGCGAACGGCTCCAGGCCAAGCTCTGGAAAACGTTTCGCGCGTGCCGACCAGTGAAACGCCGCGCTTGTGAAGCAGCTCACCATGGTGTGATCCGCGTGGACATTCAGCGATCCATCCAGACCGAAGGTAAGCACGATCTGCGGCTTCCAGGTGCGCATGCGTTCGACCAGCTTGCGTGCTGCGACGCGCATCTCCGCGAACTCAAGCTGACCGTCCTGATAGTCCAGCAACTCATTTTTCGTGACTCCGAGCACCGCGCAACTGCGTTCAAACTCGTCGCGGCGCATGCGCCCGAGGTCCTGTCCGTCCGCTGCCGCGCCGCGATTGGTTGCGGCCTGTCCATCGGTAAGGCAGACCACGTAGGTCTCAAAACCTGCCTGGTTGGCCAGCAGAAGCGCGCCTCCGAAGGCAAAGCACTCGTCATCAGGGTGCGCTACCACGCACATCATGCGCCTTGGCAAGGTTCCAGCTCCTCCTGCAGTTCAGCTTCATCAAACAGCAAATCGGTCATCGCGATGGCCTGTTCCAGGGCCTCTTCGCCATAGAATTTTGCAACCGGTGCAAACGATCGGCGATGCAGCGCGGTTGGCCCGTGCATTTCCAGCGCACGTCGATGCTCCGGCGTCGCGTAACCCTTGTGCGATGCCAGGCCATATTGTGGATGCTCCCGATCCCATGCACGAAGCTGTGCGTCTCGGTGAACCTTTGCAATGACCGATGCAGCCGCAATGGAGATCGACAGGGAATCGCCGTAGATCAACTTCGTCTGCGCGCAGGGGTGGTCCAGCCGCATCGCGTCGATCAGCAGGTGGTCGGGTGCGCAGGCAAGCGCATCCACGGCCAATCGCATCGCCAGTCGTGACGCCTGATAGATGTTGATCCGATCGATCGTCTCGGAGTCGACTTCGCCAATGGCCAGCGCAACGGCGCACTTCCGGATCTCGCGGTCCAACCGCTCCCGCTCTTCGCGTGTGAGTTGTTTTGAATCGCGCAAACCCAAGCGCTGCAGACGGGCCGTACGCTGCGGCAGAACCACAGCCGCGGCGACGACCGGCCCAAAAAGCGCACCGCGCCCCACCTCATCCACGCCAGCAATGCACGCAAAGCCATGGTATCGAAGCGCCTGCTCCGGCGCGTCAGAACACACCAGTTCACGCAGCATCTGCTGCTTGGTCTGACCGTCGGGGACGAGCTGGTTCTTGCGGCGGAGGGGAGGCTCTGGCATGGGTCTACTACTCAGTGTAAAGAGCCGTGGCGTGCAAATCCTGTCCGCTACTGCGGGCAAACGAGAACGAGCGCCGGCAGCCGGCGCTCGTCAGGAAAATGCAGAAAGATCTACGCTTTGCGAGCCACTTCGCGCAGGCGGGCAGCCTTACCGCGCAGACCACGGAGGTAGAACAGCTTCGAGCGGCGAACTTCATACGACCGGATCTTCTCGATCTTGTCCACAACCTTCGAGTTGATCGGGAAGATACGCTCGACGCCCTGGCCGAAGCTCATCTTGCGAACGGTGAAGCTGCCCTGCGGGCCGCTCTTGCGGGCGATGCACATGCCCTCAAATGCCTGTAGGCGCTCTTTATCGCCTTCCTTGATCTTGACCTGAACACGGATGGTGTCGCCCGGTGCGAACAGCGGAAGGTCGGTGCGCTCGAGCTTTGCAGCGAGCTTCTGCATGATGGGATGTATCGACATGATGCTGATTTCCTTACTTAGAGTCGTTTCTCAGTGTAGCGCAAAGACCTATGGATGAACAGCAGCCAGGCTCTGATTGTGTGGCGATCACGCCGTAGAACCAGCGTAGATGCGGGCCGCTGCTATTTACTCAGGCTCCACATTCTTCTGGAGCAGATCGAGAAAACGCCGGTCATCCCGGCTGAGCGTTGCGTCTTTCAGCAGGTCCGGCCGGTTTCGAAGCGTCTTGCGGAGAGCCTGTTCGCGGCGCCAGCGACGAATCGCAAGATGATCGCCGCCCGCAAGCACCTCCGGCACAGACAGGCCGCCGAACTCGGCGGGGCGGGTGTAGTGGGGGTAATCCAGCAGCCCGCCGGCGGCGGAGACAGCGGGCGGCGGATCTGAATCCAGCCGGGCTGAGTCATGCGCATGACCGAAGCTCTCATAATGAGCGGAATCCGCGTTGCCAAGCACCCCGGGCAGCAGACGTACCGTCGCGTCTACGATCACCGCCGCGCCAAGCTCACCGCCGGACAGCACATAGTCTCCCACTGACAGTTCGCGGTCGCAGAGGAGGTCGTTCACGCGCTCATCGACACCCTCATACCGGCCGCAGAGGAGAACGATCCGCTCCAGCCGGGCCAGTTCCTGGCCGACTGTCTGGGTAAAGTGCTTGCCCTGGGCAGACAGCAGGATAACGGTCTGGCGAGATGGATCACGCTCCGGCTTTGCAGCGATCTCGAGAGACTTGACCGCAGCGGCAAGCGGCTCAGGCTTCAGCACCATGCCTTCGCCACCGCCGAACGGCCGGTCGTCCACGGTGCGGTGCCGGTCTGAGGTGAAGGCGCGCAGATCGACTGTACGCACCTGCGCGATGCCTTGTTTCAGCGCGCGCGAGACTACGCCGAAACGCAGCGTGCTCTCGAAGAACTCGGGGAAGATCGTAACAATGTCTACCCGTAAACCAGGCGGGCGAATGGGCAGTGGATCCTCGTTCTGCATGGAATCCATGATGTCTCTCGAGTCAGCCGTTCAGCTCAAGCAGGCCGCCTGGCAGGTTCATCTGGATCTCTTTCGCAGTGACGTCGATGCTCCGCACAAAGGCATTTGCGAACGGTATCAACAGGTCGTCACCATTCGATCGGCGGACCACGAAGAGCGGTGCGGCATCGTGCAGACGTCTGCCCTCCGCGTCGACCGGAAAGTGAACGTCTTCTACCGTGCCGATGCTGGTACCGTTGTCGATCATGGTACATCCTGTGAGATCGCTCACGTAGTACGTCAACTCGTCTAGCTCAACCCGTTCATTCGCAAGCAGTTGAACTTCCATGCCGGTAAGCGCTTCCGCGTCTGTGATGGAGTCCACTCCTGCGATCTTCAAAACCACGCGCCCGGCGCTGCGGCCTGTGGGCATCCAGTGGCCCTCCACTGAAACCGGCTTGCGGGTACCAGCGGGTGCTCGCAGAGAGAGCGCAGGAGCAGTCGCAAACTGCGATGGCGAATCTGTGAACAGGTCGGCCAGTACCTCGCCGCGACGGCCCTGCGGGCGAACGACTCGTGCCAGTGTGACCCACACCTCTTCCGGTTCTGCCATCGCGTCTACCCTACTGCTCCGGCTGAACATCCAGGTTGAAGCGGTGTTGCAGCTTACCGCCTGCGGCACTCACGATGGTGCGGAGCGAACGTGCCGTGCGGCCCTGCTTTCCCATCAGCCTGCCGAGATCATCGGGCGCTACGAAGAGACGGAGCATGGTCTCGGAAGCAGAGCCTTCGCTCTCGACACGGATGCGTTCCGGGTCATCCGCCAGGGCTTTCGCCATGCTGGACAGGAGATCGCACATTCGTTGTACCGACTCATCCGAGGAGCTTGCAGTGTCCGTCATATGTATTCTTCTCACCTTGCCGAAGGCGTGCCACTGAAATTTAGCAGAGTTCGCTGGAAGAAAGACCCGCAAAACTGACGCAGTGCGTCGACGACGGAGGGTTCCCTCGCTGCGCTCAGGATGACGGCTCTATGAGCTCATGATGACCGTCCTACCAAGCTAAGCT
>CBAAAE010000128.1:2481-8414 GCA_964658845.1 uncultured Novosphingobium sp. | reverse complement strand
AGTTCAGCGCGCTCTGGAGCGGACAGGAAGGGTCCCTGCTGCTGTGGGCATTCCTGCTGACTGGCTACGGTTTTGTCCTGCGCCTGCGACACCGAGTCGATGTGCGCCTGTTTGCCTATGCCTCCACGATTCTCGCGGCGCCGCAGGTGTTTTTTCTCGCCCTGCTGAACTTTGCCGCCGAGCCGTTCTCCCTGACAAAGGGCGTGGTGCCGGTCGACGGAAACGGCTTGAATCCTCTCCTGCAGTATCCGGAGATGGTCATCCACCCGCCCATGCTGTACCTGGGCTACGTGGGGTTTTCCGTGCCATTTGCCTTCGCTCTCGGCGCATTGATGATGCGGTATCCCGGCGAAAAGTGGATCCGTATCACGCGCCGCTGGACGCTAGTAAC
The DNA here is from genome assembly GCA_964658845.1 of uncultured Novosphingobium sp. Classification (GTDB taxonomy): domain Bacteria; phylum Acidobacteriota; class Terriglobia; order Terriglobales; family Acidobacteriaceae; genus Terriglobus. The sequence goes on along the minus strand of CBAAAE010000128.1, from coordinate 8,023 downwards.
GTGGCTGTTCCTGACCGTCGGCATCTCTCTCGGCATGCATTGGGCCTACGCGGTTCTGGGCTGGGGAGGCTACTGGGGATGGGATCCGGTTGAGAATGCGTCGTTCCTGCCGTGGCTGACTGCCACGGCCTTCCTGCACTCCGTAATGATGCAGGAAAAGCGCGGCATGATGAAGAAGTGGAACGTCTGGCTGATCTTTATGACGTTCATGCTTACGATTCTGGGGACGTTACTCACGCGCTCCGGCATCGTCAGCAGCGTGCACGCTTTTGCGCAGAGTTCGATCGGCAACTGGTTCACCACGTTCCTTTGCATCATCTTTGCAGTTTGCCTGTTCACCTTTTTCCGGCAGAGCGGTCACCTCACCACCGAGCACAAGCTGCAGTCCATCGTCTCTCGCGAAAGCTCGTTCCTGTTCAATAATCTGGTGCTGCTGGTGGCCTGCTTCACCGTGCTGTTCGGCACCCTGTTTCCGGTGTTGAGCGAATACGTGCAAGGCTCCAAAGTCACGATGGGCGCGCCGTTCTTTAACCGCGTCGCGGTACCCATCGGCCTCTTCCTCCTCGTTCTGACGGGCGTCGGGCCGCTGCTGGCATGGCGTGCCACTTCCCTTCGATCCATCCGGAAGAATTTCATCCTGCCCTGCCTGGCCGTGATCGGCAGCGCCGTCATCCTGATGGCGAGCGGCCTGCACCCGTGGAGCGCTGCCGACTCCGACATGGAGGGTCAGCTTTACGCGCTCGTCTGCTTCTCGATCGGTGCCGGCGTCATGACTGCCATCGGAGCCGAGTTCCTGCGCGGCGCACAGGTGGTGCAGACACAGACCGGTAAGAACCTCTTCAGTTCGGGCGCAACGCTCATCATGCGCAACAACCGTCGCTATGGCGGCTACCTGGTGCATTTCGGCATTGTGGCGCTCTTCGCAGGGCTGGCCGGGTCGGCTTTCAACCAGGCTCACGAGCTCGAGATGGGCTACGGCGACTCCCTCACCGTCGGCAACTACAAGCTGGTTTGCCTGAGCTACACGCAGGATTCAAATCCGAATTACGACACGGATTTCGCGCTGCTCGATGTCTATCGCGGCGACAAGAAGTTGACGCAGATGGCGCCGGAGCGCCGCTTCTACACCGCGAGTCAGACCACGTCGACCATGGTCGCCATCCACTCCACGCTGCTGCGCGACTTATATGTCGTCTTTGAGGGCCGTAATCCGGACACGAATCGCCCCATCATCAAAGTCTTCTTGAACCCGCTGGTATCGTGGATCTGGATTGGGGTAGCCATCGTGGTTGCGGGCACGTTCCTGGCACTCGCACCTGGCATCCGTCCCGCCCTGAGCGGCCGGAGTACACCAGTTCTTCCCGAGCGCGAACTGCAGACCGTGGGCGGTGACTAGATGAGTCACCTTGTTAACCTTCTCCGCAACCGCACCATGCAGATGTTGCTGGTTTTCAGCGTCGCACTGGTGACCATCGGCGCGGGAGACACTACTGCCAAGTTCTCGAATCTCGGGCACAAGATGGTCTGCACGTGCAGCTGCGGCCAGATCCTACTCGAGTGCAATCATGTCGGCTGCCCCAATTCTGACGGGATGATCCGCGAACTGCGCACCCAGGTCGCGGGCGGAGGGTCTGACACCAGCATCTTCAACTTCTTTGTGGCGAAGTACGGTCCCACGGTGCTCGCCGCGCCGATCCGTGGCGGTTTCGATAATGCTGCCTGGATCGTTCCCATCGTCGTCTTCTTCCTTGCGATCGTTGGTACGGGGTTCCTCATCCGTCGATGGAAGGGCCGCCACATGCTTGCAGTCGCCGGTGCCCCTGGTATCCCCTACGCGCAGGGCAGCAGCGAGATGCGTGACCGGATTCGCCGCGAAACGGAGTTCTGAACATGGGCCTGGTTGCCGGCGGAGTACTGCTGATTGTGCTGTTCGCATACACCTTCTGGCCTGAGGCGAATCCCTTCGTCCAGCGAGCCAACACACGTGTTGATTTCTTGCGTGAGCGACGCGACATGGTCTACGCAAATCTGCGCGACTTGAACTTCGAGTACAAGGCCGGAAAGTATCCCGAAGAAGATTACGCCGCCCAGCGCGATCAACTCGAAGACGAAGCTGCTGTTGTGGTCTCAGAGATCGACACGCTCGAACGCGGCTGAACGCTGCCGTAAAGCGGCAGTCTTGCGAGACTGCGCAAAGTGTTAGTCTGCGCAGGTACCCCTGAATTCCAAGCTGACCCCGAGGAGCCGTTTCATGCCCCTTCGCCGCACCATTCTGTTCGCCGCCTCTGCCGCGTTTGCGCTGAGCACCACCCTGCTTTCTGCGACGCAGTCGAAGAGCACCTACACGCCAAAGCAAGGCTCCGAAATCCTCTGGGACAAGTGGGGCGTTCCACACATCTTCGCGAAGAGCACGCCTGACATGTTCTACCTGTACGGCTATGCGCAGGCCGAGGCGCACGGTGAACTGCTGATGCACGTCATGGCCGGCAGTCGCGGCAAATCAAGCGAAATCTACGGCGCGGGCGAGGGAGATCGTAACCTGAAGACCGATCGCTGGGTGCTGCTGAATGAGGTACCGCAGCGCGCGCAGGTCTGGCTCGGCAAACAGACGCCGGAGTTCCATGGCTACCTCGATGCCTTCGCCGCCGGCGTCAACGCCTATGGCAAGGCGCACCCTGAAAAGCTCAGCGCCGAAGCGCGGCAGGTCCTGCCGCTTTCCGCGCTGGACATCATGCAGCACGAGGAACATTTCGTTAACTTCGAGTTCGTAGCAGGCCGCTCCCTGATGGAGCCGCGCGCCACGGCAACGGCTTCGCTGACGCAGCCCGAAACGCCCTTCACGCCCGACAACATGGACATGCAGGATGGATCGAACGGCTGGGCCATCGCGCCGTCCCACAGCGCCAGCGGGAACGCCATGTTGCTGATGAATCCGCACCTCGCCATGGGCGGCGAACAGACCTACTTCGAGGTGCAGTTGAACGCGCCGGGCATCAACCTGTACGGCGCCACCCAGGTCGGCCTGCCGGTCCTGCGCTTCTGCTTTTCCGACGACGTCGCCATCACGAACACGGTGAACACCAACAACGGCGCGCTGCTTTATCGCATCACGGAGCAGGACGGCGGCTACCTGCTCGACGGCAAGGTGAAGAAGTACGAGACGGCGCAGTACCCCTTCCGCATCAAGGGGAAGGACGGCGCCATGACGACCGAGATCGTGCAGGTGCAGAAGACCGTGCACGGCCCGATCATCCGGCGCGACGAGGGCAAGCCCATAGCGCTGCTGGTCGCCGGTCTGGACAAGCCGTACTTTCTTGAGCAGTACTGGAAGATGGACACGTCGCACAATCTTGCCGAGTACCAGGCGCAGCTCAAGCGGCTGGAAGTGCCGATGTACAACATCCTGTACGCGGATCGCGACGGGCACATCGAGTACCTGTTCAACGCGAACGTGCCGCGCCGGACCGGTGACTGGGCCGCGTGGACCAGGCCCGTCGACGGCTCGACCGGCAGCCTGTTGCCGACGGGCATTCTCAGTTACGACGAGTTGCCGAAACAGGTCGACCCGGCCAGCGGCTACGTGCAGAACTCCAATGAGCCACCTTGGGATGCGGCCTGGCCAAGCATGATCGACCGCTCGGCCTACCCGCCCTACATTTCGTCGTACTTCCCGCTGTTCCGTTCGGACCGCGCCCTGCGCATGCTCAGCGAAGACAAGAAGATCAGCTTCGACATGCTGCTGCAGAAGAAGTTTTCGACGCGCATGGAAATGGCGGATCGGGTCCTGGATGATCTGCTTGCGGCAGTCGATCAGTACGGCTCGCCACGCGCAAAGCAGGCTGCGGCCGTGCTGAAGACTTGGGATCGGCAGGCCGAGGCGAACTCGCGTGGCGCGCTGCTCTTCTACACGTGGGCGCAGCATTTCATCGGCACCAGCGTCGGCATGCTTACGCCCGATGCGCAGAAGAACTGGGCCGTCCCGTACAAGGTCGACGAGCCTCTGACCACGCCCCGCGGCCTGAAGGACCCCAAAGCCGCCGCGCAGATGCTGGCGGACGCCGCGGACGAGACGGTAAAGGTCTACGGCGCCATCGACAAGCCGTGGGGCGACGTGATGAAGTTCGAGTTGAACGGCCAGTCCGACGGCAACACCGCGGCGGAACGCGGGCCGGCACTCAACGGTGTATCGCTGCCCGGCAACGGCGGCTACGGCAACCTCGGGATCTTCCGCGTCATCACCTGGGGTCCGCTGCTGAACGGCACCAAGACGCCGATTCACGGCGATGGTTTCACCATAGCGGTCGAGTTCACCAAGCCCAACGTCCACGCCAAGACCTTCGTCCTGTACGGTGAATCCTCACAGCCAGGCTCGCCGTTCCACAGCGATGAACTGCCCCTCATGGAGAAAAAGCAGTGGCGCGATGTGTGGCGCACACGCGCTGAAGTTACGGCGAATCTAAGTTCACGGGATAGCTTCTAGCTTGAGGATTGTGCCGGTAAACGGCAGGTTCACGACCTCCAGCGATAGACTGATGGGGATGCTTCTTCTCCAACGTTTCCGCCGCTCTTTGGCCGCGATCTGCTTTGTTGCGCTGCCCTTCTCCGCCTTCGCTGCCAGCACCATCACGGGCACCATAACGAACGGCACCACCAACAAGCCGTCGGCGGGCGACACGGTCACGCTGATCCGCCTGGCCCAGGGCATGCAGGAGGCGACACACACCACGACCGACAAAACGGGTCACTACTCCCTGGACGTGCCGGACGAGGGTATCCACCTGGTGCGCGCCACACATGAGGGTGCGAACTATTTCAAGCCTGCGCCTCCCGGTACCCAGAACGTCGACATCGACGTGTACGCCGTAGCTGCGAAAGTGCCCGGCGTGAAGCTCGAAGCGGATGTGATGCGCGTGCAGAGCGAGCCGGACGGCAAGAGCCTGCGCGTCGTGCAGCACTTCTTTCTGAAGAACGAATCGACACCGCCGAAGACGCAATTTTCCGACGCGACCTTCGACTTCACACTGCCCGATGGCGCAACCGTGGAAGGTGCAGCGGCGCAGGGCCCGGGCGGCATGACGGTGCAGTCGCAGCCCATGCCGCTGACGGCAAAGAATCACTACACCTTCAACTTCGCGGTGCGTCCCGGCGGTCAGACCCAGTTCCAGGTCAGCTACAAGGTCCCGTACAGCGGCTCTCTGAAGATGATGCCGACAACCGCCATGCAGGCCGACAACGTTGTCGTGATGATGCCGAAGTCGATGAAGTTCGACGGCAGCGGCACACCCTGGGTCAGCGTGACGGAAGAAACGGACGCGCAGACCTATGTTGCGCGCAATATCACTGCGAACGTCGCGGCGGGCTTCACGGTCAGCGGCCAGGGACAACTGCCACGTCAGACCACCACGGCGGGCGACGCAAGCCAGCAGGATCAGGGCAACGGTCCTCCCACTGGCACGCCCGCAACCGGTGCAGATCCCAACGCAGACCCCGGTTCCAACACCGCCGCCGTAACGCGGCCGGGTGGTGGCCTGGGCACGCCCAT
>CBAAAE010000128.1:0-2381 GCA_964658845.1 uncultured Novosphingobium sp. | reverse complement strand
GTGAAGCCGGCGCTTGAGATCGTGCTGCAGAACGCACTGGAGCGCGTCAAGACGAACGGCTGAGCCGCGTCTACCTCGCTACACTAAGGGTTATGGTCATTGCTGCGCGAATCCTGCGCCTACTCGCCGTCGCCGTCTGGATGGGGGCTCTCGTCTTCTTCGGTGCGGTCGTGGCGCCCACTGCCGCGCACACCTTCGGCACCACTGCGCAGTTTGCCGACTTCATCGGACGAGCCCTGCTGCAACTGCACAGCATCGGCCTGTGGTGCGGCGTTGCCATGCTTGTCGCGCTCCGCATGCTTGGCGCGCGAGCCTACCGGCTGTCAGCGCAGGCGGCCCTGGTCCTGCTGATGATCGTTCTCACCTACGCTTCGAACAAATTGATCATTCTGCCCATGGAGCACGACCGGGCGCTCGCCGGCGGCAACATCAGCATTCTGATTGGGGGCTCGCCGTTGCGGGACGATTTCGATGCACGGCATGCATGGTCGACGCGGGTGGAGGGCGCTGTTCTGCTGGCCGGCCTGGCACTTGCCGGTCTGATCGGCATGGAGGCCGGACTCCGCGAGCGAGTGCCCGCGGGACCACCTCGTAAGGTCTTCGATCTGTCCAGCGACGACGAATAGTTGTCTGACTACTCCACGGGCATCCGCGCACGGTAGCCGTCGCGAGCCATCACGGAGTATTTCAGCTTCTTCTGCTTCTCATCCGTCATGGTCAGCGGCTGCCCTTCGCGGTCCACCAGCTCCACCTTGATCTTCCGATAGGTGCCGTCCTGCGCGGTATTCGTCGGGTGGTAGGTCAGCACGTACTGGTTGCGGATTGACGCGTTGATCGAATTGAATACCTCCGGCAGCGCCCCCTGAAAGATGGGGAAATAGGACTGCCCACCGGTCATCGAGGAGAAAGTCCGCATCTGGTTGTCGGCCTGCAGGTAGTCCATCCGTGCCATGCCTCCCATGCCGCCGCGGGCGTCGGTCAACTCACGCGCCAGGCCGCCAGTGCTTACCGTGTAGATCGTGATGTCCTGGGTGGACTTGATCTTTTTCAGCATCTGGTCCAGGTTGATCTTTGAAAAAGTGTCGCGACCGCTGGAGACGAGGATGACGTATTTACGGCCCTCGATCCGGCTCAGCCGGTCCAGCGTCTCGTACAGTGCGTCGAACTCGTTCGTATCGCTGAAGCCTGGAATCGTGAGGGAGCGCAGTGCATCCGCCGTGATGGCCTTGTCCTGCGTGAAGTCCGTCAGGATGCGTGTGCGCAGATCGTAGGTAATGACGGCGATGTAATCCTCAGGCTTGAGCTGCTTGAAGAAGACATACGAACTCTGCTGCATGTCCTGGATGAAGGCCCAGCTATTCGCGGCGAATTCGAGCAGCAACACCGCGGTGATGGGTTTTTGCTGCATGCGGACGTCCGTCACCTTCTGCTCGACACCGTCTTCCGTGACACGGAAGTTGCCGGATTTCAGGCCGGGAACAAATTGTCCGGACTTCTGCAACTGGACGCTGACATCGACGGTCACGACCGGCACATCGACCCGGATCGAATAGTTTTCGAGTCCCTTCGGGTTCTTGACCTTCTCCTGATCGGGCGCGGCCGGAGGCGGCTCGTCCGCGTTGCCCTTCTTCTTCTTGAGGATGACGGGACCACTGTCCTGCGTGGGTCCGGCGTCGTCGGTCGGCGCTGGCGGCGGCGTTGGCGGCGTGGTCTTTTGTGCCTCGACACTGCCGGCAAACAACATGCCCGCGAGCATCACCAATCCAAGACTTCTGACTCCTGCGTTCACGCGTTTCTTCTCCCGTGCTTGTCTCAGCCTAAACCCGGCCTGTGGCATCGCCGCCGCTCTTAGCCCATGGATGGCGCACATGGCCCGGCTGGACCGATTCGGTCATCTTTGCAGTCAGGCTACACGCCCGCGCTCTGAAACGTCCTGCCGGACTTGGCACTTCGGGTCCGTAGCCCTACTCTGGTAGACGTGAATCTTAAGCGAAAGGCAACACTGCTGGTCCTTGCCCTGAGTGCGGCAGGATACGTCGCTGCCCAGGTGCCGGCGGTGGTGAGTGGCCCGCCGCAGAACGCGGAACCCTTCCCCCTGGCCGACGTGCATCGCGGCCTGCGGGGCACTGCCTGGACGGTCTTCGAGGGCACGACGCCGGAGCCAATGGACGTGGAGATCCTGGGCCGGCTGAAAGACGCCATCGGACCCGGACAGGACATGATCCTTGCCCGCCTGCACGGCACCAAACCTGAGTTCACGGGAGTCGTCGCCGGCATGAGCGGGTCTCCCGTCTACATCGACGGGAAGCTGCTGGGCGCGCTGTCGTACCGCATCGGCCAGTTCAGCAAGGAGCCCATCTGCGGCATCACGCCCATCGGCT
>CBAAAE010000127.1:0-8428 GCA_964658845.1 uncultured Novosphingobium sp. | reverse complement strand
TCAAGGCGCTCGAGGTTGAGGGCACGCCCGAGGCCTTCAGCCGGATCGAAAACCTGAAGGAACTGGCCAACGCTGCGCAGGACGCACAGGAGCGGGGCGAGACGCTCGCCGACTTTCTGGACCACGCTGCGCTAGTGAGCGATGCCGACGGCATCAACATGGACGCGCGCGTGACGCTGATGACGCTGCACGCCGCCAAGGGACTGGAGTTCCCGCTGGTGTTCCTGTGCGGTATGGAAGAGGGGCTGTTTCCACACTCGCGCACGCTGCAGGACCCAACGGGTCTCGAAGAGGAGCGGCGACTCTGCTACGTGGGCATGACGCGCGCCATGGATACGCTGGTGCTGTCGCGCGCCCGCTACCGGCGGCGCTACGGGTCGGACATGCCGGAGGCGAGTGTTGCGTCGCGCTTCCTGGAAGAGGTGCCATCGCGCCTTGTGGAGGACCTGGGCTCACCCGCGGAAAGGCCCGCTTTCCGCAATGAATACGGCTATGGCGGCGACAATCGCTGGGGCAAGAAGCGCGATCACGATCTGGACGGTGAGCGCCACTACAACTACGAGGACGAGGATCAGAGCGGCGGCAGCGCGCTCCCGCAGAAGCCGCGCAGCAACTTCGGCCTGCAGTTCAGCGGCGCGAGAAGTCCAGCGGCGGGTTCAAGATTCCCGGGCACAACGGCCTCCGGTGCATCCAAGAGTAGCGTGAGTGCAAAGGGTCCGGATTCGATCGACAACATCGCCACCTTTTTCGGAGGCGGCGGCGGCAGCAAGTTTGCTCGGCCTAAAATGGACGTTCCAGAGCAGACCGGGGCCACGGAACTGGGACGCGGCAGCCGCGTGCGACACCCGAAATATGGCGTCGGTGTGATCGCGCAGCGAGAAGGTGACGGTCCGGACGCCAAGCTTACAGTACAATTTCAACAGCACGGCGTGAAAAAGCTGGTGGAGAAGTTTGCCCAGCTTGAGCGGCTGTAGCGCATCGACGCAGCCCGCCTGCACGAGATCAGAGAAAAGAGTTCAGCACACATGGCAAATACCAAGGCATTGGATCACGGCGAGCGCAAGACAGCCAAGCGCACCGCACGCAAGAACGCAGCACCTAAAGCAGCCCGCACCACACCGCGCGGCAGCAACAAGAAGAAGATGAAGACAGCAGCCCGCGGCGCCTCCAAGCGCTAAGCAGTCATCGATCTGCTCCGCAGGAGGCCCCGTGAAGGCGGGGCTTTTCTGCGTTCTGACAGCGTCAGCGGACCGGCGAGGTCGCGACGCCCACGAACGAGTCGGCGCAGCCGTAGTACATCCACCACTTGCCGTGGAAGAGCACCAGCCCTTCGGCGAAGGTAGTCCCCGCCGCATACTGGCCAGTCTGTTCGAAGGGCAACTCGGGCTTGAACACCGGATCACTGGTGCGTGCTATCAGCCTCCCGGGATTGTCCGCGGCGAAGACCGCCTCCTCCACGGAGTAGGTCCCGGCTTTCAACTGCGGATCCTTGCCTGCGCCATCCTTGTTCTTCGCGTTGTAGAGCATCACGATGCCCTGCTGGGTAAGCAGCGGCGGCGGACCGGCCTCCGGGAAGTCGCTGTCGGGCAGGCCTGGGCGCGGCTGCAGGATCACCTTCGGCTTGCCGGGTTGATCTTCCATCGGCGTCCAGTGGATCAGGTCGCTCGAGGACGCCAGCCGGATGCCGAGATCGCCCCAGTACATCCAGTACTTGCTACCGATGCGCGCAGCCACCAGGCGGCCACCCCGCAGTTCCGTCACGATCGCGGCGGACTTGTACTTGTAGCTGTCATAGCGACCGCCCAGCGCGCCCGTGAACGCGGGGCCCTGCTTCTGCCAGTGACGGAGGTCGGTCGACGTGGCGATGCCGACCGAATAGATCCCACGCGCTCGCGACCACTGCGTGTAGGTCAGCACGTAGCTGCCGTCCGCGGTCTCCACGATGCGCGGATCCTCGACGCCGCCGGGGCTCTCCCGGTCCTGCTGTGCGTCTTTCGAAGGATAGAAGACGGGTTCGGGCTCGCGGTCGAAGTGCAGGCCATCGCTGCTGGAGGCGAGCCCAAGTCGCGAGGTGTGGCCACCGATCGACATGGAGCCTGAGTCGTCCTCCGCGCGGTAGAGGACGTAGATCCTGCCGTCGCGCACGACCGCCGCGGGATTGAAGGTGTGCAGCGCCTCCCAGTGCACCACGGCGCCGCTCAGCGGGTCGCGGAAGGTCGAGTCCTTGCGTGGAGCGATCACCGGCTGCGTGACCGGCCGCGTCCACGGACCGAAGACTGGTCCAACCGGGGCAGATTGCTGCGAGTCGGCCATGCAGGCCAGTAGACAGGCAGCAGCGGCCACCAACGTGCGTGAGGTCCATTTCAACTTGCCGTGACGTCGATTCCCCATAGCTTCGTACCACCGTCCGCAGTGCGTACCTGACACGCTAAACTACAAACGATTCATCGAACATTAAAGCATTGCCGAGGACACTTCCCTGCGCCGACAGATCTTCGCCACGAAGTCCATCGACAAGCTTATCGCCGACTCGGAAGACCCCTCCAGGGCTCTCAAGAAGACGCTTGGACCGGTTTCGCTGACCGCACTCGGCATCGGCGCTGTCATCGGATCCGGTATTTTCACGGTCATCGGCACGGCAATCGGCGGCAACCCTGAAAAGCTCGCGGACTGGAAGGGTTCGCCCATCCTCGACCTCGCATGGGGCTGGATACATCACACCAGCGGAGCGGTCGCGGGGCGCCCCGGGGCAGGTCCGGCGCTGGCGATTTCGCTTGTGCTGGTCGCGATTGTGTGCGCGCTCACAGGACTTTGTTACGCGGAACTGGCCAGCATGATTCCGATTGCCGGGTCGGCCTACACCTACACCTACGCGACGCTGGGCGAGCTGGTGGCGTGGATCATCGGCTGGGATCTGATCCTGGAATATGCCTTTTCGAACATGAGCGTATCCGTCGGTTTCGCGGCGCACATCGTCGATCTGCTGGACTGGCTGGGCATCCATCTCGATCCCAAGTGGCTTTCGCCGGCCTACCTTCCTCTGGGCCTGCAGGACCTTGCGGGCAAGGATATCTTCGGCACGGGCTGGCATTTCGGCTTCGATTTTCCGGCCTTCATCGTGGTCCTGCTGCTGACCGTGCTGCTGGTCCGCGGCATCCAGGAATCAGCCCGCACCAACAATGCCATGGTCCTGATCAAGATTGCGGCCATCCTGCTGTTCATCGGATTTGGCGCGTCGTTCCTCCACAGTTCCAACTATCATCCGTTCTCGCCCAACGGCTTTTCCGGCGTACTTGCCGGGGGGTCGATCATCTTCTTCACCTACATCGGTTTCGACTCGGTTTCGACGGCCAGCGAAGAGTGCCGGAACCCTCGCCGCGACGTACCCATCGGCATCATCGCGACGCTGGTGGTCTGCACGATCCTGTACATCGGCGTGGCGGTGACGCTGACCGGCCTGGTGCCCTGGAAGAGCATTGCAGGCGATGGCGCACCCGTCGTGAACGCCCTGAAGCGCGTCAGCCTGCTGCCCGGCGCACACCGCCTGCACTACGTCCGCCTGGCGGTGCTGCTGGGCGCGCTGGTCGGCATGGTGTCGTCGATCCTGGTCTTTCAGCTGGGGCAGGCACGGGTGTGGTTCGCCATGTCGCGCGACCGCCTGCTGCCGGACGTATTCTCGTCGGTGCACCCCAGGTTCCGCACGCCGGCGTTCGCGACCTGGGTGGCCGGCATCCTCGTCGCCATCCCGTCCGGGCTGTTCGACGTGGGCACGTTCGCGGAGATGTCGAACATCGGCACGCTGTTCGCCTTCGTCCTGGTCTCGATCGGCGTGATCGTGCTGCGTTATAAAGACCCAGCGCGCCATCGCGGATTTCGCGTTGCCGGCGGCCCCGTGATCCCGATCCTGAGCACGATGTTCTGCCTCCTGCTCATGGCGGGGCTGCCTGCCATTACCTGGCTGCGCTTCTTCATCTGGCTGATCATCGGTCTGTTCGTCTACTTCTTCTACAGCCGCAAGCGCAGCGAGTTCGCGGGTCAGTAACCAACCGCGAATCTCGTATGCTGACGCTTGCGCAGAGGTCGCGCCTAGGCGACATCCTGTGCAGTAACACTCCTATGTAACAGGCGAATGTTCTTCCAGTCGGACGTCTCGAGCACAGCTACATCAGGAAGACCTGCATGCCTTCGCCGGTCACGCTATAGGTATTCACCGCGCCGGTGCACAGCCGGGCATACATATCCTGGTCGAGGAGAAAAGGAGCTGTCATGGCGCCGGGGAACCGTATCAGGCCGCGCAGATTTCCTGCGATGACGTTGACCAGCTCTCCGGTAGCGTCCACCATGTCAGCCGGTACGATCTCGTGGGGCTCTAACTCCAGCATCCTGCCGGTCAGATTTTTCGCCAGCGCGTAACTGCAGCGCAGGATGACTGCGCTCTGCTGATCGCTATCGCAGAACACAGCGACCGTGATGTCGTCTGGACGCACTGGAGTCTTGGATGACACCACACAGGTTTCGCCCTCGGCGAGCAGCGCCATGGCTCCGATGACGACCTCGTCGACGACTTCGTCATCAATGTTGGCCAAGTTGTTATCTTCTATCATGGTCGTGTCTCCAAAGACTCAGGCATTTCGAATGTAGAAAGCGGAACCGTTTATGACGGTACGCTGCAGCGGTAGGTCGGCGGATGTAATGTTTTCTGCGCAGCCCAGCGCAAGGGCGCCATTTTTTTGCATGGCGTTTGAGAGGTGCGTCAGCACCTGGAGCTTCGTGCAGCTGTCGAAGTAGATGAGCACATTGCGGCACAGCACCAGGTCGAAGCTGCCGTTGCAGTAGGGCTTTCGCAAGTCGTGCCTGGCGAACTGCACCATCTCGCGGACATTGTCGCGCACCTGCCAGGCTAGACCTGCGCGGGTGAAGTAGCGGGCCAGCAACGGTGCCGGCAAGCCGCGGTTTACCTCGAACTGGACATACTTGCCTGCGGTTGCTTTCTCCAGGATTTCGCCGGAAAGGTCGGTTGCGTGAATCTCCACGTTGCGCGCGGAGTATCCCATCTCAAGCAGCGTCATTGCGATGCTGTAGACCTCCTGTCCGGAAGAGGCGGCCGCCGACCAGATGCGCAGTCGACGCGACCCCGCTTTCTTCATCAGGTCAGGCAGGACCGCTTCACGCAGCGCGTTAAACGCCGCGATGTCGCGGAAAAAGAGCGTTTCATTCGTGGTGATGGAGTCCACCACCATGCGGCTGGCCGCGCCTGTGGGCTCACGGTTGAGTAACTGGCAGAGGCCGTCGAGCGAACCGAGGCTCATCTGCTGCACGATTGGGTTCAGACGCGCTTCCAGCAGGTAATCCTTCGTGTTGTCGATGACAATGCCCGTGCTGGAATACACGTGCTTCTGCAACATGCTGAAGGTTGCAGGAGAGATCCTGCCTGCGCTTTCGACACGTGGAACTGAGGCATTTGTGAGCGGCATTTAGAGGCACCTCATCAGATGGGGAGCGATCTGGTCGATGGGAAGAATGTCGTCGGCAAGGCCAAGCTGCGCAATGGCGCCGGGCATGCCCCACACCGTGCTGGTGGCAGCGTCCTGAACCACGATGCGTGACCCCAGCCCGTGTAGTTGTGTCGCGCCGATGAGGCCGTCGCGACCCATGCCGGTAAGTACGATGGTGTGTTGGTGACCGCCGAAAACAGCGGCGGACGACCGAAAGAGGACATCTACCGCAGGACGGCAGGAGTTTTCGGGCACTTCCGTGTTCAAGTCGATCCAAGCCGACTTCGAGCTGCCGGTGAGCACCATGTGGGAGCCGCCAGGCGCAATGTAGACCGTCCCTGCTTCAAAGCTCATACCGGCTTCGGCTTCCAAGACGCGCACGGCACACTCCGCATCAAGGCGTTCGGCCAGCATGCGCGTAAAACCCGGAGGCATGTGCTGCACCACCGCGATGGGCAGCGGAAAGTCCGCCGGCAGCGCCGTGCATAACGCCATTAACGCCATGGGGCCGCCCGTCGAGGAACCGATCACAACGCAGCCCGGTACCAGCGTCTTGCGGACGGTGCCGCAGGCATGCGGAACCCGTGCAGGCGGCACTGCGTCCGGTGCGGCGATCGCGACCTTGCCGCCGCCCAGTTTCTTGCGCAATAAACTGGCCAGCCCTTCCAGCCCCTTCGCCGCAGGATCTGCAAGATCCAGCATTCCACCGACGCCCTCACGCTTCCACTGCGACGCGAGTTGGGGGCTGAGTGGATGGCCGCACAGCACGATCTTGATTGGGCCCGCGTTGTGCAGATCTGCCAGACGAGTGCGCTGGGTCTGCATGCTGAGATACATTTCGCTATCCATCAGGAGAACGTCGGGCATGGACAGCAGCGTTCGCGGGCTAACCTGCTCTGCGTCGCGAATAAAGCCGACGGTGCGCAGACCGGCAGCTTTCGCGGCCTCCCCGATACGGCCGCGATCTTCCGCGTTGGCCGAAGCAATCAAAACGCGATTTCGACCTTCCACTGCACTCTGATCAAACATAAGAATCCATGACCGGGCACTGCAGAATACGCAGCTTGTCCAGGATGATCTCCGCATTGAACGGCTTCATCACGTATTCGTTGATGCCGGCCTGCATCGCCGCATCCATAATCAAGTGATGCGTTTCGGTGGTGATCATCATGATGGGCACGCGATAGAAGCGAGGCATGCCCCGCAACCGCCGGGTCATCTCGATCCCACTCATCTCCGGCATGTTGCAATCGACGCAGATAACCTCAACGTCTTTCATTTCGCGCAGCATCGCAATGGCCTCGGCACCATTGACTGCCTGATGGACTTCATATTGTTGAGCCTTGAAGATCTTTGTCAGGATCGATCGGACCGCTCGAGAGTCGTCGACAATCAATACAGTGCTCATGCGTAATCCTTTTAGTGATCCTGAACTTTCAGGGTTAAGGAAGCCGAGGGGCATCCGGCTCAGGCCTGCCCTCGACTTCAAGTGAAGCTGCATGAATCCGCTTAGAACGTGAAGCGACTTACCAGCGACTGCATCTCCGCTGCCATCTTTGCCAGGCCAAGTGCGGCTTCCTGGGTGTCGCGCGCACTTGCTGCGGCCGCCTCGGTACCCTTCGCCACAAGAGAGATACTGCCGCTGATCTGGCCAGTGCCGCTGGCAGCGCTCGCGACATTCTGACCTATTTCGTTGGTCGTCGCGGTCTGCTCTTCCACCGCCGAGGCGATAGTGCCGGAGATATCGTTCACCTGGTTGATGATGGTGCTGACATCGCCGATGGCGCGCACTGCCGCAGCCGTATTGCTCTGGATCGCCTCGATCTTCTGACCAATCTCTTCGGTGGCGCGAGCCGTCTCCTTGGCCAGTTCCTTGACTTCATTGGCGACGACCGCAAAGCCCTTGCCGGCCTCACCCGCGCGCGCCGCCTCGATCGTCGCGTTGAGCGCCAGAAGGTTGGTCTGCTGTGCGATGGACGTGATGACCTTGACGACCTTTCCAATCTCCTGGCTCGATACACCCAGCCGGCTGATGGTCTCGTTGGTCTCGCTTGCGAGAGTTACCGCAGTGCGTGCAACACGCGCGGCCTCGCTCGACGAACGCGAAATCTCGCGAATGGAAACAAGCATCTCGTCCGTGCTCGCACTCACCACCGACACGTTGTTCGATACCTCGTCGGAGGAACGCGCCGCGTCCTGCGCCTTGGAGGAAACATCGTCAGAGCTTTCTGTGAGCCGCTGGCTGATGATGCTCAACTCTTCCGCCGAAGCCGCGACGGCGAGCGCCGTCTGGTTAATGCTGGAGATGTTAGCGCGGAGGTCGGTGAGCAACTTGCGGAAGCTGCCCGCGAGCTGGCCGATGCTGTCGTCACCGCTGACATCTATGATGGCTGTCAGATCGCCGCGCGAGGCGGCGCTCACTGCCACCATCAACTGGTCGACCTTGTTTTTCAGTTCCTCCGCAGCGGCGCGATCGGCCCCTTCCAGCCGCTTGGCTTCCTTCCGCAGGTTCACCTGCGCGGTGATATCAAATGCGAGTTTTACGAACTTGTACGGCTTACCGTTTTCGTCCAGCACGGGGTTGTAGCTGGCCTGGATCCAGACCTCGCGTCCGCCCTTACCGATACGCAGGTATTCGCTGGTGAGGTACTCGCCCTGGTGCAACTGCTGCCAGAAGCGCGCGTATTCCGGCGACGAAGCGTAGGCAGGTGGTACGAACATGCGGTGATGCTGGCCCTGGATCTCGGCAAGAGAATAGCCGAGCACGGCAAGGAAGTTCGCGTTCGCATTGAGCACAGTGCCATCCAGAGCGAACTCGATCATCGCCTCGGAGCGCCAGATTGCCTGCATTACCCTTTTCGCTTCAAGCGCGGCCTGTTCACTCTGCTGGGCTGCAGCATCGGGCTGGACGGACGCACGAAAGTTGTCACTGG
>CBAAAE010000126.1:0-8591 GCA_964658845.1 uncultured Novosphingobium sp. | reverse complement strand
CCGGCAGACTTCGCCTTCTCCGCACCCTTTGAACCTTCGCGCAAGCCAACCTTCACCTCGACGCCACTGTCCTTCAGGTTGAGCGCATGTGCATGGCCCTGCGAGCCGTAGCCGATGATTGCGACCTTCTTGGCTTGGATAAGTGAGAGGTCCGCATCCTGATCGTGGTAAGTCTTTGCCATTGTTCTGTCGTCCTTTTCTAACTTCTCTTGATGTGTCATCCCGCAGTAACTTGGAAAGTCATACAACGGCCGGCGTGAAATCACCCGGGTCCAGGTCTAAACATCATGCTCCGCAAACGTATTCGGCAGAGAATCCATTGGGTCGAGCGCGTCCGGATCGAGGTCGCTGAAGACCGTCTGATGAGCCTTGCTGCCAAGCGCCTTCATCACCTTACCGGTATGCTGACCCCGCCGCATCGCCATGCGTCCCGTTCGCGAGACCTCCAGGATCTGGTACGCGGACTCACGGAGCACCTGGATCAGGCCCTCGATCTTCGATGCCGAGCCCGTCATCTCCAGCATGATGCTGTCAGGCGCAAGATCAACGACACGCGCGCGAAATACCTGCGCCAGTTCAAAGATCTGTGTGCGCGAATGGACACCATGCGGCGCGTTCGGACCGGCAGCTACCTTGATCAGGCACAGCTCGCGAACCACCGCCTCGCTGCGTCCCACCTCGTCCACATCGCGCGTCGTCTCCAGCTTGTAGAGCGAAGCACGAATGCGATGCGCAGCATTCTCCGGAGCTTCGCAGACAATGGTCATGCGCGAGACATCCTCGCGCTCCGTCTCACCCACGGTAAGCGATGCGATATTGATATTAAGCCGCCGAAACAGCGACGCCACGCGCGTCAAAACGCCGGGCCTGTTATCGACAAGTGCAATAAACGTATGAAGCATCAGGCAGCCTTTCGCCGGGTACGTGTAAGCGGTATGTATGTGTAACGAATGCGTGACGCAGATCGATTGCATCGCGCGAGTGAAAGATCATCTATTCCTCACTCGTTTCCAGCAGCGGATTCGGTCGCCGCACCATCTCGTGCAGAGCCGCACCGGGTGCAATCATTGGGTAGACGCCGTCTTCCTTCTCCACCGCAAAATTAATTAGGTAAGCTTCCGAACCGATCCGGGCCCGGGTAACGGCCTGCAGAACATCGCCCCGTGAAGTGACGTGTTGGCCGGCAATGCCGTGTGCGTCGGCAAGCTTTACAAAGTCCGGCGACAGGATCGGCGACGATGCGTAATTCTTGTCATAGAACGCCTCCTGCCACTGCCGCACCATGCCGAGAAACCCGTTGTTAATGACTGCGATATTGATATGCAGCTTCTCCTGCTGAATCGTGGAGAGTTCGGCTGCGGTCATCTGAAATCCGCCATCCCCGACAATGACCCACACATCGCTTTCAGGGCGAGCCATCTTCGCACCGATGGCAGCGGGCAGCGCGAAGCCCATGGTCCCGAGGCCGCCGCTGGTGATCAGCGTGCGCGTGTCCTCGTGCTTGAAGTATTGCGCCTCCCACATCTGGTGCTGACCCACATCGGTCGCGATGATGGTGTCGGCTAGCCGGCCTGCGGCCTTCGCCTCCTGCCAGATGTCGTGGATCACGTGCGCGGCATACAGATGACCGTTATCGGGCAGGTTGATGATGTCGCGAACGCTGGCGTCGCCCTTAAGCATGCGGATCTCGTCACGCCATGCGCGAGTCCCATCGGACCCCAGGCCAGCCGCTTGGGTGCTGCTGTTCAGCAGGGATTCGATGGTCGTCAGCACGCCTTTTAGATCGCCGATCAGGGCAACATCCACCTTCACGTTCTTGTTAATTTCGCTTGGGTCGATTTCGATATGGATCTTCTTCGCGTTGGGCGCGTAGTGGGCAAGATTGCCGGTCACTCGATCGTCGAATCGCATGCCGAAAGCCAGCAGTAAGTCCGCATTCTGAATGGCATGATTCACCCACGATTCCCCGTGCATGCCCATCATGCCAAGTGCCAGCGGGTGCGAGGCAGGGAAGGCCCCAAGCCCGAGCAGCGTGGTGGCAACGGGGATGCCGTGACGTTCGGCGAAGGCAATTACCTCGCGCTCGGCACCCGAATGAATAATGCCATGGCCCGCAAAGATTATGGGCTTGCGCGACTGCTGAATGAGTTCAAGCGCGCGGTTCATGTCGCCGGATGCCGCGTGCAACATGGGATGCGGACGATACGCGCGCGGTTTGGACATATCGAAATCAAAGATCGACGCTGCTTGCTGTGCGTCTTTTGTGATGTCGACGAGAACGGGCCCGGGCCGGCCGCTGCGCGCAATTTGGAATGCCTCGCGTACTGTTGGCGCGATATCCTCAGCCTTGGTTACGAGGAAGTTATGCTTCGTAATGGGCAACGTGATGCCGGTGATATCGACTTCCTGAAAGGCGTCGCTGCCCAACACCTTAGAAGCGACCTGACCCGTGATGGCAACCATCGGAATCGAATCGAGCATGGCCGTCGCTATGCCCGTGACCAGGTTCGTCGCGCCGGGGCCACTGGTGGCAACGCACACGCCCACCTGGCCGCTGGCGCGCGCATACCCGTCGGCCATGTGCGCGGCGCTTTGCTCATGCCGCACTAACACGTGGTGGATGGTAGGAAAGTTGCGCAGAGCGTCATACATCGGCAGCACCGCGCCACCGGGATAGCCAAATACAGTGGTGACACCTTCGCCTGCGAGGGTGGCCCAGAGGATCTCCGCGCCCGTCAGTGTGGGCGCGTGGCTTGCTTTTGAAGCTGGCTGCCTTGCGATTTGATTCGTCGTTGAGTCGTTCATGTCGTGGTCTCCGCGAGTGTGCTGCGTTCTGCCGCTGCTTCAAGTTGCTGAAGATGTGTTCTGGATTCGTCCATGCCGGCAGCAACATCACCCGCCGTGTAGAGTGCCTCGGCTTCGGTCCATTGCGCGTGCGCCTGGCGTTCGTTGTTCAGAGCTGAAACACGCAGCGCGTTCGCAAGATTCAGCGAGGCCGCAGCGTCGCCTTCCGTCGCCAATCCACGATAAAGCCGGATCGCCTCTTCAATCTGCGAACCAGCAGCCGCATATTCATGTAGCTGGCTGCGCACATCCGCTGCGTGGCGCAGGGCAAAGGCAAGTTGACCGGCGTCGTTCGTAGAGCGCAGCAGCGTGATGGCCTCAGCATAGTTCATGGCCGCACTGGAGCGGTCATCCGCGTCACGGAGAGTCTGCGCCGCACTCAGCAGAATCTCTGCCTGCGCCACATCGTCCTTCGCCTTGGCATCAGCAGCGGCCTCCTTGAGCAGGCGCTCGGCCTCGGCGGCTTCACCGGTCCCGCGTGCTTGCGCCGCCTGCTTCAGTACGGATTTGATTGCTTCAATCATCGGGAATCATGCTGCCTGTCTCTGTTGCTCTATTAATTATTGTCACCGCAGCGGAATGATCTGTTCCTCTAAGTCGTCACGGCACCAATGCTCGCGCTGCTCACCGAATTTGCATACTTTGCAAAGACCCCGCGCCTGTAGCGCGGCTCCGGCGCAATGAAGGTTTTCATGCGTTCTGCTAACTCTTCCTCACTGATCTCCAAACGCAGTTCACGCTTCGGAATGTCGAAGGTGATCTGATCGCCTTCCTTGACGAACGCGATGGGTCCTCCAAGCTGTGCTTCGGGTGCAACGTGGCCGGCCATCAAGCCGCGAGTTGCGCCGGAGAACCGGCCGTCGGTGATCAGCGCCACGGTTTCGCTCAGCTCCGGAATGCCCTTGATGGCTGCCGTCACGGCAAGCATTTCCCGCATGCCGGGACCGCCGCGCGGACCCTCGTAGCGGATGACGCAAACGTCGTTCGGCTTGATGTGCCCAGCTTCGACCGCGTGGAAGCAGAGGTCTTCTGATTCAAAGACGCGAGCCGGGCCCGTGTGCAGAATGCGCTCATGTCCGGCGACCTTCACCACGCACCCCTCAGGCGCGAGATTGCCCTTCAGAATGACGAGACCGCCGGTCTGCTTTAACGGATCGGTCCATGGGCGGATGACTTTCTGTCCGGCTGTTTCGTGCGCGAGTGCAGCTTCCTCATGCAGCGTCTTACCGCTGACGGTGATGCTGTCGTGCAACTGGCCGCGCTCAATCAAACGCTCGGCGAGCACGCGAGACCCACCCGCGTCCTGGTAGTCCTTCGCGACATACTTGCCGCCTGGCGACAGGTCGCAGATAAAGGGTGTGCGCTCGCTGATCTGATCGAAATCGTCCATGTTCAGAGGGATGTTTAACTCGTGCGCGATGGCGATCAGGTGCAGCACGGCGTTCGTCGAACCACCGGATGCGCAGACGGCAGTGATGGCGTTTTCGATCGATTGACGCGTGAGGATCTGCGATGGCCGAATGTCCTTGCGGACCAGATCCATCACCTGCCGGCCTGCCTCGCGCGAGGCGGATGCCTTCTCCGGCGACATCGCCGGAACACCCGTGATCTCCATCGGGCTGATGCCGAGGAATTCACCCGCCATGGCCATGGTGTTGGCCGTGAACTGTCCTCCGCAGGCACCCGGGCCGGGGCATGCAGCGGCTTCTACCGCTTCCAGTTCATCGTCGCTGATGCGACCCGCAGCGTGCGACCCGACAGCCTCAAAGACATTCAGGATGGTGATGTCCTTGTGCGTGCCATCGGCCTGTGCCAGCCGGCCAGGCGCGATGCTGCCGCCATAGAGCATCATGCCGGGGATGTCGAGCCGGGCCAGCGCCATGACGGCGGCGGGCATGTTCTTGTCGCAGCCCGCGATGCAGACGATGCCATCAAAGCTGTTGCCCCGCGCGACTAACTCAATGCTGTCCGCGATGACTTCGCGCGAGATCAGCGACGCCTTCATGCCCTCGGTGCCCATGGTGATGCCGTCGGAGATGGTGACGGTGTTGAACTCCATGGGTGTGCCGCCGGCGTCGCGCACGCCCTGCTTCACGGCCTCAGCTACCTGCCGTAAGTGGAAGTTACAGGGGCCAATTTCTGTCCACGTGTTCGCGATGCCGATGATGGGCTTATGCAGGTCTTCTTTGGAAAATCCAACACCACGGAGATAACTGCGCGCAGCTGCGCGGGACGGACCTTCGGTGAGGACAGAGGACTGGCGCTTGCCGGGGAGTAATTCGTTGCTCACTTGCTGTCTGCTCTTTCTGCTGTTCGCGCGAGGTTAGTCATGATGAACCTTGGACTTGTTGTTCGGTGGCACGGGCTGTGACGACACGGCCGAGGTGAAGTCGGTGACCAGCGCGACCATGGCTGCATCGAGATTCTTGTCGCGGTTCTTCTGAAACGCCGCGTAGTTAGTGCGCTCCGTAATCGACCACACGAGCGTGTGTGTCTTCGCGTCGAAAAGCACTGCACGGAACTGTCGTGCGGAGTTGCCACCGCTTACCTTGGAGCCGCCGAGGTCGATCTCGTAATGTAGTTCAACGATCATGTCGGCCTGCGACGGATCGGTGACAAGCTTGAAACGATGCAGCGCATCAATCCCCTCGTAGAAGGCGTTATAGGCGCGCAATGCATCGGCATTTTCCTGATCGCCCGCGTTGCCGATGAAGATGCTCTGCGTGTTCGAGAGCAGGGCAGGGAGTGGTGCGCTGGCCGGCGCCTGTGCGTGCAGACTTGTCACGCATAGGCATACTGCCGTTTTTACCAGGAGTTTGGCGGATGAATTCATGCACCGGCCTTCGGTGCGAACCAGAACTCGCCATCGTGCTTTGACTCATAGCTGTCGAGATCGGCGATGTGCCGTAGCGTCAGGCCGATGTCATCATAACCATTCAGCAGGCAAAATTTGCGGAATGGATCCATCTCAAACCGTGCGTGAAAGCCTTCATCGTCGGTAATTGTTCCGTGTTCGAGGTTAATGGTGATGCAGTGCTCCGGGTTTGCGATGGAGCGGTCCATCAGCGTCTTTACTTGGTCGTCATCGAGCCGCACGAGGATGATGCCGTTCTTGCCCGCGTTCGAGAAGAAGATGTCCGCGAAGCTGGGTGCGATGACTGCAAGAAAGCCGAATTGATTGAGGGCCCACGCCGCGTGCTCGCGTGATGAACCACAGCCGAAATTCTTTTCCACGATCAGGATCTTCGCGCCTGCATATGCCGGTTTATTCAGCACGAAGTCCTTGTTGGGCGTAACGGAATCGGGCACGTCCAGGTTGTAGCGCCAGTCGTAGAACAGAAAGTCGCCGTAGCCCGTTCGCTCGATGCGCTTGAGGAACTGCTTCGGGATGATCTGGTCCGTGTCAATGTTGGGCAGCGGCAGCGGCATGGCCTTCGATGTGATCTCGTTGATGGGAACCATTAGCGCGAACCTCCTTCGACCAGCACCTGCTCTGTGCTGAACGTCGTTTCAAGCGGCGAGCTCTTCCACTTGCGAATATCGGTGAAGTGACCGGTGATGGCTGCGGCTGCGGCCATCTGCGGACTCACAAGATGGGTGCGTCCGCCGCGGCCCTGGCGACCTTCGAAGTTGCGATTCGACGTGCTGGCGCAGCGCTCGCCGGGCTGCAGGATGTCAGGGTTCATGCCCAGGCACATGCTGCAGCCGGGTTCGCGCCACTCGAATCCCGCGGTCTTGAAGATGGCGTCCAGACCCTCCGCTTCCGCCTGACGCTTCACCTGCTGCGATCCCGGAACGACCATTGCGCGAATTTTTGTTGCGACGTGATGACCCTTTACTACGGCGGCAGCGGCGCGCAGGTCTTCTATGCGGCCGTTGGTGCAGGAACCAAGAAACACTGTGTCGATCTTGATCTGATCCATGGGCATCCCGGGCTTCAGATCCATATATTCGTAAGCTTTCGTGAAGCTTTTTTTGTCGGCCTCGGAGGGAGCATCTTCCAGCGTGGGAACGGTGCCATCGATGGTTGCGTGCATGCCCGGCGAGGTGCCCCACGTGACCGCTGGCGCGAGTGTTGCTGCGTCCATGTTGAGTTCACGATCGAAGGTGGCACCGACGTCGGTCGGCAACGTCTTCCAGTGTGCGACGGCCTCTTCCCACGCTGCGTCTTGAGGGGAGAAGCGGCGGCCTTTTAGATACGCGAACGTCGTCTCGTCCGGAGCGATCATGCCGGCACGCGCGCCTGCTTCGATGCTCATGTTGCAGACGGTCATGCGGCCTTCCATGCTGAGCGCGCGAATGGCCGATCCGGCGTACTCTACCGCATAACCCGTCGCGCCAGCCGTGCCGATGCGGCCGATGATGTCCAGAATAATGTCCTTCGCCGTTACACCGAAAGGCAGCTCGCCTTCGACGTTGATGCGGAAGGTCTTTGGCTTGTCCTGCGGCAGCGTCTGCGTAGCCATCACGTGCTCGACCTCGCTGGTGCCGATGCCGAATGCCAGCGCGCCGAACGCTCCGTGCGTTGACGTATGCGAGTCGCCGCAGACGATAGTCATGCCCGGCTTGGTCGCGCCCAGTTCCGGCCCGATCATGTGCACGATCCCCTGTGCGGCGTCCTGCACATCGAAGAATTCGACGCCAAACTCGGCACAGTTCTGGCGCAGTGCCTGCACCTGTTTCGACGCGATCTGGTCGGCGATGACGAGGCGATCCTGCACGCTGGTCGTCGGTACGTTGTGATCGACCGTGGCAATGTGGCGGTCGGGACGGCGCAGCTTGCGGCCTGCCAGGCGCAGTCCTTCGAAGGCTTGCGGCGAGGTAACTTCATGCACTAACTGCAGGTCGATGTAGAGCAGCGGCGGCTCCCCTGCGGGCTCGGCGACCAGATGTTGCTGCCAGACTTTCTCGAAGAGTGTTTTCTTAGCGGTCATCAGGGTTTTACCTCGTGTGCTGTGCTGCGAAACAGTTGTTGCAGTAAGTCAAAAAGTAAGTGCGCCAAGCGCGGCTTCCGTGGCGTCAAGGATAAGCTCGCCCATCCTCGTGGTGGAGACCGTCTCCTGGCCGGCGATGTTGCCGCGCGCAATGTCTGTGGTCCGGTATCCAGCTTCAAGCACCTGCACCACGGCGGCCTCGATGATCTTCGCTTCGCGCTCCAGACCGGCCGAGTAGCGCAGCACCATGGCGGCCGTGAGGATCGCGCCGATGGGATTGGCCTTGCCCTGGCCCGCGATGTCGGGCGCCGAGCCGTGCACCGGCTCATACAGGTTGACCGCTCCGCCAAGGGTCGCCGAGGGCAGCATGCCAAGCGATCCGGTAATGACGCCGCTCTCGTCCGAGAGGATGTCGCCGAAAAGGTTTTCCGTCAGCACCACGTCGAAGTCACGCGGACGGTTCATCAGGTGGATGGCCATGGAGTCGACAAGCTGATGCTCGACGGCAACGGCGGGATAGTCCCTTGCGACTTCGTTGACGACGGCCCGCCACATCTGCGAGGTCTCGAGCACGTTGGCCTTGTCCACGCTGGTGAGTTTCCCCCGGCGCTTGCTCGCAAGATCGAAGGCAATGTGCGCAACGCGCTCCACCTCTTCCTGCGTGTACACCATGGTGTTATGGGCGCGGCCGGTTTGTTTATCCCACGCGCGTGGCTGGCCGAAATACAGGCCACCAAGTAACTCGCGAACGAATAGGATATCGGCTCCTTCTGTAACTTCGGGACGTAGCGGTGAGTTATCCGCGAGTGCCTT
>CBAAAE010000125.1:0-8798 GCA_964658845.1 uncultured Novosphingobium sp. | reverse complement strand
GCCTCACTGAAGGCGGCCGAGGAAGCGCAGACCATGGCCATGGTGCCGCTCGAGAACCGCCGTGGAGCCGTTCCGGTTCGAGCGGGCGCGAAGGTCTGGCTCTTTCACGTATCCCCGGCGGTCGCGCAGGCACACGGACTTACGGTGGTGGATTCGCCGGAGCAGGCGGATGTCGCGATCCTTCGTGCCGAAACACCGTCCGATATGCTGCATCCCGGCTACTTTTTTGGCGGTCGGCAGCACGAAGGCCGACTGAACTTTCAGCCCGGCGACGCCGCCTATGACGCCCTCCTGAAGTGCGGCAAAGTACCCGCGGTGATGACCGTCTACATGGATCGCCCGGCGATTTTGACCGAGGTGAAGGACAAAGTCGCGGCTCTCTACGCTGATTTCGGCGTCAGCGACGATGCCCTGTTGGACGTTCTGATGGGCAAGGCAAAGCCGATGGGACACCTGCCTTTCGAGCTGCCCTCATCCATGGCTGCCGTGGCCGCACAGAAGAGCGACGTGCCGCACGATTCGGCAAAACCGCTTTATTCTTATGGATTTGCGCAGCAGCAGTAAAGCGCGGCAGGCAGCCCGCCCTGCGATTTCTGGAGCGGCAAGAGTCCCTAAAACCTCTATCGCCCCCTCTCCGGCTAAGCCCGGCACGATACAGTGGAAGGAGCCGGTAACGGCACCTGGCCGCCTCTCGGCAGCCAGGCCAGTATCTTCCTGAGGTGTCCATGGAGTTTCACATTGCGCGCGCGTTCCGTGACCGGTTTGAGCTCAGGGACCTGCTGTTTTCGTACACCGGCAATGTGATCTTCGCGAATGTCGCCGCCAGCCGGCGCCTTGCCCAGCAGATGAACGACGCGCGCGTCGGCCCTACCGCAGTCGAGGACCCCAAGGCCGTGGTCCACGCAGGACAGCTATTCGCCATGGGCCTGATCGACGAGCTGAGTCACGCCGTCGTCGCACACTACCGCGCCAAGCAGGATCCTGAAGTGCTGGCGGACGCCCTGAAGTGGTTCGGCGAACGAGCCGGCGTGCGGCAGATGGACGCTCTGCTGCTCGCGTTCACGGAGCGTTTCCCCAACGTCGATGTCTATACCGGGAAACTCACGGCGCAGCAGTGGCTGGCGGGAGCGAGCGAAGGTCTGTCGCACCGCGAGGCCGCGCTTGAAGAGCTCCTGCTGCTTTGGCTGGCAAATCAGAATCCCGCATACAAGCCATTCCGCTCGCTGTTCGACGACGCGTCGCTACGCAAGGAGCTGCCGGCTTACAAGGAGTTTCAGGCGGATGTAGATGCCTACTTCGAAACCCGTCCCGAGTTCAGCGCGCAGGCGAAGACGCTGCTGAATGCACTCCGCGCACCGTTTGAGGCTGCACCCGATTCGTTGAGCGGCCAGCTTGATTTCATCCGCGAGCACTGGGCTGACGTGCTGGGGCCGGCGCTACCGCGCACCCTGCTTGCCATCGACATCCTGCGGGAAGAAGAAGTCGCCATCTGGATGCAGTTCAATCCGCCGGGACGCAACGTTCGCCAGCACGGAGCGATGCAGCACGACGGCAAGGAAGGCTTCGAAGGCGACGAGTACATCGGCTATGAGGAGTACTGGGAAGACGTGGTGGGCGCCGACGGCCAGGTAACGCGGCGCAAGCGTTTTCGCACCCGCTCCGGCACGATGGTGGATGGCCGCTACGCCAGCGACTACCAGGCGCCCCTGCATGAGTACGAGGCCTTTTCGTCCGACGACGCGTGGATGCCGACCGTCGTCCTGATGGCGAAGAGCACCTACGTCTGGCTGGAGCAGCTGTCGAAAAAATATCGGCGGCACATCTACCGGCTCGATCAGATTCCGCGGGAGGAGCTGCAGTTGCTGCGCGACCGCGGCATGACGGGCCTGTGGCTGATCGGCCTGTGGGAGCGGAGCCGCGCCTCGCAGACCATCAAGCGTCTGCGCGGCCAGCATGACGCCGTGGCCTCTGCCTACTCTTTGATGGACTACCGCATCGCGGACGATCTGGGCGGAGACGAGGCCTATCTCAGGCTGCGCGACGAAGCGGCAGGCGTAGGCCTGCGGCTGGCCAGCGACATGGTGCCGAACCACATGGGGCTGGATTCCACGTGGGTGATCGAGCATCCCGAGTGGTTCCTGGGCCGCAGCCACAGCCCCTTTCCCGTGTACAGCTTCGAAGGTCCCGATCTATCGACCGACTCGCGCGTCGAGATCAAGATCGAAGATCACTACTATGACCAGACCGACGCCGCCGTGGTCTACCGGCTGCGCTATCGTGACGGCGACGGCCGGACGGAATTCCTCTATCACGGTAACGACGGCACCACCTTCGCATGGAACGACACGGCGCAGCTCGATTACTCGAAACACGCCGTGCGCGAGCATGTGATCCAGGTGATCCTCGAGGTGGCTCGGCGCTTTCCCATCATCCGTTTCGACGCGGCCATGGTGCTCGCCAAGCGGCACGTCCAGCGGCTCTGGTTCCCACTGCCCGGTGTCGGCGGGTCAATCCCGTCGCGCGCGGAAGACGCCATGACGCAGGAAGAGTTTGACCGGATCATGCCGGCCGAGTTCTGGCGCGAGGTCGTCGATCGCGTGCAGGCCGAGGTGCCCGGCACGCTGCTGCTGGCTGAAGCGTTCTGGATGCTCGAGGGCTACTTCGTGCGCACGCTGGGCATGCATCGTGTCTACAACTCGGCGTTCATGATCATGCTGCGCGACGAGGAAAACGCGAAATACCGCAGCTACTTGAAGAAGACCATCGAGTTCGACCCCGACATCATGAAGCGGTATGTGAACTTCATGTCGAACCCCGATGAGCGGACGGCCATCGACCAGTTCGGCACCGGCGACAAGTACTTCGGCGTGGCGACGATGATGGCCACAATCCCCGGCCTGCCCATGTTCGGCCACGGCCAGATCGAGGGCTACACCGAAAAGTACGGCATGGAGTACAAGCAGGCCAAGATGGATGAGTGGCCGAACGACGACCTGGTTCGTCGCCATCAGCATGAAATCGCGCCGCTGCTGGCAAACCGCGCGCTTTTTGCCGAGAGTGGAAACTTCGTCTTCTTCGACTTCTGGAACGACCACGGCTCGGTGGATGAGAACGTCTTCGCCTATTCCAACCGGATGGGCGGCGAGCGTGCGCTGATCCTGTACAACAACACCTACGGCAGCACGCGCGGAACCGTGCACGTTTCGGCGGCGTCCATGAACAAGTGGTCCGGAGACCTGCAGCAGCGGACGCTTACAGAAGCCCTGGCGCTGCCGACCGATGACGGCTTCCTGCTGGCCTATCGTGATACGGCAACCGGTCTGGAGTACCTGCGGCGCGCGAGCAGCCTGATGCATCACGGCCTGACGCTCGATCTGCGGGGCTACCAGTACGCCGTTCTGCTGCACTGGCGCGAACTCCGCTCGACCGCCGAGCAGCCGTGGGATCAGCTTTGCGACGGACTGAACGGCGCCGGTGTGCACAGTCTGGACGAGGCGCTGACACGTCTCCGGCTGAGTCCGCTGACGGGAGCCATTCGTTATGCCATCGCGGGCGATGCGGTGCGCCTGCTGTCGCCAGGCGGCCAGGCTGCGATGTCTGAGACGGATGCCATCAACGCCTGGAGCGAACGGGCAAAGCAGATCTACGAACGCTGGACCGAGCTGGAAAGTCCGGGTCCGGCTTCGACTCCGGAAGGTTACGCCGGCATGGCAGGCACGCTCGCGGCACAGGCGCTGCAGGCGGTGGCAGCGGCCAAGGCTGCTCGCTCGCTGCCGCCGTCCACGCACGCCGAGGCGCTCTGGTCTCCGCTGCTCGCGGTTGCCGTTCTGCGCGCGCTGCCCGCAGGGGAAGGAAATGTTTTACAGCGCCTGCACCTGAAGCCTGCGCTTGCGGAAATCTTTTCTGAACTAGGCATGCAGGGTGAGGACGCCTGGCGTTACGTCGCGCGCGTCGGTCTCGCGCTGGATAACCCGAAGGTGGATACCGCGGACTTCTGGGAGATCGGCGATGTGCAGTGGCTGGCAGGCGTCAACAAGCATGAGGGCGTGCGCTATGTGAATCAGCAGGCCCTGGAACAACTGCTGCAGTGGGTCTCGCTTGCCGCCGGTATGCAGCCCGCCGGAGGTGCCGCTAAGCCCGTTCCTGTCGCGTCCGTTCTGGCTGCGGCGGAGGCTGCTGGGTACGACTTTGACGCAATGGTCCGGGCGCTCGTGCCTGCTCTGGTGACTACAGGGGAGACCGCCGCCGACACTGCAAAGCTCAACGGCACCAAACCGGTTCCTGCTTCCTCAGCAAAGAAATCGGCCGTTATTGCGAAGGTCGCTGCCGCGGGGAAGGGAACTGCCAAACCAGCAACGCCCGCGAAGGCCGCTCCTGCAAAGGCGGTGCCTGCGAAGAAGGCGGCTGCAAAGAACAGTGCGCCGGTCAAATCGGCCGCAGGCAAACTGTCTTCATCGCCCGTGACGAAGCAGCCCGCCTCGGCGCTGGAGACGCCGCCGATCGACGGTCATCTTGTGGTCGACACAGCGTCGGTGCCCGATGTGACAGCCGCCGGTCGAAACGCGGCCGCGAAGAAGAGCGTGTCGAAGAAGCCGAGCGCGCCGAAGCTCTAGGCCTTTCCTAACCTGCGGCACTCTCGTCGGTCATCTGAGGGATTTTCTTCGCTCGCGGCGCCGTCATCCTGAGGAGCGCAGCGACGAAGGTTCCCTCCACTGCTTAGTACTCGAAGATATGCGGTGAAGGGTACGACAGCGTTCCGTCCGACCGCTGCACGGCGATGAACAGCCGCTTATCCTTTTGCCCGTTGATCGTCGCGGCGACGATCAATGTGGTGCCTACCGGTCCTGAGCCGTCCGAGACGGATTTGTCGACGTGATGGCTGCGGATCGGGCCGATCGGACTGTAGGTGGTCCAGTCTTCCGTGAAGCGAGCCAGCGGATATTCGCTGTGCTTTTCCGGGTGCTTTGCCCAGTCTGCGTCGTTCATGTAGATCCCGTAGGCGTGAGAAAAGTCGCGCTGCTCAATGTCCGTGAGGAAGCGGTTGACGCGGTGCTCCGTGTACAGGTTCGAGAAGAGCCAGCCATGGCCGCTGATGAAGCCGGCAAGGGTCAGCACCACCAGCAGGGCGACAAGGCTTCCAGCCGCAATCAGCAGGGTCCTCACCAGCCGTTCGTGGCGTTCGTTGTAGGCAGGAGCGTTCAGCAGTGTCATGGTCCGATCTATCCTTCTGGTCAACTGCGATATTAGACACCAGGCGGTGGCAAAGTGGTCAGCTTGCTCGCCGCTAGTGCAGAAAGTCACGCAACAGGCGGATGTCGGGCGGGCCGTCCGCGCCCAGGTAAACAGAGACCACATCGAAGCGCAGGCTTACGGAAGGCGCCTGGCCGGGGCGCCACGGCAGCATACGCACGTATGCGTCGGCCATGCGATGCAGCGCCTCGGCCTTGTCGCCGTCGACGCGGAACTCCGCCGCAAAAGGTGTCTTGCTGCCGCGTGTCTTCACTTCGACGAAGCAGAGCGTTTCACCCTCCCACGCAATCAGGTCGACCTCACCTTTCAGCAAGGCATGGCGCCAGCGCCTGGCAACGATCAGGTAGCCCCGCCGGCGGAGAAAGAAGTACGCGGACCGCTCGCCGTCCATCCCGAGCTGCTGCGCCGCTGTCCGGTCGGGCATCCGGCCCAGCCGCCGGTTGGCGCGGTCCAGCAGGGTAAGCGTGCGCTCCATCAGCGCGAGCATGGGATGTGGCCTGGGCACGGTGAAGACAGTATCGCAGCACGGTCTCCTGCGGCTCCTTTGTCTGCTGTGCCTTAGGAAGCTCTCATCAACCGTTTGCGGCAAATGGCAGTATTACGGCATCGAAACAAACGCGCCTATGACCTCAGTAAAGATTCCACGGGACGGCAGAGCCACGGCGCTTTCGGTACTGCTCGGCGCAGCCCTGCTCTGTAACATCCTCCCCATGCGAGGGCAGACGGGCGTGCCCGCCGGCTCTGGAGCGGCGGCACAGACCACCACCCTTGGCGGTGGCCAGACCCGCGGCCTGGACCCTACGGCGCCGCAACAGGGCAAGCCCCAGCAGGGCCAGGCGTCCGCGCCCACCAACGGCACCGGCTCGCCGGAAGCGCCCACCTCCGCGGGTCGCAAGCGCATCGGTCTGGCGCTGGGTGGAGGCGGCGCGCTGGCGCTGAGCGAGATCGGCGTTCTGCGATGGATGGAGGAGAACCACGTCCCGGTGGATGTGATCGCCGGAACCAGCATGGGTTCGCTGCTGGGGGCGTTGTACGCCACGGGCCACACGCCGAAGCAGATGTCGGACCTCACCAGCGACCAGGTCTTTTCGCAGGTCTTTCGTATCGCCGCGGACTTCAACAAGCAGAACTTCCGGCGGCGCGAGGATGGCCGCTTTCTGCCAGGCGGCTTCACCCTCGGCCTCAGACGCGGCGTCTCGCTCAGGAATGGCGTGCTCCTCGACTATGGCCTGAACGAATTCCTGAACGCGCAGTTTCTCCCGTACGGCGCGGCGTTCTCGTTCGATGATCTACCCCTGCCTTTCCGCTGCGTCGCCACAGACATTCTTGTCGGGCGCGAAGCCATCTTTACGCAGGGTCCGCTCGCTGAAGCGGTGCGCGCGTCGATCTCTATCCCGGGCGTCTTTCCGCCGCTTGAGGATGGCGGCCACATCTACGTGGACGGCGCGCTGACGGAGAACCTGCCGACCGACGTGGTCAAGCGCGAGCTGCACGCAGACGTGGTGCTGGCCGTTTCGCTGCCGCTGTCGCCGCCGGACGTGGGCGATACAGGCTCCGTGCTCGGCGTTCTCCAGCGTAGTTTTTCCGTCGCGTCGTGGAGCAACGAGGTACGGTCGCGCGCGCTGGCCGACGTGATCATCGAGCCGATTGCGCCGCCCGGGGTTGGCGCAGCCGATTACGCCAAGTCAAATCAGCTTGCCGAGGCAGGCTACCAGGCTGCACAGAAGGCGGCCCCGCAACTGTTGAAGTACCGCGTGAGCGATGCCGAGTGGAAGCAGTACCAGGATCGTCGTCAGGGCCGCGAGCCGTCGCAGCTACGCAACATCGCACGCGTGAACGTGCTTGGGCAGTCCGACGGCATTGTCCATGCCATTCGTGACCGGGTGACGGACCTGCCGGGCAAGAAAGTGGATGCGGACCGAATCGGCGCAAAGCTCGATGAGGTACGCAGCGACGGGCGACTTGAGGCAGACTATTTTCTGGCGAAGCCCGGCCAGGCCATCGATCTGGGCGTGACCGGGCCGGCCAGCGCCGGCCACAAGGCGGACGGCCGCGAGCTGCTGCATCCGGAAGAGAAACGCGGACCCGGCGACGAGATCATCGCGCAGGCCAGCACTACTGACGCCGGCAAAGGCCAGACGGCTGCCGCGGCCATCTCCGGCGCTCCGACATCGGTCAACAACACGATTCCGGCTGGCAAGCGCGACAGCGATCCGGCTAAGTCCCGGCAGGCGTACGAGACCATCGCGCCCGGCAGCCGTGGCAGGATCGCAGTTGCGCAGGCGGACGCGCCCGCCGGTTA
Source organism: uncultured Novosphingobium sp. (assembly GCA_964658845.1). GTDB lineage: Bacteria > Acidobacteriota > Terriglobia > Terriglobales > Acidobacteriaceae > Terriglobus. The sequence continues at coordinate 1,246 of CBAAAE010000125.1, read as the reverse complement.
CAAGCCAGCGGACGGCGACCTGGACCTGAACCTGTGGGTCCACGACCGGCCCGGCGGGCCGCCCTACCTGCTGATCGGCGGCAATGTCATCGCCCAGACGGGCGGCACCTCGCGCGCAACTATCGACGGCGTGCTTACCCAGCAGGATTTCGGCGGCTACGGTTCCGAGCTGCGGACGCGCTTCCGCTTCGGTTTCCTGACGGAAGTAGCTCCGGAATACTACCGCCGCTTGCTCGGCACGCATTTCTTTGTGGCGCCGCGGATCAACTTCTATCGCGCTCCCGTGTACATCTACCAGGACCAGGCGAAGGTTGCGGAGCGATTGCTGCTGACCGCGGGCGGTGGTATCGATGCCGGCTATTCGCAGTCGCACAACGCGGAGTGGCGCGCCGGCTGGCAGCGAACCTACCAGCAATGGCACACGGTCACCGGCAGTGACGGCGGCCTGGATTTCAACGGCGACGCTCAGTTGGTGCGGGTGCAGTACCGCTACAACGGGCAGGATCGCGCCATGGTGCCTCGCCATGGGCTGCGCGTGGATGCGTCTGCCGGCTACCAGTTTCACGCGGTGCGCAGCAGCGATGCCCCTCGCATCGAGGCCTCCTCCACGTACTTCCGCGACATCGGTCACGGCAACACGCTCTCGTTCAGCGTGGAGGGCGGGACCATGTTCCACCGCAATATCGCCGATCCGTTTCGCTTTACGCTGGGCGGGCCGCTGCGGCTGACCGCGTCCTCCTTCGAGGAGTACCGCGGGACGGACTACGCGCTGGTCAGGCCCGCTTACTTCCGGCGCATTGCCGATCTGCCGACGCCACTCGGCCAGAGCATTTACGTGGTCGGCACCTACGAGTTCGGCCACATTGATTCGCCGAACCTGAGCGATGTCAATCGGCAGGACGTCTTCTTCGGTCTGGCGGCGGAGACTCCCCTGGGTGCGATCACCTTCGGCCCGGCCTTTGGCGATCATGATCACCGCAAGCTGATCTTCACCCTCGGACGCTTCTTCTAGAGACTGCGCAAGCGACCGGTGGAACAGCCTTGCGTCCTTTTGCGCCCGAGCGCGTCTACATGACAACGCCAACATCTGCCACGTTTTTGAGGTCTCCATGTTTCTGCGCACCATGTCTGTCAACGCAGCCGCTCTTCTGCTCGCCGCCTCCGTCACCTTTGCCCAGGCACCCGGCGGGCAACGCGCTCCAGGTGGCCCTGGTGGTCCCGGCGGCGGACCGCCGCCTCCACCTCC
>CBAAAE010000124.1:0-8843 GCA_964658845.1 uncultured Novosphingobium sp. | reverse complement strand
CAGCAGATCTGGGCAGGCGCGAAAGTTTCTGAACTGCGTGCGTTCAACCAGACGCTTCAAACGGCGCTGGATCGGTTGCAGGACGGCCTGGACGCGCGCCACGCCGAACAGCAGGGCCGCAGCAGCACGAAAACAGCTTAGTCTAGGAGGGACGCCCATGCCTTCAGCAGACACAGCAACGCAGCTTGCCATCACCCTGGCCGATGTGGAAGCGGCGCGCGAGCGGATCCGCGATGCCGTGTACCTGACGCCTTGCGCTCACTCGCGCACACTGAGCGAACTCACCGGGCAGGTCGTTCACCTCAAACTCGAAAACCTGCAGATGACCGGTGCCTTCAAGGAGCGTGGCGCGCTGAATCGCATTTCGCTTTTGACACCGGAGCAGATGCGTCACGGCGTCATCGCGGCGAGTGCCGGAAATCATGCGCAGGGCGTGGCTTATCACGCAACGCGCCGCGGCATTGCGGCCACCATTGTGATGCCTGAACCGACGCCGCTGGTGAAGGTTACGGCCACTCGCCGCTTCGGAGCGAACGTGGTTCTGCACGGCGCGAACTACGACGACGCTTACCTCGAGGCCATGCGCCGCTGTGCGATCGAAGGCTCTACCTTCATCCACCCATTCGACGACGCGGATGTGATCGCGGGACAGGGCACCATTGGCCTCGAGTTGCTGGAGCAGGTGGAAGGGCTGGAAGCGGTGGTTGTGCCGATTGGTGGCGGCGGCCTGATCGGCGGCATCGCCTGTGCCATCAAGTCGCTGCGGCCAGCGGTGCGCGTCATCGGCGTGCAGACCTCGCGGTTGCCCAGCATGCAGGCAGCCTTGCGCGCGGGCGAGCCGGTCACGATCGACGCCGCAACCACCATCGGCGATGGCATCGCGGTGCGGCGCGCCGGGACCAAGACGTTGCCGCTGGTGCGCGAGTATGTCGACGAAATCGTCACGGTGGACGAGGACGAAATCGCCGCAGCCATTCTTGTCTTGCTTGAGCGCGAAAAGACACTCGCGGAAGGTGCAGGCGCGGCAGCACTGGCAGCCTTGCTGCAGCGTCGCACGTCGCTGCAGGGGGCGCGAACGGCGGTGCTGGTCTGTGGCGGCAACATCGATGTGACACTGTTGTCGCGCATTATCGAACGCGGCCTGGTGCAGGACGGCCGGCTGATCCGTCTGCGCATTCACCTGCTGGATCGCACCGGCGCCTTGCAGGACCTGACGAAGATCATCGCGGAACATGGCGTCAACATTGTTGACACGCTTTACAATCGCGCCTACTACGGCGTGAACCTGGGCGACACGACCATCGACATCACCATGGAGACACGCGGGCGGGACCAGGCGGACGAGTTACTTGCCGCGCTCACGGCGAATGGATATCGACATAGCCGCGTCATCTGAGTGACCCGCACGCGAGTGTGCAGCATGGTGACAACTGTCATGTAACAGGCGTGACGAGATGCAGTGACGCCCCTGCGGAAGCACGCGCAGGATAGATGTTGTGAGCGGGAGTTCGAGCGCTGCAGCGAGGTTGGCTGTGGGCGGCCTCCGCACCAGACGCGGCAGGATTTACAGCAAGAGGTGAGGTCCATGAGCAGCACCGCAGTGATGCCGGCACCGACACAAAGCGCGACCGGCAATCCCCCGGCCGAATTGAAGAACGTAACGCATCGATATGGTTCGCACACGGCTCTGCGTGGGCTTTCACTTACCCTGCGTGCAGGCGAAGTGGTGGCGCTGCTGGGTCCGAATGGCGCCGGCAAGACCACCGCGGTGAAGCTGATGCTGGGGCTGCTGCAACCTTCGGAGGGAACGGCGGCAATCTTCGGCCGCAGCCCCAGTGAGCGGTCGACGCGGCAGCGGATCGGCGCCATGCTGCAGGTGGCGCGCGTGCCGGAGACGCTCACCGTGGGCGAGTACCTCGACCTGTTTCGGAGTTACTACCCTCACCCGCTACAAACGGAAGAGATCGTCGATGTGGCCGGCCTGACCGGGCTTAAGAAGCGGCAGTTCAAGGATCTGAGCGGCGGCGAGAAGCAGCGCATGCTCTTCGCGCTGGCGTTGTGCGGCGACCCTGACCTGGTCTTTCTGGATGAGCCGACGGTTGGCATGGACATTGAAACGCGGCACAATCTCTGGCGGCAGGTGCGCTCTCTGGCAGACCGCGGCAAGACCGTTCTGCTGACCACACACTATCTTGAAGAGGCGGACACGCTGGCCGACCGGATCCTTGTCATCGCGCAAGGATCGGTGGTGGCCGAGGGCACGCCGGCCGAGATCAAGGGCCGCGTGGGCGGCCGCAAGTTGCGGTGCGTCACCAGCCTTACCGATGAGTTTCTAAGTCGACTACCAGGTGTGCAGCGCGTGGAGCATACCGGTGCGGGCGTCACACTGACTGTCGATCATGCTGAAAACGTGCTGCGCACCATGCTTGCGGAAGATGCTGCACTGCACAGTCTTGAAGTCTCGAGCCCCGCCCTTGAAGACGCCTTCATTGAACTGACAAAGACGAACACTGAACCGCAAAAGGAGCAGGCATGAGCAGTGCAGCGATGAGCGTCCCAAGTAACTCTGCGATTGCGCCTTACGCGAAAGAGGCGAAGTACGAGTTCCTTCGCCTGTTACGCGCGCGTTCTTTTTCGATTGCAACGATCGGCTTCCCGCTGTGCTTCTACCTGCTGTTCGGCGTGGTGGCTGCGACCGATCAGTCGCAGGGTGTGGGGCGCGCGAAGTATCTGCTGGCGACGTACGCGGTTTTCGGGCTGGTGGGTTCGTCGCTGTTCGGCCTCTGCAGCACCATCGCGAATGAGCGTGCGCAGGGCTGGCTCGAGCTAAAGCAGGCGAGCCCCATGCCACCCGCCGCATACCTGCTGTCCAAGTTACTTACGGCGATTGCATTCGGCCTGATCATCTTTACGCTGCTACTGATCTGCGGTGTCACCATGGCCCATGTGCACTTCAGCGCGTTGCAGATTGCGAAGCTAGCAGCGACGGTTGTGCTGGGCGTATTTCCCTTCGCGGCGCTCGGTATCCTGCTGGCGTGCGTGGTGCCTCCGAACGCTGCCATCGGCTTCGTCAACCTGATCTATCTGCCCATGTCGTTCCTGTCGGGACTCTGGTTTCCGATTGGCGGCCTGCCCCACTGGATCCAGGCGATCGCACCCATCTGGCCGACCTGGCACCTTGGGCAGCTCGCGATTCACGACATCGGATTCCCCTCGGATTGGAGCGTCCTTGGACATGTCCTCTGGCTCGCTGGTTTTACGATCGTGTGTCTTGGTATTGCACTGATGTTATTCCGGCGCAGCGCGCAGAAGGCTTGAGAAATTCTGCAGCGGAAACTTGCGCAAAGTCGTTAAAGCACATCCGCACAGAGCTTGTATGTGTTCAGGCTGGCTTCAGCCACTGAGATAGAAATTGGATGTACATATCATCATCGGCTTGAGCCGCCGAGTTTCAGTCTCAGTGGCCAAAGCCACATTCCGAGAGGTTCCTCATCTCTCTCAGTGGCTAAAGCCACAAACATCGTTCAAGAGACGACGTGCTACCCCACACTGCCAGAGCAGCCATACGTAAAATGCGACCTGATGTCCGCGGCTCGTTCATCTTGAAGCGTGTCTGCTCTAGATAGTCAGGCTGGCTTTTCTGCGATCAACCTTGGCGGCGTCTATGCCTGGGACTCTCTTCAGGTCGTCGACGGACTTGAAGCCGCCTACCTGGTCGCGGTATTTAACGGCTGCCATGGCGGTGGAGCGGTGCAGCGAGAAGGCTGCTTCCAACTCTGCTGCGCTGGCCTGGTTGATGTTCAGCTTTGGACCGATATCCGCCGGGAAGTTCTTTGTAAGGTAGTCGACGATGCGATGGATGTCGGCGGCATCGGCCTGCAGGCCCAGCGTCTGCATTTTGTTGACGGTGGTCTGCCAGCCATCATGATCCAGTCGCTGCGACATCACGCGATCGACCTCGGGACACTTTGTGCAGGTGCGCTGTACCAGGGCTTGATCGTTGCCTTGGGGCAGTTGCGCGTGGGCGGACATCGCCAGGCAGGCAGCCGCCATTGCCCACTTCAAAGCGACGACGCTGACTACGTGGGCAGACGCGGCAGGCACGCGCTGGCTGCTCGCGGCGGACGAGACGGAGCAGAGCGGCTTCATCCAGGCTTACAAGCTGGTGACAGGCGACGACGGCAGGTCGGTCCTGCAGCCTGCGTGGAGATCGAAAGCGATGAATGCACCGGGCAAGACGATGGTGATCGACGGCGTGGTGTTTGCGCTGGCAACGGGACAGGATCGTGGAGCGGCGAAGATTCGTAGCGGCCGCCCGGCCACGGTATATGCGCTGGATGCAGCCACCGGGCACGAGCTCTGGAACAGCGGAGCCAGCATCACGACGTTCGTCAGCACGAGCGCGCTCTCGTTCAGCCCGGGGCAGATTTACGTGGGCACCAACGACGGCACCCTGTACGCATTTGGATTCCCTGAGCCTCGCCAGTAAGGCTCCAAGCGAGTCGTAAGAAGGTACCGCTTGTTCTAACAAAGATGACAAAGCCAGCTAGAACGGCGCGGAGACAATTTCCTTGAGCAGGCGAGAGGTCAGCTCGAGAATCTGCGCCGACAGGGCGAGGACGGCGCGGGAGCGCGTCGGTGGCTCCTTATAGCTTTGCTCGATCGTGTCTTTCAGCCGGTCGTATGCCGCCCGGGCGGGACCGGGGTCGTAGGCGGAAGACTTGCCGCAGAAAGCGCCAGCGATAGCCCGGAGCATGCTTGAGAGCTCGTCGTCGAAGCGGTAGGCGGCTGGCAGAATGGCCATTGGCAGTTCTGCCGGCCTGACCTGCAGGCGGTACTGCAGAAGGGCGACCTGCATAAGGAACAGTGACCGTAACTCGGGCTGCAACGCGAGCAGGCGTTCGCGCAGGACAAGGGAGCGCATGCGGTCGCGGCCCAGCTCGAAGAGGACGGCGTCGGCCTGGGAATTTACAGCGGCAAAATTCTGGCTTATGCGGTCCCGCTGGGTACGAATCTTTTTGAAATCGACGGACTGGCTATCACGCCAGGGTTTCGCGACCTCCGCCATAAGGTTCAGATTTTCCGCGAAGAGCTCGCGCATGACCTGCACAGCAGGCTTCGAGCCGAGCGTTTCGAAGACCAGGTACATCGCCACCAGGCCAAGCAGGATGCCCATCACATTATCGCGCGCGATGGCGAGGTTTGTTTGCGGGAACGGGCCGCGCAACTGGATGAGATAAAAGGCCAGTGCCATCTGCGTGCCGAAGTATGAGAGGCGCGGGCTGGAGGTGAGGAACCACGCTGCGACGAGAGTTACCGCGACAAACAGAACGGTAAAGCCGGTGATCGTATCGAGCATGGGCAGGATCAGAATCTGCGATCCGAGACCCAGGATGAGACCTCCGCAGACGGCGCCGGACATGCGCAGCAGCTGCTTCTGACGTGATGTCCCAATGCTGGAAAGCGCGGTGACGACGCAGGTGAAAAGTGATGTGCTGAGACCGGGCCAGAATGTGGCGTTCAGGATGAAGTAGCAGACCATGGAAGCCATGCAGCCGCGCAGGGCGAAGTGGAGATGCTCGGGGTTGGTGAAGGCGTCCTGCTTGAAGAGGGGTGGGTCCGCCGGGAGCGAAGGATCGGAGACGCCGGCGTTACCTGAAGGATTGATGCCGGTATCTGAAGTAAGGCTGAGGCGAAGCAGCTCCAAAGTTTGCTCCAGGCCGAGCAGCAGGAGCGGTGCGTCGGGCGCGGGGGTAAGAGGGTCGATGCCGGCCGACGACGGTCGCCGAAGCGTACGGCGAAGCGCGGCAACCTGGTCCGCGAGAACCTGAAGGCGCTCATTCTGTTGCGGCGTAAAGGCATGAAAGCCGCGGAATGGGGCGATGATGTCGACCAGCCGGCCGACCAGCGACACCGTGGTGCTCAGACGGTTTGTATCGTGTGACTGCGTGTCTGACAGCGCCAGCCGGCGCAGGCGCGAGACGCCAACGGTGGCGAGGGTCATGACGCGGTCGCGTGCGGCGCGGCGATCGCCGGAGCGTGCGGCCTCGACAAGAAGAGTGTGCACGGCGTCCAGTCGCTGGGTCATGCCGTCGATAAGTTCGTCATCCGTGTTGAAGAGGCCGAAGACATACTCGACGGCGATGGCCACGATGATCGCAAGAGCAACGCTGGACGCGGTCCAGAGGTTCGCGACAACGAGCAGCGCCTGGGGCCCGCCCTGATCCCATACAGGGACCGATAGGACGATGGCGATGGCGAAGGCGGTGGCCGCGCCATAGTTCGAGAGGGCGGAGATGCTGAAGAACGCGACGAAAAAGCTGAGGAGGACCCAGAGAAAATGTGTGAGTGGGTAATCGACAAACAGCAGCGCGCCCAAAAGCACAAAGACCAGACCCGCGAAGTAGGCCACGATGCTGGTGATGCCACCGCGCAGAGAGGCACGGGGCGAGTCGCGCGAGACGAGCAGGGCGAAGAAACCACCGCTGGCCGCACCGGGAATGCGGAAGGTCGTGATCAGGAGCATCGTCAGCGTCGCCGCGATAGTGTAGCGAAGCACGAGATTCACGCGCCCCGGATAGGGCTTGAGCTCATCGCGCAGGAACCCCGGAAACCAGTCAAGGAAGGGCGTAGAGGGGCGCGGGCTGGCAGCGGGCGTGGGCTCGAGACCCCGCTGCTGATCGGGCTGGGCGAGGGCTCCCATCTACCGTGCGGTAGCGCGGGTGCCGGCGTCAGGATGGACCACGGCGACAGCGGTTTGCCCGATGCGAAGCAGGCCGGGGGGCGGATCGACCACACGGATACGGACCGGATAGCGCGCGGCCAGGTGAACCCAGCTAAGCGAGCGTTGAACGGCAGGGAGGCCCGGACTGGCGAGGCCGGCGACGGTTGGGTCGGGTGTGACGCCATAGCCGATGGAGTCGACAACGCCACGCAGCGGCAGGTTCTCGTGGGACATGAGGAAGACGTCAGCGGCTGAGCCGGGCGCCACGTGGGTGAGCTGCGTCTCGCGGAAGTTGGCAACCACCCACCAGGAACGCGAGTCGATCATGGTAAAGACCTGTGAGCCAGTGTGGACGTACTGGCCGACAGAAATAGTCAGGTTGGTGATGTAACCGTCAAAGGGTGCGTAAACGCGGGTGTTGTCCAGGTTGTACTGAGCGGTGCGGACGGCGGCTGCTCGCTCCTCACGCTGGTTGGTCAGCGGCGCGAGTGTCTCAACGCCATTGGCGGCCTCCTCCGTCTGGGCGCGACGCTGTTCTACTTCTGCGCCGGCCTGCTCGTAGTGGGAACGATTGGTCAGGACATGTGCTTCGTTCAGGGCGACCTGCGCCTCGGCCTGCTGCACGGCGCGATTACGGGTCTCGAGCAGGGTGCGCGCCTGGTCCACCTGGTCCACGGTGACAAACTGCTGTGCAAGCAGGGGCTCCAGGCGGTGAAGATTATCGGCGGCGTAGTTGCGGTCCGCCTCGGCACGGTGCAGAGCGGCACGCGCATCGGCCACGTTGGCCTCGGCCTCGGCGATGGTGGCACTCATGGCGTTCTGGTTTGAGGCGCTGCTGGCGATGGTGGCGCGCTGCACGTGCACATGACTGATCTGCGAGTTGATGGTCCGCTGACGATCTTCGATCTGCCCTTCGAGCGCCGCCTGCTGTGACATGGCGCGCTCCAGAGCGTAGCGATAGGGACGATCGTCGATGGCGAAAAGCAGTTGGCCTGTCTTGACGAGCTGGTTGTCACGGATGGGCAGCTCAGAGATCGGTCCTTCCACCTGCGGCGCCATGCCGATGTAGTTGGCGAGCACCTCGGCGTCATCCGTGCGAGGATTTGCGACGGCGCGCGCGACCGCGATGAGAGTGATGACTGCGGCCAGAACGACAACGGCGATGAATACGGTACGGCCAGCGGCAGAGCTGCGCTTCCTCTCAGGCTCGTCATCCTGGCCCTGTTGCTGCTGGGCATCGGAGGAACTTGCCTGCGAAGGCGGGTCCGGCTGCTTATCGGATGGCTGCTTCTCGTTCTGCTGTGCGTCTTGTGCCTGTTGCTGTTCGGCCATGGGTGTCTCTCCGGGCGGGCTATTCAAACGTAACAAGCCAAAGGGTGCAGGCGATGAGCAGCGCAAGGCTGAAATAGAAGAGTGGCAGGGCAGGGATGCCGCGCTCCCAACCCAGCCGCTTGATAAGGATTGCGAGCAATGAAGCTGCCAGCACACCGACAACGATGCAGATGATCCAACCCGGAAAATAGGAACCCAGCACGTTGAACGAGGGGGAGCGCGCACACCCGTTGAGGAGCAGCAGGAACAGCAGGAGGAGTTCGATTCGGAGTATTTGTTGTTGAGGGCCGCGCATCAGGGGATTGTCTTTCCGGAGGCTGACTGAAGCAGGTCGGCCGTGCGATAGGCGAAGTTGGCGAGCTGGGTGAGCAGGTTCGTCCGGGCTGAAACGTCAGAGCTCAACGCCTGGGCAAAGGTTCGTTGCGCGGTGACCACATCCACCGTGTTCCGCAGGCCGAGCTGGTAGCTCGTGACCGCAGCGTCGTAGGACGCCTTCGCGGACTGCGTGAGTTCGCGTGCGGCATCGCGCTGGGCGAACGCCGTGCGCACAGAGACATAGGCCGTGTACACCTGCTGCTCGACCTCGTCGCGCGTCTCGTCTATCCGGGCCTGTGCGCGCTTCTCGTCGGCATGCGCCTCTGCAAGGCGGCTGGTACGGCGGCCTCCTTCGAACAGATCCCACCTCAGGCTCAGGTTGGCATTCCACTCTTCGATGGGACCGGCGTAGGTGTCATTGAGCAGGTCCTGGCGTCCATAGGCGCGGATCGCGCCACCCTGTCCCTGGAAA
>CBAAAE010000123.1:0-8858 GCA_964658845.1 uncultured Novosphingobium sp. | reverse complement strand
TTCGTGTGCTGCAGTTGCCGTGCCGGATCTGGGCCGCGCGGGTAGAGGACCTGGTGTCCGGCGGCTTTGATGTGGTCGTGATGCGTTCCGTGGATCGCACCCCAAGGATGTTGCGCGTAGCGGAAGGTCAGGTGTTTCCTGCAGGGTCCCTAGTTCGATTTCTGGCCCATCAAGAGGAGGCATCGATAGACGGGTGGAAGATCGATGCAGATCTGGCGTTGCCGCTATCAACCGGCCGTGTCGTCCGTCTTCGTAGACATGGCTGACGTGTTCCACGTGGAACAAACCGACTCTGACGTTCCACGTGGAACACCCGCTGAAACACCTCTGCTACTCTTGCCGAAGCGCCATGGGCAAGATCATCGCAGTCGTAAACCAGAAGGGCGGCGTAGGCAAGACCACCACCGCTATCAACCTAGCCGCCGCCATCGCGCTAAGCGGGATTGACACCCTGCTGGTCGACTGCGATCCCCAGACCAACGCTACCGGGGGGCTCGGCATCCGGCGGGACCTCGAGCGCCGATCCACCTATGATGTTCTGCTCGGCGAAGTGTCTGCGGTCGAAGCCACCATTCCAACCTCTATCGAGCACCTGAGCATCATTCCAAGCAGCAAAGACCTCATTGGAGCGAACTTCGACCTCGCCCCACAGCAGCGGCGGGAGTTTCGACTCGCAGACGCTCTCCAGCCCCTGCGTGACCGTTACCCCTTCATTCTCCTGGATTGTCCCCCAGCGCTGGACCTGCTCACGCTGAATGCTCTGGTCGCAGCAGATACGCTCCTTGTCCCTATGCAGGCGGAATACTTCGCGCTCGAAGGCGTCTCCGAGCTGACCAGCACGCTGGACCGCGTTGCCGCAGCCTTCCAGCCGGATCTCGCGCTGGAGGGCGTCGTGCTGACGATGTTCGATCCACGTACCTCGCTTTCTCAGCAGGTTGCCGAGAACATACGGGGATTCTTCGGCGACAAGGTCTACCAGACGTCCATTCCGCGCAACGTCCGCGTCGCCGAGGCGCCAAGCCACGGTCTCCCCGTGGTGCTTTACGACCCGAAGTCCCGTGGAGCGGAGGCCTACTTTGATCTGGCACGCGAAGTGCTCGCGCAGAACGGCATCGTCACGACTTGAACCGGCTCCTGATCGCAAGGCCTTTGCAGCAGCTGAACCTGAAATACATTGAGGAAATATGGCCAACCCTGTACCGCATGACCCGAAGCGCCGTGCCCTTGGCCGAGGGCTGGAAGCTCTTCTGCCCTCTCGCGCAGCCGCCGCCAATCCTCAGCCGGAACCCGCCCCCACAACGGGTCAGCCGCTGGAGATCGATGTGAGCGCCATCGACCGAAACCCTTATCAAACTCGCACCCGCTTTGATGAAACGGCCCTGGACGAGCTGGCGCAGTCCATCGCGGCAAGTGGCGTGGTGCAACCCGTGATCGTCCGCGCTATTGCAGATGGCAGGTACCAGCTAGTGGCCGGCGAGCGGCGCTGGCTTGCCTCGCAACGTGCTGGCAAGCAGACCGTTCCTGCGGTCGTGCGCCAGGTCTCTGATGAGCAGGCGATGGAGATGACCATCGTTGAAAACCTGCAGCGCGCCGACCTGAACCCCATGGAACAGGCTCGCGCGTACGAGCGACTTGGACGTGAGTTCAAGCTGACCCAGGAGCAGATGGCCAAGCGCACCGGCAAGGAGCGTGCGTCCGTTGCAAACTTCCTGCGTCTTCTAAGACTGCCGGACGCGATCCAGCTGCAGGTGGAAGGCGGCATCCTGTCGTTCGGGCACGCGCGCGCTCTGCTGGCATTGGAGTCACAGGACCAGATCGTCGCGGCCGCGCAGAAGGTTGGCGCGCTCTCCATGTCGGTGCGCCAGACGGAAAGCTACGTGAAGGGCCTGCTCGATCCCGAGCGAAAGCTGGGAAAACGGGAAGATGCTGCGCCGGAAATCGATCCCAACGTAAAAGCGGCGCAGGAACAGCTACAACGCACACTGGGCTTGAAGGTTCGGATTGAAGATACCCGCGGCAAAGGCCGGGTCGTCATCGAATACAGCAACCTGGAAGACTTCGACACGCTGCTGGAGGTGCTGTCGCGTTGAGCGATCCCCTTTCTCCTAATCTTTTAGGAGTTACTTCCTAAGTCTTTAGGAGTTTAGCGCTCTGCTCGATCTCACCCATGCGACAACCACCTTCCAGCACCCAGGGGCACAGGATAAAGCCATACATGCAAGCCACCGGTTTCGAGTACCGACATCGCTATTTCATCCACGGATTCATCTACGCGCTGTGTTTTGCCGCGCCTTGGGCTCCCCTGCTGCCGCCGCCTTACCATGCCGTGGCGTGGAGCTTCATGCAGAACGGCAGCACCTGGTTTGTCGTGACAAACGATCTGTCCAAGCCGCTCTACCAGCATTTTTCCCTCTACTGGGATGTGGTGCTGCTGGTCATGATCGTGTTCGCCGTCGCCGGTGCTGCGCTGCGGGTATGCGGAGCGGCCTACCTGGGCGCGTCCACAGTTCACCGGGGCGGCATGGTCAGCGACCGCATCGTGGCGGACGGTCCATACCGGTTTGTGCGCAATCCCTTGTATCTTGGGACGATTCTGCACACGGTGGCGCTGGCGTTTCTCATGCGGCCTGACGCGGCGGTACTCGCGGTGGCCCTCATCACGCTTGTGCAATTCCGCCTGATCGGGCGGGAGGAGCCGTATTTGCAAGAGCGGCTCGGAGAGGCTTACACGGCGTACCTGTCTAAAGTGCCGCGCTTGCTGCCGTCGTTGCGGCCCCGCACTGCCGCCGGCACGGATCGCCCGCGATGGAAGCAGGGCATCCTCAGCGAGACATACATGATCGCGACGGCGTTGACGCTGCTGATGGTCGGCTGGTCGCGCGGCTTTGCGTGGGAGACTTCATTCCTTCGCGTGGTGCAAGGTCTGATCGTGTCTCTCGGCCTGTCTGTCGTGGCGCGGGCATTCATCCCGAGGGCCACGTTTTAGAGCAACGGGGATCCCGGTGACCGGGCTCCACATGTCTTTAGAATCCGGCAACAACGGGCCGCGCGAAGGATCATGCAGATCCCTTCGCGCGGCTCCTTCAAAATCCGGTTGACTACGCCTTCTTGACGGCGGCGGCCTTCACCGGTGCGATCGAATCCTTGGCAGCCTTGGCCACGCGGAACTTGACCACGGTCTTCGCCTTGATCTTGATCGCTTCGCCCGTCTGAGGGTTGCGGCCGGTACGTGCCTTGCGCTCTGCCTTGACCAGCTTGCCGAGGCCGGGAATGGTGAACTCGCCATTCTTCTTGGTTTCCTTTACCGCGGTCTGCGCCATTACGTCGAAGAACTGTGCAACCTGCTTGGTGGGCAGTTCCATCTGGTCGGCCATGGTGCGGATGAGTGCGGTCTTGGTGAGTCCCTTTGCCATCGTGTTACTCCTTTTCGTTCCCAACGGATGTGTGTTGCGGTGCGGGCGGATTCGTCATCGAATGCTTTTTTGTCTTCCTTCAGACCGCCGGTTTCACTGACGAACGAAATCGTCAGTATCCATGCGGGTTCCCGCAACCGTTCCGCTAATCACGATGGACTCTTGAGGGCGGCTTGTCAATCCGCTTTCTGGGTTTTTGACCGGCTTTCTTTGGCTTTTCTGTGGGTTGCTCGGAAAAGGTGCCTTGATTGATACTGAAAACCGCGAAAATACGGCCATCTGGTGCGGATCTTCGCATTTCTTGAGCCTAAAACAGGCTCTTCCGTGCCGGCTTTCGCGCAAGCGGAGCGTTCAGAAGAGCGACCACCGGAGCCGCCGCACGAAAGCGCGTGACGATCTCCTGCAGCAGTTTCGGTGAAGTGGCCAGATCTCCAGGCAGGCGTGCTGAAAGGGCCCATTGGCGGCACAGCAGCAGCTCCGCCGCCGGATCGTCCGCGGCAAATCCTTTCGGCATCCGTTTGAGTGGATTGCTGTCGAAGTCCGGCAGCAACTTGCGCCGCTTCTTGTCCGCAAGCAGGGCGCGAAGTTCGGTGTGATGCTCCTGCAGGTGCCGCCGAATGGCGAGCAGTTGTTCCGGCTGCGGCATGTACACGCCCGCGGCAACCACTACTTCGTCGGCGGAAACGTGTGCGTAGAAGCCGCCGCCGCTGGTCCGCACCATCGTCGTAGTGGACCACCACGCGGCCACATGCGTCTTGTACGGCCGCTTGTCGTTTGAAAAGCGAATGTCGCGATAGATACGCAGCGCCGCCTTGCGTGCCGGCTTTGCATACTCCGGCGCGAACTCTGCGAAGGCGGCATTCACCTCGTCCAGCAGTGCCAGCCAGGGCGCCTGGACTTCGGCTTCATAAGCCGCCTTGCGGTCGTTGAACCAGGCGCGATCGTTGTGGGTCTTCAGACCTTTCAGGAACCGGATTCCAGCGGGAGAGAAATGGGTTGGCATGCCTACCTTTTGACTGCATTCGTGGCGCGGAAGCAGCAACCGCTGTCAGAACAGCCACTCACGATTCTATGTTCGCCTTAAGACGGGGCGTATCGTGTTGCTGAGGCTCTCATGGACTTCGGACCTGCCGCACTTATCCTCCTGCTGATCGTCGGCATTGTCTTTGTTGTTACCTTGCTGAAGACGCTTTACACGGTACGCACTTCGCAGGCAGGCGTGGTCGAGCGCTTCGGCAAGTTTAACCGGATTGTGCGGCCGGGCCTGCACCTGCTGATCCCGTACGGGGAGCGCGTCTACTTCGTCGATCTGCAGGTACAGCAGGCGCAGTTTTCGGTCGAGACCAAGACCCGTGACAACGTCTTTGTGCAGATTCCGGTGAGCATCCAGTACCAGGTGCTGGATGACAAGATCTCCGATGCGTTTTACCGCCTGTCGCGGCCGCAGAAGCAGATTGAGAGCTTCGTCTTCAACTCGATCCTGGGGCACGTTCCGAAGTTGACGCTCGATGAGACGTTTGAGCAGATGAGCGGCATCTCGATCGCGGTCAAAGTAGAGCTCGACGCGACCATGCGCGAATTCGGTTTCAACATCCTTACCGCGCTTGTTACCGACATCATCCCGGATGCGAAGGTGAAGGCCGCGATGAACGACATCAACGCGGCTCAACGCTCTCAAGTGGCGGCCATGGCCAAGGGCGAAGCCGACAAGATTCTGAAGGTGAAGCAGGCCGAAGCCGAGGCAGAAAGTAAGGCACTGCAGGGCAAAGGTATTGCCGCCGAACGGCAAGCCATCATCGACGGCCTCCGTGCGTCGATCGAACACTTTCGCGAATCGGTACCTGGCGCCACCGCTGAAGATGTTATGGCTCTGGTGCTGCTGACGCAGTACTTCGACACGCTGAAAGACATTGGAATCCGCAGCGGCACCAACACGCTTTTCCTGCCGAATAATCCAGGCGCTGCGAATGACTTTCTTCAGCAGATCCTCGCAGGCCTGCGCGGCGGAACGCATCGGGTGTCGCGTGGTGACAACCCTGCACCCACACATCCAGAGGGTTCACGATGAAACGTCTCCTATTGCTGTGTCTCATCTGCTTCGTGGTATCCGATTCATTCGCGCAGCAGAGGCCGTACACGATGCTGTATGTCTTCGGCGATAGTTACTCCGACTCAGGCGCAGGTTATGTTGATGGCAACGGCCCGACCGCTGTCGTGTACCTGGCGCAACGACTTCGCATCCCTTTCACTTACTTCGGCGATCCACAGAGCAAAGGCAAGGGCCTGAATTTCGCGGTAAGTGGCGCACGGACCGGCGAAGGAGACGGCAACCGCTATCCGCATGGTGAGTTACTGGGCCGAGGGATGCGCAACCAGGTGAATGACTTCGCCGGCCTGGTAAAAGCGGGCAAGATCCGCTTTGATCCGAAGGCCACCATGTTTTACATGGCAGGAGGCCTGAACGACCGCAGCCTGCCGGATGGCGTAACTGTAACTAACCTTGAGGCCGATATAGAAACTCTGTACGCGGCAGGTGCACGCCGCTTTGAAGTTGCGTTGTTGCCCACGAAGATCCCGGCGTTCGCATCGGCCGGGGAACGCTTCAATCCTCAGTTACTTACCATTCCTGCGGCGATGCGCGCGAAACATCCTGATATTCAGATCGCAAATAGTAAGTGGGGCGCATACTTCGATGAAGTTATCACCCATCCCGCAAAGTACGGCCTCACCGACACTACGAGCACTTGTGCGGGCCGCGTTCTGCACAACGAAGACGCGACGCCCTGCGCGTCGCCGCAGACTCACTTCTTTTACCACGAAGCGCATCCGTCGACGGCGGCGCACAAGGCAGTTGGTGACTTGCTGTATCAGGAAGCGATGGGCTCTGCAAACCCCAGATAACTCAGTTGTCGAGCGAGACCTCGTCCAGAAAACCTTGCATTTACGGCAGCATCAACAGCAATACCTTGCCTCCCGAGCCGCCCTTTTCGGCAAACGCGTGCGCTTCGTCTGCTTCACTCAGGGGAAAAGTGCGCGAGATCGGCAGCAGGAACTTGCCGTCCCTGAAGTCATCGGCAAATTCGCGCACCTTGGCCGGGTCCGGGTGCGCCATGACCCGTACCACGCGAAGTTCAGGGTGCAGGCTGCCGTCCGGCATGGGTGTGACGACCGTGCCGCATACACCGCCTTCCCGGATGTGAACCAGCAGCGGCGTTGTGACCTTGTTTCCAAGCGTGTCGGCGATAGCATCCACCTTGCCGAGTCGCTTCAGATCCTCCTCGTCATCGATGGCCACCAGGTCAATCCCCAGCGACTTCGCCTCCTGCAGGCTTGCCTTGCGCACGCCACCGATTACCTTTGCGCCCAGCTTCTTTGCCGTGTGCACAGCCGCACGTCCTACGCTGCCAAGTGCACCGACGACAAGCACCGATTGCCCGGCCTGGAGTGAACAGGCTTCCCGAACGAGTTGGTCTCCCGTCAGCGCGATCAGGGGCAACGCAGCCGCATTCACAATGTCGATGCCGTCAGGAACATGGGTCAACTCGGCGCCCTTGATGACGACCAGTTCCGCATAGGTGCTGCTGGTAAACGCCATGACGCGATCGCCCACGGTCACCCCACGCACGTTATCGCCAACGGCCCGGACCACGCCGCTGACATCACGGCCGAGGATGGTGGGGAAGGTGACGGGAAAACGTTCCTTCGCAGCGCCGGAGCGTATCTTCCAATCCACCGGATTGATGCTTGCGGCAGCCGCAGCTACCAGGACCTCATCGCCGCTGATGTTCGGGTCCGGAACGTCTTCTTCATACTTCAAGTTCTTCGGCGGACCGTAGTCGTACAGGCGAACTGCTCTCATGCTGCACCTCGTACCTTGAGATGCGACGGGCGTGGAGCTCGACTTATGCTGCGTCCTGCAGGTACACGCGCCAATCATCGCCTTCCGCGATGCGTTTGATGCGTGCGAAGCGGCTCTTCATCAGCCCCCGGATATGCGGCACCATGATGGTGCGTGCCACGATCTCGCCCACTTTACCGAATGGCAGGGAGAAGCGCAGCTCATCTTCCAGCAAGGCCCCGCTTCTTTCAGGATGTGCGGCATCGGTCACTTCGCGGAGATGGTGGTCGTGCTGGAAGGTCTTGAAGCGGCCGTCCAGCATGGTGTCCTGCAGCAGCACGGGCCGTTGATAGGACGAGATGTGCGACACGTGAAAATGCTTCAGGCCAAGCTGCCAGCCCTCCCAACGCACGACATCGCCGCCAGTGACGAAGCCCTCCGTGCGCCCGCTGACCGCGTTCATACCAAGTTCCTCATGCACCAGGGCGATGCTGCACGTGAGCCGAAAACAGCGGTCGACCGGGGCGTGCACCAGCACGGAATCCCGCAACGTAAAGCAGCCGTTGGCTTCGTCGCACGTTTTCATATTCCGGTTCCTCCGCGCGCGTTCCTATCACGCACGACTTATTGAGTATGATGTGGTCACACGCTACAGAATATTGCCTGAAATGAAGCCAATGGACGGGCTGAACAATCCCGGCCCCTTGCGCATCTGCACACACAAACAGGAAACGGTGAAGACATGGGACAGGCTATGAATCGGAGATCGTTTCTGCTGAGCGCGGCGCCTGCCGCACTGACCGCGGCAGCGTTGGCGCAGGCGGAGCTGACGCCGGCGTTTGCGCAGAGCTCCCTTGGGCCAGCCGCCACGCCCGCCGCCACCGCCCCCATCACCGAGCGTACCGTCTTCGTTGCCAGCGATGCCGCACCCGTCTCGCAGGGGAGCTACCTGGCAACGCTGACCCGTGCCATGGCGAAGCACGACCTGGCTGCCGACAACTACCTGAAGGGTGGCGCGGTCACGGAGCTTGAGGGCACCTTCGCCACCATGCTGGGCAAGGAAGACTGCTGCTTTCTGCCGACCGGCACGCTCGCCAACAACCTCGCGGTGCGCATCCTCTGCGGCGATCACAAGCACGCCATCGTGCAGGCAGACAGCCACCTGTACGCCGATGAGAGCGATAGCGCCTCCATCATGAGCGGTATTACCCTGCAGCCGATTGCGCCCGGCAGGGCCGCGCCGACCATTGACGACTTCACAAAAGCGGTAGAGGATGCTGAGCACCGCGCCTATCCGCTGAAGGTTGGCGCCATTTCAACCGAAAGCCCGGTGCGCCGACACGATGGTGAATCTGTGCCATTCGCCACGCTCGAGAAGGTTTGCGCGCTGGCGAAGAGCAAGGGCATCGCGACGCACTGGGACGGCGCGCGCGCATTTATGCTGACGGGCACGCCCGGTTTCGATATCAAGCGCACGGCATCGCAGTTCGATTCTGTTTTCGTCTCGCTGTACAAGGCGCTGCATGCGCCCTTTGGAGCGGTTTTGGCAGGGCCAAAGCCCATGATTGCGCAGGCACGCGATCTGCGGCATGTTTACGGCGGTCTGA
>CBAAAE010000122.1:0-8883 GCA_964658845.1 uncultured Novosphingobium sp. | reverse complement strand
TGCTCGGTCAACGCCATTTCGATCAAGACGCCTCGCACCTCGCGCGGCGCGGCGTACACCTGCGCGGTGCTGGCGAACAGCGGCCCGTTGTTCAGGCGCTCGTCCACCACGTGCTGGTACTGGTTGTAGTAATAGCCGAAAACGATGCCGCCCAGCAGCAGCCCCGCCAGGCCTACGAGGACGAGGAACAGCAGCGCGCGCTGCCACAGTGGACGATGCCCCACCATGCGGCGCACGGGTCCGCTCGCCTGGTACCGCCTGTCGCCGCCGAGCTTCACCTTGACTGCCATCGTCCTCCTGCTGCCCTTTCCGAGATTGGACGCGCCCGCTTACCGTGCCGTCTGCCCGCGCAACGTTGTCAGCGCGGGTACCACTTCAGCCACCGGCAGTTCCTGGGTCGTGCCTCGGAGCCGGTCTACCATTTCCACAAAGCCGTCCACGAGCCGTTTGCCGACGGTGACGCGGTACGGCACGCCGATCAGGTCTGCGTCCTTGAACTTGACGCCGGCGCTGGCGTCGCGATCGTCCAGCAGCACGTCGAAGCCCGACCGTTCGAGATCTGCGGCAATCTTCTCACCGGCCTCGGCCAGTGCGGCGTCGGTCTGCTTGGTAACGGTCACAACGACGCCGTACGGCGCAATGGCCGTGGGCAGCACATAGGTCCACTCACCACGGTCGTTCTTCCCTGCCTTCGCGGCGGACTGCTCTATCGCCGACGTCAGAATCCGCTCGATGCCGATGCCGTATGAGCCCATGATCGGCGTCGTCTCCTTGCCGTTGCGGTCGAGCACGCGCGCGCCCATGCTCTGCGAGTATTTGTAGCCCAGCTTGAAAATGTGACCGATCTCAACCGCCTTGCCCAGGCGCAGCGGCTGGCCGGTAAGCGGATCGGGCTCGCCCGCTGCGACGTTGCGAATGTCCGCGGCAACCGTCCATTGAAAGTCACGGCCGGGAGTGACGTTGCGAAAGTGATAGTCGAGTTTGTTCGCGCCCGCGACCAGGTTCCTGCGATCGAGCAGGCCCTCGTCCAGCACCACGGTCGACGCGCTCTCGTCTTTGATTTTTGCCAGCAGGTCGCCGGAGACACCCTTTAGCTTGTCCATGCCCGCGCCGTGCGTGAAGAAACCACGGGTCACGTTCAAGGCCTCGACGGGCAGCACCGAAAGGCCGATCGGGCCGAGGAACCCCGCGGGCCCGTTCATATACTTCTCCAGCTCTTCGGCCTGCATGGGGCGCAGCTCATTGCAGTTGGCCGCTCCTGCCAGCTTGGTCTCATTCACCTGGTGATCGCCACGCAGAAAGGCGATGACCGGCTTCTCAAGGACAGTCCCGTCAGGGCCGGGAATTTGGCCCATGTAGGCTACGCACTTAATGTCCTGCGACGGTTCGATCCGTAGGAAGTCGCATATGTCCGCGATGGCTCCCTTGCCTGGCGTATGGATCAGTTCGGGCATGCCATCCCCCGCTGGATCGAGATCAGTGACAGGCTCAAGCCGGCTGGTGGCCTTCTCGATGTTCGCTGCATACTTGCCGTCGGGCGAGCTTGCAATCCAGTCCTCCCCCGCCTCGGTGTAGACCATAAACTCCTGCGACTGCGATCCGCCCATCGCGCCCGAATCCGCGTCCACCGCGACAAACTCCAGGCCGCAGCGCGTAAAGATGCGGCGGTAGGCGGCATCGTGCAGGTCATAGCTGAGGTCAAGGCCGGCCTGGTCGATGTCGAAGGAGTACGAATCCTTCATGGTGAACTGGCGCACGCGCAGCAGTCCGGACTTCGGGCGCGGCTCGTCGCGGAACTTGGTCTGGATCTGGTACCAGATCTGCGGCAGTTGTTTGTAACTGCGCACCTCGTTGCGCGCGATCGAGGTCATGACTTCCTCGTGCGTCATGCCGAGGCAAAGGTCGGCGCCCTTGCGGTCTTTCAGGCGGAACATGTTTTCGCCCATGCCGGTCCAGCGGCCGCTCTCTTCCCAGATCTCGCGGGGATGGATCGCGGGCAGAAAAAACTCCTGCGCGATGGTGTCCATCTCCTCGCGCACGATGGCGATGATCTTGTTGAGCGAGCGCGTACCCAGCGGCAGATAGCTATAGATACCCGCACCGAGCTGGCGAATGTAACCAGCGCGCAGCAGGATCTGGTGGCTCGCGACTTCCGCGTCGGAGGGCGCTTCGCGCAGCGTGGGAATGAAGAGTCTGGACCAGCGATGCATTGTCAGTTTCGTGTGCTTTCCCGCACCGTTTTCAGAGCCCGGCGTCGTCGTTCCATTCTACGCATCGATGCCCTACCTTAAAGGTTAGCGGGAGCTAACACCTGGTGTGCGCGAGAGTCTCACGGCTGAGTAGACTAAAGCCCTGCGCATCAGCAAAAAGCGCAACCGCGCGCTGCCTGCGCACATCTGCTTTGATGGAGCTCCTTTTCACATGCGAAATGCCCTGGTTGGCGGAATCATTGTTCTTGTCGTTGCGCTGCTGGTATGGAGCGGCGTCCACAACCTGCACACCCGGCAGGCAGCCGAGGCTCAGGCGCACAGCCAGCCCATGAGCATCGCGGTGGACAAGCCGGGTGCGACCGCCAGCGCATCTGAGAGCGGCACCATCGCCGATCTGCGCGGTAAGCCTGCCGCAGCCTTCAGCCTGGTCAGCAACGGCGGCAAGCAGGTCTCGCTGACCGACCTGAAGGGTAAGCCGGTGCTGCTTAACTTCTGGGCCACGTGGTGCACGCCCTGCAAAGTCGAAATGCCGTGGTTTGAGGAGTTCCAGAAGAAGTACGCGGCGCAGGGCCTCGAAGTCGTCGGCATCAACGAGGACGACGACGCGCAGAGCCCAGAGATCAAGGACCAGATTAAGAAAACGCTGGAGCGGACAGGTGTCGACTACACCATCCTGATGAGCGATAAGAAGGTTGGCGATGCGTACGGCGGGCTGGACGTGCTGCCGGCGACCTTCTTCATCGATCGCAGCGGCAAGATCGTCGCCCAGGCGATCGGCCTTGCCAGCAAGGAAGAGGCTGAGAGCAACATCCAGAAGATCGTGGCGGGGAGCTGATATGCGCCGGTTTGTCATGTTCCTGACTTCGGTGGTGGTCGGCTTCATGCTGGTGGTGGCAATCACCCTCGGTCTGCGGGCATCGGGTATGCACTTCGGTTGGGCCTCAGGTCGTGCGAGCGCACAAAGCCTCAACAGCGGACAATCACCCACCAAGGCTAAGGGTCACGTCGACTTTATTGCGGAAGGTCAGAGCATACCGGCGGAAAAGCCCGCGACACTGGCGTTACACTTCCGCATCGATCCGGGATTTCATATTAATTCCCACACGCCGAAGAGTGACATGCTGATCCCTACGAAGCTGCTTGTGGAAGATATCAATGGCGCGGAAGTAACTAACGTCGATTTTCCCGCCGGTACTGCGTACAGCTTCGCGTTCGAGCCCAAGACGAAGCTCGACGTGTACACCGGCGATGTGACACTGACAGCACACTTGAAGGCGAAGCCGGGCGCTTACACGCTTAAGGCTGCGCTGCACTACCAGGCGTGCGATCAGGCGGCATGTTATCCGCCCAAGACACTTGCGCTGGAGCAGTCTTTTACAGCGAAGTAAGTGGATATTACATACTTCTTTGTAAGTCCTTATATGCGTTGGCCAGCATCATGGTGTCAATGCCGACACTGACAAGGTCGAAACCTTGCGCAATATATATCCTGGCCGCCGCAGCGTCCGCAGCGAAGATCCCGCACGGCTTACCGGCCCGTTTGCAGGCTGCCAATACCACTGCAATACCCTGCTGTACCTGGTCGCATGCAATGTCACCCGGCACGCCGCAGGAGCCGCTCAGGTCATACGGGCCCACGATGATCGCGTCAATGTAAGGCTCCTGCACAATGCGGTCAACTTCGCTTATACCGGCAAGGTTCTCGATCTGCGCGATCAGGCTGTAACTCCGGTCTTTGACGTACTCCGCAAATCGCAGGCCATAGTCGTGGGCACGCGCGATCCCCACGCTGCGCTGGCCGTTGGGCGGATACAGCGCGGCTTGCGCTATGTTTCGAGCATCGGCCAGCGATGACACCTGCGGCAGGATGATGCCGTCGGCACCGATATCGAGGTAACGCTTGATCGTCGTCTCCGACTTATCCGGCACACGCACGAAGGTGGGTACGTGCCCCGCCGTGATGGCGCACGCCGTGGCCGCGCTTAGCTCGTTGAAGCGTCCGTGCTCCGCATCGATCCAGAGCCAGTCGAAGCCCGACAGTTTCGCAATCTCAACGACGGCTGGATGATCGATGGAAAGAATGGTCCCGATCTTCGGAACGCCGCCCTGCGCCCAACTCTTCATCTGCATGACTTAAGGCGTCCCGCCTACGCGATGCGTTGTGTATTCCATAGCTTGAGCCCGCCCACTAACATCGGCGTACAGAAGGCGACCGTATGTTGCAGGTGCTCCGAAGCCAGGTGCGAGTCGAAAGCCGCCTGGTCCTTGTACTCTTCGTTCACAAGGAACTCGCCACCCTCGAGGGTCTCGAATAATTCATAAAAGAGAACACCGCTTTCCTGTCGAGTCGCGGTGACTAACTGCTGCATCGCCTCGCGAATGGCTGCTTCGTTACCGGGTTTACTCTTCAATCGAGCGAAAACTCTTACTGTTGCCATCTTCACTTCTCCGTAACTTGAAACTACACACCTGACTCTACTTCGCGGGCAGCGTCTGCAGCCACTTGATCACTGCCGCAGACATTTCCACGCGCTTGTCTGAGTAACTGTGATCCGTGGCAAAATGCTCTGTGGTGACACGAGTGTCTCCGTCCTTGCGGATGGCCTCGGCCAGATCGTCGTCTGCCTTCGCGTTGCTGTCGTCCGAGGTGATGTTCAGAAACGGCCGCGAGGCAAGACCCTTGGAATGGTTCTCAAAACGCCATGCTGCCGCGTGATCAAGCACATCCTGCGCAAGGCTCTCTGCGGTGCAGCCACGCAGCGGGGTCAGACCCTGCGATGCCAGCGCGTCGGCCACCTTCTTGCGCGCCATGCCTTCGGCAAACTTGGGGATGTGAGGGGGCACGCGTCCTCCCATGTCCGCCGCAGAGATGATGCCGACCGCGGCAATGCCCGGGTCCGCCGATCCCGCCTCGATTGCGTTGAAACCGCCGACGCTGTGGCCCAGCAAAACGATGCGCGAAGGGTCTATGCGAAGCTTCTTCGCATTAGCTGGATCGCGCAGGTAAGCGACGGCCGCAGAGGTATCTTCCACGCCATTCGAAAAGGAGTAGTCGCCCGGCGAGCCCCACGACCCGCGGTAATGGAAGAACAGCACATCCCATCCGGCGCGGCGGATATCCTGCGCCAGATCGAGATTCTGCTCGTTGCCGGGGAAGCCATGCAGCAGCACCACCACCGGGTGCGGTCCAGCGCCCTCCGCGACGTAGACGATGCCGTTCATCAATACGCCGTGGCTTGGCACCAGCACGGCCTCCAATTGCGCGCGGTCGGTGTGCTTCGCGTCCTGCGCACGCACGGGACCAGCCGCCAGCATAAGCAGGAGCATCAAGGCCGCGCGCTGCAAAAGTCGAACGGGACAGGATAAAGGGGTCATAGTATCTCCTGCGACAGGGTGCCGGTTCTCACAGTATGAGACAGGAGCGGTTGCGCGCCGCGCAGAATCTTATCCGCGAAGGTTCCCTCGCCTATGCAGTAGAGTTCTTGCGTGCGCACACCCGCGGAAAACGACGCCTTGCAACGGATCTATCGACGCGTCTCGTTCCGCGTGGCGCCACCCCTGGTGCTGCTGTACTTCGTGGCATTTCTGGATCGGGTAAATGTGGGCTTCGCGTCGCTGGCGATGAATCACGACCTCCGCATCAGCGACTCGACTTACGGCTTTGCCGCGGGGATCTTCTTCCTTGGCTACCTGCTTTTCGCCGTTCCAAGTAACTACGCGCTGATACGCGTCGGCGCCCTGCGATGGGTGGCCGTGCTGATGGTGACGTGGGGCATCTTCTCCGGGGCGATGGCGTTTGTGCACGGGCCCAGGGCTTACATCGTGCTGCGATTTCTGCTGGGCGCGGCTGAGGCTGGCTTCTTTCCGGGCATCGTCTTCTACCTGACGCGGTGGCTGCCGGGTTCGGCGCGCGCCGGCATACTGGGCTTGTTTTACCTTGCGATCCCACTTTCCAGCGTGATCGGGTCTCCGGTCTCGGCTGCGTTGATGCAAATGGATGGATGGCATGGCCTTGCGGGATGGCAATGGCTGTTCCTGCTGGAGGCGCTGCCCGCCGTGTTACTCGGTCTCGCGGTTCCGTGGATGCTGCACGCCGGCGTGGGCAGGGCCCCGTGGCTGTCAGCCACCGAGCAGCGCAGCCTGATCGCCGCCATCGAAGAAGAGTCTGTTCGATCGATGGAGGGTCTGGCTGAGACAACAGCACGGCCCCTCCTGAAGGACCTGGTTGCGCCCGCAACTGCATACTTTGCCCTGATGATCGGCTTGTATGAGCTCGGCTTCTGGACGCCTCGCCTGCTTGCCAGCCACGGCGTTTCGATGCGTGCACTGGGTTGGGTGAACGCCGTGCCGTATGCGCTGGGTGGCGCCGGCATGCTGCTTTGGAGCCGGCTTTCCGACCTGCTGCACCAGCGGAGAAGAAGCCTCTTCCTGTCGTATTGCGTCGCAGGCGCCGGCTTCGCTTTGACAGCGCTTGCGCCGACCACTACGCTTGCGGCGCTGGCGCTGTCGGTGGCGGCGCTTGGCGTGTTCTCGTCCCTGCCGGTGTTCTGGGCGGCCTGCAGCCAGCGCATGCCGGTGGCGACCGCGGCACTGGGCATCGCGGCCATCAATTCGGTCGGGAACGTCGGCGGCTTCCTGGGACCGTACGCGACGGGATGGCTGCTGAACCGCACCCATAGCTATAGCAGCGGCCTGTTCGCGTCAGCCCTGGCGCTGCTGACGGGTGCCGGCGTGGTGCTGCTCGCCTTTCGCGAACGCAAAGGAGTCCCGGTAGCTTGAGCGCCCAGTTGCGTAACGCGGGCCGCCGCATCTTTGCCGCAGCGCTGCAGGCTGTGGATGTGCGGGCAGCCGTGCGGCGCAGGATCAGCGTGCATGCCGGAAACTTAATGCTTGGCGACCAATCCCTTCCGCTGGCAGATCTGGATGGCGTGCTTGTCATCGCGCTGGGCAAGGCCGCAGTCTCCATGTACGAGGCTGCCGCCGACGCGCTGTCAGAGGTGGCACATGAGGCAGTTGTGGTCGCTCCGGCGGAGACCTTGCCCGGCTCGTTTGAGAGCCATCCGGGAGTAGCGTTCCTGCCCGGCGCGCATCCCACCCCCACATCCGATTCGCTGCGCGCGGCCGACCTGATCCTTGCGAAGCTGACCGGTGCAACCGAGCGAACGGCAGTCTTGTTTCTCATCAGCGGCGGCGCATCCGCGATGGTGGAGCAGCCGCTCGATCGCGCTATCACGCTGGCTGATCTGGCGGTATTTTCTCGAGCATTGGTGGGTTCAGGGCTGGACATCACGGCGATGAACACGCTGCGCAAGCACCTCTCCGCCGTAAAGGGTGGCAGGCTGGCACTCGCGGCCGCAGCGGCGCGAATGCAGTGCACTTTGCTGATCTCGGACGTGCCGGCTGCGTCGCCGGATGCGATTGCTTCCGGGCCGTCACTTCCTGACAGCACGACGGTGGCGCAGACACGGATCCTGTTTCAGAGCCTGCGCGCAACGACCGTCCTTCCCGCCAGCGTTTGTGCATGGTTTGAGAGCGCAGCCATGCCCGAGACGCCCAAGGCCACCGATGCTGCCTTCGCGAGATCGCACTGGGAGGTGCTCCTCTCGGGCGATCACCTGGCCCTTGCGGCTGCTGCTGCCGCGGAAATCGGCGGCTTTCACGCAGTGGTGGACAATACCTGCGACGACTGGGAATACCGCGAAGCAGCGCGCTACCTGCTGGACCGAAGTGCCACACTGAGCCGCGAACACGGCAGCCGGACCTGCCTGATTTCGGTTGGGGAGATTGGCGTCAACGTGCCGGTGCACGCAGGCGAGGGGGGCCGCAACCAGCACTTCGCTCTGTGGAGCGCAACGGAACTTTCACGGCGGGGAGAGTCTGCAACCGTGCTCAGCGCGGGATCTGACGGCATCGACGGCCACAGCAACGCCGCTGGCGCGGTGTGCGACGAGAGGACGTTCGCACGTGCTGCTGCAGCCGGCTTGAACGTAGAGGATGCGCTGAAACGATTCGACTCGGCACCTCTGCTGTGGGCAGTCGGCGACGCCATCCACACCGGACCGACTGGCAGTAACCTGCGTGACCTGCGGCTGATTCTGACCGACTAGGCTATCGGCAATAGAAAGGGCAACCTCGCGGCTGCCCTCTCTACTGCTGTTGTGATCGTGATCATGCGGGTGAAGGACGTCCTTCGCCGAAGCCAGGTGTGCGTCCGCCCTCGGGCTTCAGCACCTTCTGCGTGTCCGAAGGACCAGAGTCGGCATGGGACAGCGGCGTGCGTGCTGCCGGCAGCTCTTCCCCGGCGATGATCATCCGGATCTCTTCTGCGTCGAGCGTCTCGCGTTCCAGCAGCAACGTGCTCATGCGGTGCATGATGTCATGATGACCGTCGAGGATGGCATATGCCGACTGGTAGCCCTCGTGCACGAACTTCTTCACCTCGGCATCGATGGCTTGTCCGATCGACGCAGCAAGCCGGGCGAAAGCCGTGTCCGGTGTCGCGGATTGCAACGTGATCTTGGAGTGGCCGCTCTCAGGCTGCCCGTAAACAGCGAAACCCGCGCTGTCCGGTCCGCGGTCGCACATGGTCGTCAGCATGCCCGACATGAGATGACCGAGTTCAGGCTCGAGCGCCTTGTCCTTGATGAACAGTCCGACAATCCCGCACATGCCC
>CBAAAE010000121.1:0-8884 GCA_964658845.1 uncultured Novosphingobium sp. | reverse complement strand
GCGGAAGAGGACGATCCCAGCGTGCAGATCGTCTCCATGCTGCGCACCAGCGAGAACAAGATCTATCGCCAAGGCATCAACAATCCAGACGAACTGGCCGATGGCTTTCCGGTCAAAGCCGAGGATTTATTTCAGTACAGCGGCATCATCATCGGGTCGGTCGATGCCAGTTACTTCAGCCCGCTGCAGCAGGAGCTCTTGCGCGAGTATGTCGATCGGCGTGGCGGTGGCCTTCTATTCCTCGGTGGACGTTCGTCGCTTAGTGATGGAGGCTGGACCTCCTCAAGCCTGAATGACTTATTGCCAACCTTCTTACCCGCGGGACGCAATAGTTTCCACCGCAATCCTGCCACCGTTAGTCTCACCCAGGCAGGCATCGAATCGCCCGTGACCCGCCTGCTCGAAGACCAGGGTAAGAACGCGGAACGGTGGCGCAAGCTGACCTACCTCGCTGACTATGAGGACCCAGGCACGCCCAAACCCGGCGCAACCGTGCTGGCGGAGATGAATGCCGGTCGCAAAAAGATGCCGCTGCTGATCACGCAGAGTTACGGCAACGGCCGCACGGCAATCCTGGCCACGGGCGGCACCTGGCGCTGGCAGATGAGCGAGGCGCTTGGTGACCCGTCGCACAACCTGTTCTGGCAGCAGCTTGTGCGCTGGCTGGTGGCCGATACGCCGGGTGCGGTGACCGCTTCTTCGTCAACGCGGACGCTGTCCGATGCGGGCCGCCTGCAACTTACGGCGCAGGTACATGACAAGCAGTTTCAGCCCGCACGCGATGCGCATGTCAGCGCCCATATCGTCGGGCCGGGCAACGCGAATGCGGTTCTGGATATGACTCCGTCGCAGGAGACGCCGGGGCTTTACCAGGCGGACTACACCGCGGAAAAGCCTGGCCCGTATCTCGCGGAAATAACCGCCAGCAGCGCGGGCAGTAAGAGTGAAAAGCTGGGCGAGGATGTGCTTACCTTTCAACGTGAAGACGGTGTCGCAGAGGACTTCCACACGGAAGCCAACCCGAAGTTGCTGGAACAACTTGCGAAAGAGACCGGTGGACGCGCCTGGACCGGCAACGATCTGAAGGACCTGCCGCGCGACATCTCTTACTCTGAAGCAGGCATTTCGGTACGCAGCACAAAGGACTTATGGAACATGCCGATCGTCTTCCTCCTGCTGCTGGGTCTGCCGGTCGTCGAGTGGCTGCTGCGGCGTAAGTGGGGTGTGGTATGAAGCGAATCCTTTCCACGCTGCTGTTACTCGCATTTACCGCCAAGTTACACGCCGCGACTTACTACGTGACCGTTGCCGGGCTGGGTGGTGAGCCGGATTACGAGCAGCGTTTTACGGCGCAGGCGAAGGATCTGGACAAGGTGTTCAAGTCTGCCGGCAGCAGCGCGCATGTGTACACGCTGACTGGCGCGCAAGCCACAGCGGCGCAGCTGCGCAGTACCTTTGCGGCCATCGCGCAGCAGGCTACAGCAAGCGACGACTTTGTACTAATTCTGATTGGTCATGGTTCTTATGACGGCTCCGAGTACAAGTTCAACCTGGTTGGGCCCGATCTCTCAGCTGCGGAGATCGCAGCCATGTGCGATCGCATCCCGGCGAAGCGGCAGCTTGTCGTAGACACCACCAGTGCGAGCGGTGGAGCGGTTGCCGCGCTTGAGCGTAACGGCCGCGGAGTAATCGCTGCCACCAAAGCGGGCACGGAAAAGAACGCTACCGTATTTGCGCGCTACTGGGTCGAAGCCCTGCAGGACCCTGCCGCCGATACGGACAAGAGTGAATCCGTGTCGGCCATGGAGGCCTACGTGTACGCGGCGAAAAAGACGTCCGCGTTTTACGACTCGCAGAAGCGCCTCGCCACCGAACATGCCGTTTTCGATGACACGGGCCATGGAGATCCGGTGCGTGAAGCCGGCAATGGGCATGGGCAGTTACTCAGTAATTTTACGATCCTGCGTTTTGGAGCCGCGCAGAAGGCTGCTAGCGATCCCGCGAAACAGGCGCTGCTCGCGAAAAAGGAAGAGCTCGATCAGAAGATCGACGTTCTGAAATACGGCAAGGCAGCGATGGAGCCGGGCGACTACAAGCGGCAGCTTACTGCTGCACTGCTTGAGCTTGCGCAGGTACAGGAGGAGCTCGACAAATGACAAGCCACAAAGTCATTCTCGCGACCGTGCTGCTCACTGCTTCGGCTGCATGCGCTGCCACGCCGCAGGCCTGCTGGACTCTGCGCAAACACGGTCAGCGCACGCAGGCCGACGCATGCTTCACGCAACTGACCGAGGGCAGAGACGCGTATGCGCGCGCCGAAGGCTTCTGGGGCCTGGAAGCGTGGACTGCTGCAAACGACCAGTTTCGGGTGGCGACACAGCCGGCCGAGAGCCCGGCGCTCTACAAGGTGCGCTGGGGCATGCTGCTGCACGAGCGGTTCAACAACCCCGAAGCCGCGGGGCTGTTTCAAGAGGCGCTTGCAAAGGATCCGAGCAGTGCGGGCGCCGATCTGGGACTGGCCCTGATCTCTGCCGAGGACTACAACGGCAAGGCGAGCGAGTACCTCGCAAAGGCTGAGTCGCTCGATCCAAAGCTTGCTGCAGCGCACGAGCTTGCGGCGAAAATCGCACTTGAGAACGACAACCGCGAACTTGCCGCCACAGAAGCGGATAAAGCCATTGCGCTGGAGGATGACGCGCTCGATGCGATGGCAATTCACGCGGCGCTGGAACTCATCGCAGACCGCGCGCCCGATGCATGGTTCGCCAAGATTGCGGCGATCAATCCGCACTATGGTGAGGGTTATGAGCAGGTAGCGCACCATCTTGAGCTGCATTACCGTTACAACGATGCGGCGGCGTATGACCGCAAAGCTATTGAAGCTGATCCGAAGCTGTGGTCGGCGCACTCCGCGCTTGGCATCGAGCTAATGCGTCTGGGCAAGGAAGACGAGCCGCTAAAGGAACTCGAACTCGCCTACAGCAACAGCTATAAGAATCCTGCTACCGTCAACAGCCTGCGACTGCTGGATAGTTACAAAAACTTCGATACGACGAGTGACAGCACCACGGTGATAAAACTGGAGAAGAAGGAAAATGACTTACTGCTGCCCTATCTCCAGGCTGAGCTGCATGCCATTCTTTCCACTTACTCGAAGAAGTACGGCATGACGCTGCCGGCGCCCGTGCAGGTTGAGGTCTATCCCAACCATGAGGATTTTGCCGTGCGCACCATGGGCATGCCCGGGCTGGGTGCGCTGGGGGTTACCTTTGGCGAAGTCGTCGCCATGGACAGCCCCAGCGGACGCAAGCCCGGCGACTTTAACTGGGGCGCAACCCTGTGGCACGAGATGAGCCACGTCTTCATCATCACGGCGACCAATCAGCGCGTGCCAAGGTGGTTCACCGAGGGCCTTGCCGTACACGAGGAAGGCCAGCGCTCGGCAGAGTGGGCCGACCGTGTAACTCCCGACGTGCTGCTTGCCATCCGCGACAAGAAGCTCTTACCGATTGCCAAACTCGATCGTGGGTTTGTCTTTCCAGAGTATCCGCAGCAGGTAATTGTTTCGTATTTTCAGGCGGGCAGTATCTGCGACTACATCAGTTCGAAATGGGGAGAGGAAAAGCTGCTGGACATGGTGCATGCCTACGCCGCGCAGAAGACAACAGCGGATGCCGTGCAGCAGAATCTCAGCCTTTCGCCCGAAGCGTTCGACAAGCAGTACCTTGCCTGGATAGAGACGAAATACGGCAACGAGGCAGCACACTTCGATGAGTGGCGCGGCAAGCTGAAAACGCTGGTGGCAGCCGCGCAGGCAAAGCAGGATGACGCAGTGATCGCACAGGCGCCCGCTGTTATCAAGCTGTATCCCGAGTACATCGGCGATGCCAACGCATACGAATTACTGGCAGATGCAGAGAAGAACAAGGGCGATGCCAAAGCCGAAGCTGCCGCACTGGTGCAGTTCGAACATCAGGGTGGCGCGCAGCCCGAATTGTTGAAGCGGCTTGCGTCGCTTGAAGATGCCGCGGGTGACAAGACCGCAGCATCGGCTACGCTCATGCGTGTTATCTACATCTACCCTGTGAAGGATGCGGATCTGCATCATCGGCTTGGCGATCTGCTGCTGGCGCAACAGCAGTATGACGGCGCGATCCGCGAGTTCCGCGCAGTCATCGCGTCCGCTCCGCTGGACAAGGCCGGCGCGGAGTACAACCTTGCCGAGGCGTATCTCGCAGCGGGACAGCGCGACAAGGCGGAAGAGAGCGTCCTGGTGTCACTGGAAGCAGCACCGGATTACCGGCCCGCGCAGAAGCTGCTGCTGCAGTTGCAACACGGTCAGTCAAAGACGAATTAGGCATAGAAAGGGCATACAACGCATGGGTACGTTTACCGATCTGGAGCCGGACGCAGCACAACTACAGGGGCGCATCGAACGCTTCCACGGGGTGCGCGAGAACATCATGCGGCAGGTGCGTGAAGTCATCGTCGGGCAGGATGAAGTGCTCGACCAGGTGCTGATCGCGCTGTTCGTCGGCGGCCATGTGCTGTTGACAGGCATGCCCGGCACGGCGAAGACGCTAATGGTGCGCACGGTTGCGGACGCGCTCGGGCTTGAGTTCCGGCGCATCCAGTTCACGCCCGACCTCATGCCGTCAGACATCACGGGCACCGACATCATCGAAGAAGACGCAGTCACGGGACATCGTAAGTGGACCTTCGTGCATGGTCCCATCTTCGGCAATCTCGTGCTTGCCGACGAGATCAACCGCACACCGCCAAAGACGCAGGCGGCGCTGCTGGAAGCGATGCAGGAGCGCTCGTGCACGGTGCGCGGACACGTCTATCGCCTGCCCGCGCCGTTCTTCGTACTGGCCACGCAGAACCCGATCGAGCTTGAAGGCACGTACCCTTTGCCCGAGGCACAGCTCGATCGGTTTCTGTTTAATTCGATCCTTGATTACCTGAGCCCTGAAGACGAGTTAAAGGTCGTCGACATGACCACGGCAACACGCGCGCCGAAGATTGTGCCGGTGACCAATGCCGAAGAGCTACTCGACTTTCAGCAACTCGTGCGCCAGGTACCTATCGCGGAAACACTGGCGAAGTATGTCGTTAATTTAGTTCGCGCAACACGCCATAAGAACGACAACGCACCGGACTTCGTCAAGAAGTACGTCAGTTATGGCGGCAGTATTCGGGCGGCGCAGTTCATCGTGCTGGCAGCCAAGGCGCGCGCCCTGTCACGCAAACGTTATCACGTCTCCTACGAAGACATCTGCGCTGTTGCCGTGCCCGTCCTGCGGCATCGCATTCTCTTGAACTTTCATGCGGAATCCGAGCGGGTCGACACGGATAACATCCTTAACCGTTTGATCGCGCACGTGCAGCGGCCAAAGGAGTAACAGCGGATGCAGCGCTTCCTCGATCCCGCGGTGCTGGGCACCATCTCGTCGCTCGATCTTCTGGCGAAGACGGTAGTCGACGGCTTTGTCGCGGGCCTGCATCGCTCGCCGGACTTCGGCTTCAGCCAGGAGTTCGCGGAGTACCGTGCCTATGTGCCGGGGGACGATCTGCGACATGTGGACTGGAGCCTGTACGGCCGCACGGATCGCACCTACATCAAGCGTTATCGCGGCGAAACGAACAGCCAGTTGACTGTTTTGCTGGATGCGAGCAAAAGCATGGAATACACCAGCGGCGGTCCCAAGAAGATGGATTATGCACGCTTCATAGCCGCTTCGCTGTTCTATCTTGCCATCAAGAATCAGCGCGATGCCGCGGGGCTGATTGTCTTCGACGACGAGGTGCGTGAGTACGTGCGACCCTCTGCGCGGCAGGGTCAGCTTGCACGATTGATGAGCGGGCTTGAGGGTGCAGAGCCCCGCGCGCGAACCGACTTCGGCAAGCCGCTGCGGCACTTTCAGCAGTTGCTGCACCGGCGCGGCATCGCGGTTGTTATCTCTGACTTCTACGAAGACCCGGAAGTCGTGGTCCACACCATTGAGCCTCTGCGATTTCATGGCAACGAAGTGGTGCTGTTTCATATTCTGGATCCCCAAGAACTGCGGCCCGTGATGAATGGACCCGCCGTGCTGGTCGATCTTGAGACGGAGCAGAGGATCGAAGTCATCCCCGAGTACACAAAGACAACTTATCGCGCGAAGGTCGATGCGCATGTTGAAGCACTGCGGTCGAAGACGCGCGCGGCGGGCATGGACTATCAGCTGCTGTTGACCGATCAGCCGCTGGATCACGCACTCCGCGAATACCTGACGCTGCGCGAGGCTGGCAATTGATGATGCTGCTTAACCACTTGCGCTTCGAAAGCGGCGAACAGGGTGTGGAGGCAGCATGGGCTTTCTAGCGCCGTGGTTTCTCGGCGGCCTGCTGGCGCTTAGCGTGCCGGTGTTTGTGCACCTGTTGAAGCGGCACATCACGGTGCCACGGCCAGTCGGGTCGCTGATGTTTTTTGAGCGCGGCACCCAGAGCTCCACAAAACACCGTCGATTGAAGCACCTGCTGCTGTTCGCGCTACGTGCGGCGTTGCTCCTGCTGGTAGTGCTTGCGTTTGCAAATCCCTTTGTACGTCGGCCTGCAAACGACCCCAACGGACGCCTCCTGCTGATCGTGCTCGACAACAGCTTCAGCATGCGCGCGGGCACGCGCTTCGCCGACGCGAAGCAGCAGGCTGCTGCCCTGCTGGCGGCCAAGCCTGCCTCGCAGAAGGCGCAGATCGTTACGCTCGGCGGCCAGGTGCAAATGCTGACCCAGCCTGTCAGTGACGCGGCCCAATTGCGCAGCGCGCTGGACGGCATCCAGCCGGGCGACGGTCATGCCAGCTTCGGCGAGCTTGGACGCGATATTCGTACGCTCGGGGAACAGACGCACGGGCCCGCCGACCTGCACCTGTTCAGTGACATGCAGAAGTCCGCTATGCCCGCGAATTTCGCCGACATGGTGCTGCCGTCCGAGACGCAGCTTATCCTGCATCCCGTCGCGAAAGGCGCGGCCGCGGCGAACTGGACGGTGGCCAGTGTGGATGCGCCCGCGGAACTCGCCGATCCGAAAGACACGAAGCGGTCGCGCGTGCTAGCCGTGATCGCAGGTCTGAATACACCCGCTGCGACGAAGAACGTTTCGCTACTGGTGAATGGCAGAAGCGTTGCGGCCAAGCGCGTGGATGTGCCCGCGAATGGCCGCGCCACCGTCGAGTTCTCTCCGCTGGATATTGGTTATGGCTTCAATCGCTGTGAAGTGCGCGTAGATGCGGGCGACGCCTTTCCCCTGGATGATGCGAGTGTGTTTGCGGTGCGGCGGTCCGATCCAGAGCGCGTGCTGTTCGTGCGCGGCAGCGGCGACACGCGATCGGAACTCTACTTTGGAGCGGCGCTGAGTGCGGCGGCGCAGGCCTCGTTCACCCTGCAGGCGGTTTCCGCGGGCCAGACGAACGATCTTGATCCGTCGCGATTCTCCTTCGTGGTGCTGGCCGATGCGGTGTCGCTGCCGCCGATCTTTGAGCGCAATTTACGCGACTACGTGACCAAGGGTGGCAGCGTGCTGGTCGCGCTCGGCACCGGGGCGGGACACCATGCCGCAATACCCTTGTGGGGTTCAGACGTGAAGCAGGTGAACCAGTATGCGCGCGGCGGCAGTGGATCGGTATCCGTCGGCCAGGTGGACTTCACCTATCCCGCGCTCGAGGATGCGCAGCCCGGTCGCGACAATGGTGGATGGTCTGAGAGCAAGGTGCTGTACGCGTCAGTCGTCGATCCGGCAGGCGCGCGTGTGACCGCGCGGCTTAGTGATGGAACGCCGCTGCTGCTCGACAAGAGCATGGGCGAGGGGCACGTGGTCGTCTTCACGACCGGGTTCGATAACCTGACGAACGATCTGCCGCTCCATCCCGTGTTCGTTGCCTTCGTCGATCGAACGGCCCGGTATCTTTCGGGCACAGGGCGGCTCAGCGGATCACGGCGGGTGGACAGCTTTGTGCAACTGCGTTCGAGCGGTGCTACGACTGGCGCAACCGCGAGCGCGGAGGTCGTCGATCCAGACGGCAAGCGTCCACTTTCGCTTGAGCAGGCACGCACAGCCCAGGCCTTCCGCCTGGATCGTGCGGGGTTCTACCAGGTGCGGTTTGCAAATGGCAAGGACGCGGTGATCGGCGTCAATCCTGACCGGCTCGAGAGCGATCTGCAACCAATGCCGGACGATGTGCAGCAGCTTTGGAGCGGCAGCAATGCGAACGCTCCCGCGGCAGCCTCGTCCAACACTACAAATGAAATCCGGTACCGGCCCGTGAGCCTGTGGTGGTACGTTATGCTGCTTGCACTGCTGGTTGCGCTCGCAGAGACGGTGCTGGCCACGGGCTACATGGGCACGCAGCGGGAGGACGCATGAGCAAGGCAAGCGATCTGAACAGCTACATTGCGCGGGTGCGGCGGACGCTGCAGTGGCGCGCTGGCCTGATGGGCGCGGCCATCTTCTTCGGCACCGCGCTGGCGCTGACGGCGGCCCTGGTGTTCCTGCTGAACCATGCCGCATTCCCGCAGACCGGCGTCACCCGTGCCCGAGCGGTGCTGATTGTGGCTCTCGCGATCGCTGCCGCGGCTGGTCTGATCTGGCCGCTGGCAAAACTCACACGCGACCGCGCGGTACGGCGTGCGGAAACGGCGCATCCTGCGTTGGAGGACCGGCTGACTACCTTCCACGAACGCGCGCAGGGCGGCAGCGATCCGTTCCTGGAGCTGCTTGCGGCGGATACGCTTCGGCGCACCGCGGACGCTCCCGCTTCCGCGCTCGCACCGCCGATGGTGCTTGCAGGGCTGGCTGGCGCAGGCGCGGCTTGCCTTGGCGTTTTACTGTGGATGATCTTCGCTGG